>PLEG01000201.1 GCA_003136975.1 Gemmatimonadota bacterium | reverse complement strand
GCCCTATATTGTCGCCAATACCATGACCGCTGTCCAATACATCGTCGAGGGAGGACACAAGCTGCATGGCAGCATCCGCCCCTCCGGAAACAAAAACGCCGCCCTTCCGATCGTCGCCGCGTCGCTCCTTTCACGGAGCCCCGTACGCCTCACGAACGTTCCGCGCATCCGGGACCTCGAAACTCTGGTCGAGCTGGTACGCTCGGTAGGCGCGACCGCCGAGTGGACCGAACGCAATACACTCGACATTTCGGCCCACGAGTTACGACCCCAACGCCTCGATCCGGCTCTCTCGGTGCGAATCCGGGCGTCGATCCTGTTGGCGGCGCCGTTGCTCGCCCGCTGCGGAAATGCGACGCTGCCGGCCCCCGGAGGCGACGTGATCGGCCGGCGCCGGCTCGACACCCACTTCCTCGCGATGTCACAGCTCGGTGTGCGTGTCACGGAGGAAGACGGCTACAAGATGACGGTCGACCGAATTGTCGGCGCCGATGTCTTTCTGGATGAACCGAGCGTAACTGGAACCGAGAACGCACTGATCCTCGCCGCCGCGGCGGAAGGAACCACGATCCTGCGCAACGCCGCGAGCGAGCCGCACGTGCAGGATCTCGCACATTTTCTCGTCGCGCTCGGCGCTCGTATCGAAGGCATTGGCACCAACACCATTACCGTGCACGGCGGCAACGCGCTCGGTGAGACTCCAGTCAGTTATACGATCGGGCCGGATCACATCGAAGTCGGTTCGTTCATAGGACTCGCAGCGGTCACGCGTTCGGAGATCCGCGTCGTTGACGCCGGAGTCGAACATCTGCGCTCGACGCTCATGGGATTCGAGCGGATTGGAATCCGTTGTCGCATAGAAGGACGCGACCTGGTGATTCCGGCCGATCAGGAGATGCGCGTCCAGAAGGATTTTGGCGGACACATTCCCAAGCTCGAAGATCAACCGTGGCCCGCGTTTCCCGCAGATACAATGTCGATCGCGATAGTCGCCGCGACTCAATGTGACGGCGTGATCCTCGTACACGAGAAGATGTTCGAGTCGCGACTTTTCTTTGTGGACAGATTGATTGGGATGGGCGCCAACATCGTATTGTGCGATCCGCACCGCTGCATCGTCAGCGGGCCAAGCCAGCTGCGCGCCGCGACGATGGACTCTCCCGACATCCGCGCCGGCATGGCGATGCTGCTCGCAGCGATGTGTGCGCGCGGTCAGAGCACGATCAACAACGTCACGCAGATCGAGCGCGGTTACGAGCGGATCGACGAGCGTCTCAACGCACTCGGCGCGAACATCAAGCGCGTTGATGAGCGGAGGCACCAGAAATAGTCGTGCTGACCACCCCGGTTGAGCCGGTCACGGAATTTGATGAGTTAGGCGTCCTCGCGTTCACGACGACTCGCGCGGCTGGCACGTTCGGTCTGGCTGGCGCGGACCCGGTTGGCGAAGTGATGGGCCGATGGTCCGCGCTCCTCGCCGATGTTGGCGCGCGCGGGATCTGCGTGGCACCGCAGGTCCATGGCGACACGGTCCTGCCGCATGTCACTCCGTGGGACGGCTTCCTCAGAACTCCGCCAGCCGATGGACACGCGACCCAGGAACGCGGCCTGGCGCTCGCGGTGACGATCGCCGACTGCGCACCAGTCTTCCTGGCCCATCCATCGGGCGCAGTTGCGATCGTCCATTCAGGATGGCGTGGCACCGAAGCACGCGTCATCCACCAGGCTATTCGTGTTCTCGGCCGCGCCGGTCTCGCGCCGGACGAGCTCCACATTCACATCGGGCCGGCCATCTGCGGGCGATGCTACGAAGTGTCCGCTGACGTCCGCGCCCGATTGACTGGCGAGGCCTCCAACCGGCCGGGAAATGTGGACATCCGATCACTTATCGCGGAGCAGGCCAGCACGGCCGGTGTTTCCCGGATATCGGTGTCGGCTGCGTGCACCCGCTGCGACAACGGGACCTTCTTCTCGCACCGGGCGGGCGACACCGGGCGTCAGATCGCGGTAATCGTTGCAAAACAATAGTTTCCTGGATATATTTCCAGGTTCCCATAGAACTGCTGTACCCACCCTTTTACCCAGCAAATGCCCGAAACCGAAACCTTAACCGGCACGACCGACCACGCGCTCACAGCGCGGGAGAAGCGCGACATGCAACGCGCGCAGCTCCGGCCGCTTGCCAACCTTCGCCCAGAGCTGTACGACGAAGACGATTACTCGAGCGACGAGCTCGAGGCGATGATGGCGATGTACAACGGCACCATGGCGTCCATCGAGGAAGGCGAGATTGTCAGCGCCAAGGTCCTCGATATCCGCGACAACATGGTGATCCTGGACATCGGCTTCAAGTCCGAGGGAACGATCCCTCTTGAAGAGTTCAAGGACATGCCCGAGCTCAAGGCGGGCGATTCAGTTGAAGTCCTGCTCGAGCACCTCGAGGACATGGAAGGGTCGGTCGTTCTTTCCAAGAAGAAAGCCGACTTCATGCGCGTGTGGGAACGCATCCGCGTTGCATACGAGAGCGATCAGCCGGTGGCTGGTATCCTCACCAAGAAGATCAAGGGCGGTGTCGTCGTCGATCTCATGGGTGTGGACGCCTTCCTCCCAGGCTCACAGATCGCGCTTCGCCGCGTCCCGAACGTGGACGAGCTTCTCGGTCAGACTTTCGACTTCAAGATCATCAAGCTCAACAAGCGCCGCCGCAACATCGTTGTCTCGCGCCGCGTGATTCTCGAGCAGGAGCGCGCAGGCAAGCGCGAGCGCTTGATGAAGGAGCTTCAGAAGGATCAGATCCGAAAGGGCATCGTCAAGAACATCACAGACTTCGGCGCATTCATCGATCTCGGCGGCGTGGACGGACTGCTCCACATCACCGACATGTCGTACGGCCGCGTTACGCATCCGTCCGAGATGGTGCACATCGGCCAGGAGCTCGAGGTCAAGGTTCTCGACATCGATTGGGAGCGCGAGCGTATCTCGCTCGGCCTCAAGCAGCTCCAGAGCTATCCGTGGCAGGACGTCGCCGAGAAGTATCCGGTCGGCACACGCGTCTCGGGCAAGGTCGTCTCGATTACGAACTACGGCGCGTTCATCGAACTCGAGCCGGGCATTGAAGGGTTGGTGCACATCAGCGAGATGAGCTGGACTCGCAACGTGCGTCATCCGAGCAAGATCGTTTCCATTGGTGAGACGATCGAGGCAGTAGTGCTCAAGGTCGATCCGTCGGAAGAGAAGATCTCACTCGGCATGAAGCAGACCGAGGAAGATCCATGGATGACGCTGCCACAGCGCTACCCGATCGGCATGCGTCTCACGGGCAAGGTTCGCAACTTGACGAGCTTCGGTGCATTCGTCGAGATCGAGCCGGGCATAGACGGTCTCATCCACGTCTCCGACATGAGCTGGACGCGTCGCGTGCAGCATCCATCGGAAGTGATCAAGAAGGGCGATACGGTGGACGTGGTGGTGCTCAACATCGATCCGGAGAACAAGCGCATCTCGCTCGGCCTCAAGCAGGCGATCGAGGATCCGTGGCTCCGCATTGGTGAGACGTATCCTGTTGGTACGGAGCTGCGTGGTCATGTCGTGCGCTTGATGGACAAGGGCGTGGTCGTGGACATCGGCAACGACATCGAAGGATTCGTTCCGAACAGCCAGCTCAACTTCGGTAACCCGGTCAACAGCCCAGCCGACATCGTGTACGAAGCGATGAATCTGGACCTGCGGGTGCTCGAGGTGGATCCGATCCATCGCCGCATCGTGCTCGCAGTCACGGCAATTCCAGAGGAGCAGCCACCGCGTCCGGCAGAGCCGAGCAAGGTGATTCCGATGGAGACCGAGGAGTACAGCGTATCGGATTACGCAGCCGACATTCCGGCTGTTCTCCCGGCAACGTACGACGAAGAGTAATTAATGAGTATGCGCGATAAGCTCGCGCTTCTGGAGCAACGCCGCGCCGAGTCTGAACTCGGTGGCGGCGTTGCTCGTATAGAGGCCCAGCACAAGAAGGGAAAGCTCTCGGCGCGTGAACGAATCGATCTTCTACTGGACGAAGGATCGTTCACGGAGCTCGACCGTTTTGTCGTGCATCGCAGCACGGACTTCGGTCTGGAGGAACAGAAGTACTACGGCGATGGCGTTGTCACCGGCTGGGGACGCATCAACGGCCGACTGGTGTACGTATTTTCGCAGGACTTCACGGTGTTCGGCGGATCGCTTTCGGAGTCGTTCGCGGAAAAGATCGTGAAGGTGATGGACCTTGCGATGCGGAACGGCGCGCCGATGATAGGCCTCAATGATTCTGGCGGCGCGCGCATTCAGGAAGGCGTCGTGTCGCTCGGCGGTTACGCGGAGATCTTTCTGCGCAACACGCTTGCCTCGGGTGTCATTCCGCAGATATCCGCCATACTCGGTCCGTGTGCCGGTGGTGCAGTTTACTCGCCGGCGATTACGGACTTCACATACATGGTGCGACACAGCTCCTTCATGTTCGTGACAGGCCCCAACGTCGTCAAGACGGTCACGCACGAAGATGTAACGATGGACGAGCTCGGCGGTGCCGACACGCACGCGATGAAATCAGGTGTGTCGCACTTCACGTCAGACAGCGAGCCCGAGTGCATAGCGTCGATTCGCGATCTGATGCGCTACATCCCATCCAACAACGTGGATGAGCCGCCGCGTGGTGCGGGAACCGATCCGCGTGACCGGCGCGATGAGGCGTTGCTCGATATTGTCCCGGACAACGCGAACAAGCCGTACGACATGCATGAAGTGCTCCGTCGCGTTATCGATGACGGTGAATTTTACGAGGTGCAGCGTGATTACGCGGAGAACATTATCTGCGGCTTTGCGCATCTTGGCGGATTCAGCGTGGGGATCGTCGCAAATCAACCAGCGATGCTGGCGGGAGTTCTCGACATCAACGCATCCGTCAAGGCCGCGCGTTTCATCCGCTTCTGTGATGCGTTCAACATCCCGATCGTGACATTCGAGGACGTACCAGGCTTCCTTCCGGGAGTTGGACAGGAGCATGGCGGTATCATCAAGCATGGCGCCAAGCTGCTGTTCGCGTACTGCGAGGCGACGGTGCCCAAGCTTACCGTCATCACGCGCAAGGCGTACGGCGGCGCGTACGACGTCATGAGCTCCAAGCACATCCGCGGTGACTTCAACGTCGCCTGGCCAACCGCGGAGATTGCCGTGATGGGCCCGAAGGGTGCCGTGGAGATTCTGTTTCGCAAGGACATCGCGGACAGTGCGGATCCTGGAACGGCCACCGACGAGAAGATCGCGGAGTACGTCGATAAATTCGCCCATCCATACATCGCCGCTGGTCGCGGGTACATCGACGACATCATCGATCCACGCGACACTCGGCCCGCGTTGATCGACGCGCTCGAGAGCCTGCGTGGGAAGCGGGACAGGAATCCACCAAAGAAGCACGGCAACATCCCGCTCTGAGGCGACTGTTCGGAGTCGTTATCCTCGCGGAGGAGTCGTCATCCTCACCGAGGAACCGTCATCCTCACCGAGGAACCGTCATCCTCGCCGAAGGCGGGGATCCATGGACGACGATATAGGCATGCCGCCCGCTTCGCAGGCGCCACCGGCTCAGCGATGCACGTCTCGGCGGTGGCCGATTTTCACGATGATGATACGCCGAGCGGTGTCGTCGATTTCGTAGATGATGCGGTAGTCGCCCTGACGGAGCCGGAACCTTTCTGCGCCGGACAGTTTCTCGCATCCGTGCGGACGTGGGCTTGTCGCGAGGGTGCCGATTTTCTTGACGATGCGCTGCAACTCTCTTGGCGGAACTGCGTCGAGCTCTTTCACTGCGGACGCCTTGACCAGGAGGCTATAGCTTGCCACGTCGGCGCAGATCTTTCAACACGTCCTCGAATGCCAGGTTGGGCTCATGCTTCCGGGAATCGAATGCGCCAAGGTCGTCGGCATCCTCTTCAAGGCGTAACCGAACGGCTGCGTTGACGATGTCAGATAGGCTCTGGTCGGTGGCCGCTGCTTTCACGCGCAGTGCCGTGTGGAGATCGGGATCGAAGTAAACGGTGGCGCGCTTTAGGGAACTCATATCTCCAAAATCTAGCGTCATAACGTTATGACGTCAAGACTCGCCGCGCAGCCAGGTGCTCCCCTGCGCCAATTTGATACGATTTACCACGGGATCGACAATGACGATTCGCATGTTGTTGCTTCATATTTACGCATGACCGTTCAGCTCTCGCTCGGAATCGCTCGCGCACGTTGTCAGCACCGCATGGCTACGGCCGATGAGATCGCATTGGTCGAAGCGCACTTCGTCACCACCTGACCGCTCTGATGTTCGATTCGGTTCTCATAGCCAACCGTGGCGAGATCGCGCTGCGCGTGATCCGCGCCTGTCGCGAGCTTGGGGTTCGGTCCATTGCGGTGTACAGCGATGCGGACGCCAGTGCGCCGCATGTTCGGGCCGCGGATGCTGCGGTCAACATCGGTCCTGCGCCGTCGTCGCAGAGTTATCTGCTGGGCGATCGCATAATCGAAGCTGCGATCGTCGAAGGGGCGCAGGCGATTCACCCGGGTTACGGTTTTCTCTCAGAGCGCGAGTGGTTTGCACGCGCGGTGCGTGATGCCGGCCTGGTATTCATTGGGCCACCCGCCGAGGCGATAGCGGCGATGGGCAGCAAGACCGCGGCGCGTACGCTTGCGGTTGCGCACAGCGTCCCGGTAGTTCCCGGCACAACCGAGTCGATCCCCGATGCTGAGCGTGCAGCACAAATCGCGGCCGAATTTGGCTATCCCGTACTGCTCAAGGCGGCAGCTGGCGGCGGTGGAAAGGGAATGCGTGTTGTGCGCGAAGTATCCGAGATCGCCGCGTCATTCGATGCCGCCAGGCGCGAAGCCAGGAATGCATTTGGCGACGACGCCATCTATCTCGAGAAATATGTGGAGGGACCGCGCCACGTTGAAATTCAGATCATCGCCGACCTGCACGGGAATGTCGTTCATCTGGGCGAGCGTGAGTGCTCGGTACAGCGACGGCACCAGAAAATGATCGAAGAGGCGCCGAGCGTCGCGGTGAGTCCCGCACTTCGCGCCGAGATGGGTGCGACAGCGGTGCGCGCCGCGCGCGCGGCTGGATATGTGAACGCGGGCACCTGCGAGTTCCTGCTCGACCGCGACGGGAAGTACTACTTCCTCGAGATGANNTGCAGGTCGAGCATCCGGTGACAGAACTTGTGACCGGGATCGATCTGGTCCAGTGGCAGCTGCGCGTCGCCTCCGGAGAGCCGCTCGGCTTCACTCAGGCTGACATCTCGCCTACTGGCTGGGCGATGGAATGCCGGATCACGAGCGAAGATCCGGCAAATGACTTCCTGCCGTCCGCGGGACATATTTCGTATCTGCAATTACCATCAGGGCCCGGTGTACGATGGGACGGTGGCATCGAGACCGGCAGCGAGGTTTCGCTGCATTACGATCCGATGCTGGCAAAGCTCATAGTTCACGCGCCGACTCGCGAGCTTGCGATCGCGCGCATGCACCGCGCGTTGTCGGAGCTTATCGTAACGGGTATAGAGACGTCGCGCGAATTTCATCTGCGCGTGATGNNGCTGGTACTGAAGACGGCGCTCGTATTGCCGCGCTCGCTGGCGCATTGCTCGCGGCGTCGGACTCCGGCGCGCGCTCAGCGCCGGCCGCCGCACAACCGACATCAGCCTCGGCCTGGCAACGCGCCGCCAGGCTCGAATCGCTCGGCTAGTGTCGCGTACAGTAAGTCTTGCGATCGATGCGATTGCAGCGGGCGGTGACGGTGTCGCTCGTAGCGAAGGTCTGGTCGTATTTGTCCCGCGCACGGCGCCGGGGGATGTGATCACCGCGAGCGTCGCGGGAAAGGGCCACTTCGCGCGCGGTTCGTTGCGCACCATTTTGCGCCCGTCGCCGGATCGCATCGACCCGCCGTGTGCGCATTACGTTCGCGAGCGATGTGGCGGCTGCCAGATCCAACACATGGGATATCCGTCGCAACTGATCGCGAAGCAGCGCATCATCACAGATGCAATGACGCGTATCGGAAAGCGCGAGATCTCGGCGCCGGAAGTCGTTGCAAGCGCTAGCGAATGGCGCTACCGCACAAAGCTGACACTTGCGATGCGACGGCGACCTGGCGGATGGATCGCGGGCCTGCATCCATACGATGATCCCGGCCGCGTATTTCCGCTCGCTGACTGTCCCATAACTGATCGCCGGGTTGTTTCGGCGTGGCGTGAGATCCTCGCTGCGTCGGAGTTTTTACCGGATGCGTCATCTCTTCGGGGAAGTGTTCGGTGGGCCGACGATGGTCCCACGTTCGTTCTTATCGGAGGAACGCGTTGGAAGGATCAGGCAAAATTTTTCGACGCGGTTCCGACGCTGTCGGCGCTTTACTGGGAGCCCGCTGAATCCAGACGGCAGTTGCTGGGTGATCGTCGCGTGCTGGCAACACCAGCCGCGTCATTCGCGCAGGTGAATCCCGTGGTCGCTGATGTGTTGCGCGAGTACGTATTCGACACAGTCATGTCGTTCGCGCCCGAGCGCGTGACGGATGCGTACTCTGGTGTCGGAGAGTTATCCGCTGCGCTCGCCTCCGCTGGCATTACGGTCACGGCGATCGAGCTCGATCCCGATGCCGCGCGTTGGGCCGAGCAACAACTTCCGCCGCCGTCACGCTCGATTGCTGGCCGGGTGGAGGACGTGCTTCCACGCGTGCCACCCGCTGATGTCGTGGTCGTGAATCCGCCACGCAGCGGTTTACATGCCGATGTGACGGAGTGTCTCGAAGCGGCACCCGCTACCCGCGCGATTATTTACGTGAGCTGCGATCCAGCGACTCTCGCCCGCGACGTCGCGCGGTTGCCGAGCTACACGATTCAGACGATCCGAGCTTTCGACATGTTTCCGCAGACGGCCCATGTCGAGACGGTCTGCGTGTTGACGCCGGACTTGGCCGCTTCTGGAGAAGCCCAATGAGATATCTGGTTGACGTGAACGGCGTGGGGCACGCTGTTGTTACGGAAAACGGCGCGGCGACAATCGACGCCACGGACGAGGTCGCAACGCTGGACGTCGCTACGGGCACTCCGGCGCGCACACTGCGCGTGGGCGACCGCGTCGTACGTGTCGTCGTGCATGCACGCGAGGGTAAGGGCCGTTACGCGCTCGACATCGACGGCCATCGATACCACGTCGAGGCACTCGGCGAACGCGCGCGCGTGATTCAGGAGCTCGCCGCCCGCTCCGCTCCACCCGCCGGACCGTCACCCGTCATCGCCCCGATGCCGGGACTCGTTGTGCGTGTGAACGTAGCTGTGGGTGACACCGTCACCGCCGGACAGGGCGTCCTGGTGATGGAGGCGATGAAGATGGAGAACGAGCTGCGCGCGTCTGCAGCCGCGACTGTCAAATCAGTTCGTGTGACACCGGGAACAGCGGTGGAAAAGGGAACTGTTCTGATCGAGTTGGAGTAGCTGCGCGGAACTGAATCTCGAATCCAGGGACGGCATCTCGTCATTCCAGCGAATGCGGGAATCCACGGACGATGGTACGACTCACGGAACCAACGTCATCCGCTACAAAATCATCTCCCGTAAACACAAAGCCCGACGGGATCGTCCCGCCGGGTTTTGTTGATCAATCTGACTCTGCGCGACTCAGGGAGCCGCTGTAATGCTCGTGCTGTACTTCGTATTGATCGCGGCGATGAGAGCCGCTGTTACGGCCTTGTTCGCCACCACAGTTGGGTGAACGCCATCGAGCGATATGCATGCGCCGAATGGTCCGCCCGCGAGTGCGAGGTTTGGGACGGTGCTGATGCAGCCGCTGGTCTTGAGAGAGACAAGCAACGGATTGGGATCGTAGTAGGCCCAACCATTCGCTGTTGCGAGACTCTGGATGTACGTATTGTACCCGGCAACCGTAGCCGCAAGGCTGGCCTGCTCAGTGGTGTCGAGAATGAAGATGTCGCCGACTGCCGTAGGTGGTATCGAATTCTTTGCGCAACCAATGACGAGCGGGTGCGCGCCGGAATGCATCTGCGCCAGAATCGAAACGGAGATGAGCGCCTGGTTGCCCGGTGCGGTGAGACAGTTTGGCAGGATCGTCGTCGTGCCGCCAGCAAACTGATCGAAGCCGGCCTTGAACGCCGGATTCTGCAGCGCCGCTACGGGGAAGAGCGCCGGCACCGCCGTCACGTTCAGGACGCCTATGAGAATGGCACCCTTCAGGCTCGGGATGGCCTTGAGCCCGGTAACCATGGCGGCGTAACTGGTCTGGAACGACGCCTGTGACGTTACACCAGCGGTGATGTTTGAAGTCGGTACCAGAAGGCCAGACAGCGCGGCCGACAGCACGTCGTTATTCCCGATCCACGCAGAGACAAACGTCGGATTTGCGTCAGCTGCCTTGGCGACCTGAGTCTTGCCGCCGAGGACGAATGTTGAAAGTGCGTTGGACGAAGCGGTACTGATGCCGGTTGGGTCGGCCGCGGTGGCACCTGGCACTGCTACGTTGTTCAACGCGCCGGTGATCGAGCTCGGAGTACGCAGCGCGCAGGTGGAAGACGTGCCATTTCCAAAACGCGCCTGTGTCTGGAAGTTGACGATGGGCGGCGGACAGCCCGGCGCGGCGAGCGACGCATATGCGTACCGCGTCTTCATTGCCTGCGCCAGAAGCGAAGGATAGCTGAGTTGCTGCGTGCTATCGTTGATGCCACCGGACTGGTATCCGGCTGTAAGGCTGTTGCCAAGAGCAACGTAACTCGTGAAAAGTGCGTTGACTGGCACAGGGGCGGGAACGACCCCCGTTGGGCCATTGTCGGCGCAGGCAGCGGTCAGCGCGGCGACAGTCGCAACCGCGACCGCGCGGATCGTATTGCTGGATCGAATCATCGGATTCAGGCGCGGTTAAAAGGTGACATTGAGTGCGGCCGAAAACACATCGGCCTTGAGTGCATAGGCTCCGGTATTGACCTGTGCGACGTCCTGCGATTCGCTCGTGCGCTCAGCAATGCGGCCGCGACGGCCGGCCGTATTCACATGCAGGTAGCCGATGTCGAGCTTGTACATGCTCATGATTGGGATGCCGAGACCAGCCGAGAAGTTGCGGCGATTCATGTCGGGCAGCAGCGGTGAGACCGTGACGTCTGGAGCCGGACTGTTCGCGAAGCTGTAGCCAGCTCGTCCGATCCACGAGCCAAGCTTGTGCTCGGCGCCGAAACGGAAGGCCCATGAATCGTTGTAATCCTCGAGCAACATGCGGCTCTTCGATTTCGCCGGTCCGTTGAATGAGACTGGAAGCGTCTGGAAGTCCGACCATCCAAAGCGGGTGATATCCGCCGAGAGTTTCGTTCCCGCGAATCCGTCATAGCCGAAACCGCCCTGCAACTGCCACGGATGCACGATCTGGGACGATCCAGTCTGACTGACGAGCGCTCCGCCCGTCGTAAACTGGGCAGCCACCAGAGCGTCAATCGGAACCGGCGTAGTCGGGCTCACCGGATTGTTCAAGGGAAGGGTGAGTCCGGTCGGTACCTGAGCGAACGTCGCCTTCGCATCGCGGTAGTTGAACGTAAGAGCTGACAGGTAGCGAGCGCCGAGGGACCACGGCCCGAACTTGCCGTGAACTCCAACGTTGTAACCCATGGCGTTGGACGTGCCGTGAAACTTGGCGCGAGCGAACTCGGTCTGGGCGGCGATTCCGAGTTGTCCGAAGGTGACTCCGGGCGCTACGGCCTGCTGAGACAGGTCAACCGACTGGGTGAGATCAACGGTCGAGTGCCCAAAGACCGGGCCGCCACCGATGGACCAGTTGTCGTTCGCCTGCCAGGCGATGTTGGGCTGGAAGTAGACCGTCTGGAGCGCTGCCCGCAGCGCGGAAAACCGGCCGGGAAAGTCATCGTGCCACTGCGACGTGAGGCCGTAGGGAACGTAAACGCCAAAGCCGATGGAAGCCTTGCCGATGCGCATCGCCGCGAACCCAGCGGGAACTGCGGCGGGCTGGATGTTGGTCTTGTAGTTGCGCCCGGTGCTGTCCTGCCGGAACGCGCCGTTGATGGCAATAACGCTGGCGCCCACGCTCAGGGACTTCCCGGTGAGCTCGGCGGCAGCAGCGGGGTTCCAGTAAATCGTGGACGCATCATTACAGGGAGAGCCGGTGACCGCGAATCCGCGAGAAACCGCGCAGGTGCCTACTTCATTCAGTCCAAACCCTTGGGCGGACGCGGAAGCGGCGGGGTAGCACACGGCGATGGCGACGAGCCATCGGGTGTGACGGAGGAACGACATTGGAAGCCTCATGCTCTACTTTGTGAAAGAAGGTGAGTTTCCTGAGTCCCGGATTAAGAAAATTGCCGGGTTCTTTGTGCGGAGGATGGTCCAGTATAGCACCGGGCCGGGGTACCCGCCAGACGAGATTTCCCCTCGGATTGACTAAAGCGTGAGGGGTGCGTAACTTAGAAGGCTGTCGCATTTCGTAATCGATTATCTCCCAAATGAAGACTTTCTCCTCCACCCCGACTGATATAGTCCACGATTGGTACATCGTGGACGCTGAAGGCATGGTGCTCGGACGACTGGCCACTGAAGTGGCACGTGTCATTCGCGGTAAGCACAAGCCGACCTTCACCCCACATATGGATGGGGGCGACCACGTCATTGTGATCAATGCCTCGAAGGTAAAGGTCACGGGTCGCAAGGCGGAGCAGAAGCGCTACTTCCGGCACACAGGCTACATGGGCCACGAACGCTTCACAACCTTCGAAGACATGATCGGCAAGCATCCCGAGCGCGTCATCGAACATGCAGTCAATGGCATGCTTCCGAAAACCGCTCTGGCTCGTACGCACATGCGTACCAAGCTCCGCGTTTACCCGGGTGCAAATCACCCGCACAAGGCCCAGCAGCCCAAACTGCTGACCATAACCACCAAGTAAGCATGCCTGTTGAAGGAACAATTCATACGATCGGCCGCCGCAAGGAAGCTGTCTGCCGAGTCTACATCAAGGCTGGTTCGGGCAAGTGGCTCGTGAACGGCCGCACGCTCGGCGATTACTTCCCGCGTCCTGCGCATGTTTCCACCATCCAGCAGCCATTCGCGGCGACCGACATGCTCGGCCGTTATGATGTGACCGCGAACATCGATGGTGGCGGCCTGTCAGGCCAGGCAGGCGCTCTGCGTCTCGCGATTGCTCGTGCACTCGTGAAGGAAGACGAAACGCTCAAGCCAAAGCTGCGTGGTCTCGGATTCCTCACTCGCGATGCACGCGTCGTCGAGCGCAAGAAGCCGGGCCGTCCAAAGGCACGTAAGCGCTTCCAGTTCTCGAAGCGATAGAGATTTTTTGGGGGCGGCATTCTTGCCACCCCTTATCCCTCATCTCTCCCGAGTTTCGACGGGTGCCGGCTTCGGTCGGTCGTCGCGGCGCTGACGGAGAGAGACGACATCAACCAAGCTAAGGAATAAATCGAATGTCCCAGCCCAATCTCGAGCAGTTGCTCGAAGCCGGCGTTCACTTCGGCCATCAGACGCGCCGTTGGAATCCGAAGATGCGCAGATTCATTTTCGCCGAGCGCAACGGCATCCATATCATCGATCTCCAGAAGACCCTGCGCCAGCTCGAGCTGGCGCAAACGCTCGTGCGCGAAGTCGTTGCGCGTGGCGATCAGGTCCTCTTTGTTTGCACCAAGCGCCAGCTCGTTCCGATTGTCAAGGCGGAAGCCGAGCGTTGCGGAGCGATGTTCGTTACCGAGCGTTGGCTTGGCGGCCTGCTTACGAACTTCCAGACTGCCAAAAAGCAGCTCCGTAAGCTCAAGGACCTCGAGTCGGGAATCGAGGGTGGCGGCGACTTCGCGAACTACACCAAGAAAGAACAGCTCATGATGATGCGCCAGCGCGACAAGCTTGCCAAGAATCTTTCTGGCATCAAGTCGATGACGCGCCTTCCGGGCCTCATGTACGTGATCGATTCCAAGAAGGAGCGCATCGCGGTCGCCGAAGCCAACAAGCTCGGTATCCCGATTGTCGCACTCGTGGATACGAACGCGGATCCAGATCTGATCACCGTGCCAGTGGCGAGCAACGACGACGCAATTCGCGCTGTCGAGCTCATGACTGCATCCATCGCGGACGCCATCATCGATGCGCGTCGCGAGGCGCCCGTGCGCACCGAAGTCGAAGAAGCGGAATCCTACACCTATAGTTCGGATCGTGGTGCAGAGCCCGAAGCCGGTGACGAGCGTCGCCGTCGTCGCCGCCCGCGCCGTCGTCGCGCCAACCAGGAAGCGATTGCAGCACGGCTCAAGGGAGTTCCAGGCGCCGAAGGCGAGGCAGCGCCGGCCGATGATGGTGGAGACGCAGGCGATAGCGGGGACACTGGAGACAGTGGCGCGGAACCGGCCGCAGAGTAACAGCGACCTACCTACCTTGAACGCCGCCGCGGATCACCTCGGCGGCGTTCGTTTGACAGACACTGACAATACACCAACAGAAGACAACGATGTTTACAGCCAAAGACGTGCAGACCCTCCGCCAGCGCACAGGCGCCGGCATGATGGAATGCAAGAGGGCGCTCGAAGAGATGGAAGGCGACATGGAGAAGGCGGTCGACCATCTGCGCAAGAAGGGAATCGCCAAGGCCGAGAAGCGCACCGGCAAGCAGACCAGCGAAGGCCTCATCGGCAGCTACATCCACCACAACGGCAAGGTCGGCGTGATGGTGGAAATCAACTGCGAGACAGATTTCGTGGCCCGCACCGACGACTTCAAGGAGCTGGCCCGGGAGATCGCCCTCCACATCGCGAGCGCATCCCCCGTAGCGGTCGACAAGGACGGCGTTTCCGCCGAGCTGGTTGAGCGCGAACGCGCTATCTTCGAGGAGCAGGCAAGGGCGAGCGGCAAGCCGGACGCCATCATTCAGAAGATGGTCGAGGGCAAGGTCGAATCGTATTACAAGGAAGTGGTGCTGCTTTCCCAGCCATACGTACGCGAACCGAAAAAGACCATTGGTGATCTGGTCAAGGAAGCGTCCGCCAAGCTTGGCGAGCACATCCAGGTCCGGCGCTTCACACGCTACCAACTCGGCGAGGAGTAAAAACGATTGTCCGGTCCCAAGTTACGCCGCATTCTGCTCAAGCTCTCCGGCGAAGCACTCGCTGGGGATAAGGGCTTCGGTTTTGATTTTGATGTGATCTCAGGCTACGCCAATGAGATCAAGAATGTGGTTGACGCTGGGGTCGGCGTCGGTCTCGTCATCGGTGGCGGCAACATCGTCCGCGGTGCGCAGATATCGCGCATGGGGATGGATCGCGTCGCAGCTGATTACATGGGGATGCTTGGAACTGTCATCAATTCGCTCGCACTGCAGGATGTGATCGAGCGAATTGGCGTTGATACGCGCGTGATGACGGCGATCCGCATGGAAGAGATAGCGGAGCCGTACATCCGTCGCCGCGCGCTTCGCCACTTCGAGAAAGGGCGCGCGGTGATCTTCGCGGCCGGTACTGGGAATCCATATTTTTCGACCGATACGGCTGCCGCGCTCCGCGCAATTCAGATGCGCGCGGACGTCATAATCAAGGCGACAAGCGTGGATGGCGTGTACTCTGCGGATCCCAAGCGCGACCCGACAGCTGTGTTGTATGAGACCATTTCCTACAACGATGTAATGCAGCGCGAGCTTGGCGTCATGGATCAGACAGCCGTAACGTTGTGCAAGGAGAATAGCCTGCCGCTCATCGTGTTGAACATCAACCATCCCGGAGCGGTCATGAAAGCCGTTCGCGGAGAACCAGTGGGGACACGCGTATCATGATGACTATTCCCGAGATTGTTAAGGACGCACGTACAGCGATGGACAAGGCGATCGAGAACTCCAAGCGCGAGTTCGGCTCGATTCGCTCCGGCAAGGCGTCGCCGAACATGCTCGATACCGTTCGCGTCGACGTGTATGGCCAGCAGATGCAGCTCAATCAGGTGGCGAGCGTCAGCTCACCGGACCCTCGTTCGCTCGTCGTTACCCCGTACGACAAGGGCCAGCTCAAGGCGATCGAAAAGGCGATCCGTGAGTCCGATCTTGGCCTCGATCCAAGTGCGCAGGGTGGCCTGATCCGCGTTCCGCTTCCGTCGATGAACGAGCAGCGTCGCAAGGATCTTGTGAAGGTCGTTCACAAGCTCGCCGAAGACGGCCGCATCGGCATTCGTCATGCCCGCACCGATGGCCGCGAAAAGTTGAAGAAGCTCGACAAGGTCTCGGAGGACGAGGTGAAGGTAGCCGAGAAGGATCTGCAGAAGATCCACGACGAGCACATGACCCAGCTTGAGTCGCTGCTCAAGGCGAAGGAAGCGGAAATCATGGAAGTCTGACGCAAGTCGTGTCAGAGTTCTCCAGACGTCTTCTATTCGCGGTTATTGCCGCACCCGCCGGGATAGCGTTCATCTATCTCGGCGGACCATTCCTCGCCACGCTGCTATCCATCATCGCCGCGTTGGGTGCGTGGGAATTTTGTCGTATTGCACGCGCATCGGGCGCGGAGCCGTTCGACGCTGTCGCGATAATTGCGTCGGCCGCCGTTCCGCTCGTCGTGTATGGCGTTCATCTTCGCCTGCTGGCGCCGACACTGACACACGTGCTGGTCGCGATACTTGCCGTGTTCGCGGCGACGGTGTTCTTTCGCGGGACCACTGGGCGTCCAGTGTTGGCGGCTGCGACCACGGTGTTCTGTGTCACGTACGTGGGGCTCATCGCGTACGTGTTCGAGCTGCGCTTTGACGACTATGTTGTATCCGCCGTGGGTGGGACCGCGCTCGTGATGTTCCCGATACTGCTGACATGGGCGACCGATGTGGGTGCGTACGCCTTCGGTAGGATGTTCGGCGCGCACAAGCTCATGCCATCGGTGAGCCCGGGCAAGACCATCGAAGGCGCCGCCGGTGGATTGCTGCTCTCGATCATCATCGGCTGGCTGTACGTTCGCTTTCTGCTGCATCCCCTGGCGCAGCTCGCGCTCCTACCGCTCGCTACGATCGTGTTCGCAACGTGTGTCAGCGTTGTCGCGCAGATCGGAGATCTCGCGGAATCGTTGCTCAAGCGTGAGGCGGGTGTAAAGGATAGCTCGACGATAATTCCGGGGCACGGTGGAGTGCTTGACCGGTTCGACAGCATGTTGTTTGTCCTTCCCGTCGCCGCGTTGCTGTTGCACGCCTTGCTGATTCCGGCGCCCGTGTGACGCGGCGAGGCGTAGCGATACTCGGTTCCACCGGCTCCATAGGCACGGCTACGCTCAGAGTTATCGCACGGCACGCTGACATGTTCCGCGTGGTAGCACTCACGGCCTTCGAGAATGCCTCGCTGCTACGCGAGCAGGGCGAAGCGGTTCGTCCCGATTACATCGGGATAGTAAATCCCAACGGCGACAGCAGCGCAGAGTGGGCGACGGGCCCGGACTGCCTGATCGAAGCTGCCTCACTTCCGGCTGTCGACATCGTTGTCAACGCGATAGTCGGCGCTGCGGGGTTGCAGGCGACGCTCGCGGCGCTCCGCGCCGGCAAGCGCGTCGCGCTGGCCAACAAGGAATCGCTCGTGATGGGTGGAGACTTCGTGCTGAGCGCGTGCGACGAAGGCGGCGGAGAGATCGTTCCAGTGGACAGTGAGCACAGCGCGATTCTGCAATGCATCGGCACGAGGCCGTCGAGCGAAGTGAGCCGTGTTATTCTCACGGCGTCTGGAGGGCCGTTTCGTGATTGGGACGCGGATCGCATATCGCGAGCGACGATCGACGACGCGCTGAATCATCCGACGTGGAGAATGGGACGCAAGATCACGGTGGACAGTGCGACGCTCGCCAACAAGGCGCTTGAAGTTATCGAGGCGCACTATCTGTTCGGTCTCCCATACGACCGTATCGATGTCGTGGTGCATCCGCAAAGCATCATTCACTCGTACGTCGAATTCGTTGACGGAAGCGTGATCGCGCAGATTGGTTTCCCGAATATGGAGTTGCCGATCCTGTACGCCCTCACGCATCCGCATCGCGTGGTAGATCCGGCAGTCCGTCCGTTTGATCCCACATCTGCATCGCCGCTCACGTTCGGGCCGGTCGACATGGATCGTTTTCCCGCGTTGGCACTCGGCATTCAGGCTGGTGCGGCTGGCGGTGTCGCGCCAGTTGTCTTCAACGCAGCAAACGAAGCCGCTGTGTGTCTGTTTCTCGACGGGGTGATAGGTTTCGCCGAAATTCCGCGCGCTATCGCATCGGCCCTCGCGGCGACATCTGCGCTTCCGAGCGGGACCCTCGCCGAGCTAATTTTCGCCGACGCTGCAGCGCGGTCACATGTCCGCGAGCACAACGCGAACCCAGTGAGCGAACACGCATGTCCATGATTGACGATTGCCCGCTTGCAGATGTGCTAGCATCGCGGCTCGTAGCCTCCCGTGATGATCTGACTACGCGTTGGCTTGAACGTATTTCGGCGCGTGTATCGATCGATCCGAACCGAATGTTCACGACCCAGGATCTGCTCGATCACGTTCCGATTCTGATCGACGGGATCGCGGCGTACGTCGCCGATCCAGCATTGATCGTGTCGTCTGATATGGCGGTTGTGGACAAGGCGCGAGAGCTTGGTGCGCTACGGCATGCGCAGGGTTTCGATCAGTATCAGATTCTCAAGGAGTTCGAGATCCTCGGCGGGATCCTGCTGACATTCGTTGGCGAAGTCGCGAGTGGCTGCGAGCCAGAATGTAGCGCCGGCGAACTCATGGCATGCGCACAGCGTCTGTTTCACGCCGTGTGTCTCATCCAGCAGGCGACGTCAACACAATTTCTTCAGCTCGTGTCGGATCAGGTCGCGGAGCGTGAGGAGCGGCTTCGCGCCTTCAACCGCGCGCTAACGCATGAGTTCCGCAATCGCATCGGTGCTTCACTTGGTGCGGGTCTGATTCTCCAGATACCGGATCTCGATCACGGCAAGCGCGAAGAGCTGGCTGCGTTGATCGTTCGTAATGTGCGCGGAATGCAGGGAATCCTCGACAATCTGCTCGAGCTTACCATGGTCGGTGCCGACGCGCGGCAACACCGGCATGTACGCCTGCCGCGCGCAGCCGCCGAGGTTGGGAGAGAGCTGCGCGAGATGGCTGGCGCGCAGGGAATCACGCTACGGCTTTCCGACGAGCTTCCGGACGTCGAGGTTGCCGCCGCAGCAATCGAGTTGTGCCTCACGAATCTTGTCTCTAACGCCATCAAATACAGCGATCCGTCGGTGCCAGCGCGATGGATCGAGGTCCGCGGTGGAATCCAGGTGCTGGACAGCGGTGAGAGCGAGATTGTAGTCGAAGTAGCCGACAATGGCCTCGGCGTCCCGGAATCGGAACGCGCCCGGTTGTTCGAACGATTCTTCCGTGCGAGTCACGGCCCGCATGAGATCGAAGGCACCGGCCTCGGACTGAGCATCGTACGTGAGACGGTGACCTCGCTGGGCGGTCGCGTGTGGGCGAGTTTCCCGGACAAGGGTTCAGTATTCGCCTTCTCACTTCCGTTGAGACGCGAGCACGACGCGTCTGCCGAGGCTGCCGCTATCGTGTAGTTGTGCCGGCGGGATCATTTGGGCCAGCCAGGACTCGTCATTTCCGCGAATGCGAGAATCCACGGCCGACGGTAACGCAGTGCACCGTCGCCATGCTGGAGTCACCAAGCCCTCGTCATTCCCGCGAACGCGGGAATCCACGGCCGACGGTAACGCAGTGCACCGTCGCCATGCCGGAGTCACCAAGCCCTCGTCATTCCCGCGAACGCGGGAATCCACGGCCGACGGCATCGGCGTGCATTCCTCGTCTGCAGGAGTGGTGTGCTCACGCGATGGGCGATGATGGCATTCGCACAATGGTGCGTTGACTACTGGTCGCCGCGTCGAGGACCGAGCAGCTCGATGCGTCCGACCCGCGCTGGTACATCGCAGCGGCGACGTTCGGTTCAGCCCAGCGACTCCTGCGCAGCGACGGTGCACCGCGCTACCGTCGGCCGTGGATTCCCGCATTCGCGGGAATGACGAGTGTCTTGGCTGGCCGGCCGCGCGCCCCAACATGAATTGAGCGATTCACAATCGCGGGACTAAATTACACATGGCACGCCCCTGAACATTTAGGCTCCGGCCCCAGGGCTAGCCCCAATACTTCGACCCTCAGTCATGCTAGTCTGGCTCGCGCCCGTATTCGTTTTAGGAGTTGTTGTTTTCGTCCACGAGTTCGGCCACTTCATAGCGGCCAAGGCTTTTGGCGTATACGCCCCCCGGTTCTCGATCGGATTCGGGCCGGCGATTGTCAAGAAGCGCATTGGCGAGACGGAGTACCGCATCGGGATCCTGCCGATCGGCGGCTACGTGCGCATGGCCTCCCGGCTGGACGAAACGAGTGCCGTACTCGAGGGCGGCGGCGAGCTCACCGCTAACCCCGAGAACCTCGATCCGAATGAGCTGATCCCGTTCGGCTCCAAGCCGGTCCCGGAGAACCGCTGGTTCGAGTCCAAGAGCCTGATTGCGCGGCTCGTGATCATGCTTGCCGGCGTGACCATGAACGTGGTTCTTGGCCTGATCATAAATGTTGCCCTGGTAAAGACTTACGAGCACACCGCGACAAGTCGCTTGAGCCAGGTTGTGGCTGACAAGCCAGCCGCGATCGCGGGACTCCAGCCAGGCGACAGCATAGTCGCGGTGAATGGCGCCACCGTGCACGGCTGGGACGATTTCGTGGCGGTCGTAAAGCGATCGAGCGGGACTCCTGTGTCAGTTGGAGTGCTGCGCGGTAAGGCTGCCCTGACTCTGAGTGTGACGCCGGTCGCGGACACTGTCACAGACCCGAACACCGGTGTGACGACGCGTGAAGGCCGTATCGGCGTCGCCGCTGGGCAGAGCGCCAACACGGTTCCGATTGGTCGCGCGGTTGTGGACGGCGGCAAAGCGACCGCTGACATGGCCACGCTCGTATTCACATCGCTGCGGCGAATCGTGACCCGCCAGACGTCGATGAGCGAGCTCGGTGGCCCGATTCTCATCGCGCAGTCGTCGGTCCAGGCGGCGCGGCAGGGCGGCTCCGTTCTGTTTTACCTCATCGCGCTGCTCAGCGTGAATCTCGCCGTGTTCAACCTGCTGCCGGTCCCCATCCTGGATGGCGGCCAGATTGTGGTCCAGGTGGTTGAAGCGGCGCGCGGCCAGCCGCTCAGCGACCGGGCTCGCGAAAACGTGGCGAGACTGGGCCTGGCGCTGATTCTGGCCCTCTTTGTGATGGTGACGTTCAACGACATCAAGCGACTGATAGTTGGTGTCGTGTCAGGCCATTCCGGCTGACATCACGACGACCTCGGATGCGGAACCCGGACCGGCAGCGCACCCGGGGTACCGTATGGACTCTGGATGGCTTAGTTTTAAAGGCTTACCAAGAATTAGATGACCCGACGCGCAGCTAGCGCGACACGCACACCCTGTTACATGGCTTTCGACAAGACTCCGACAATCGAGAAGTACCGCGAGAACGCAACCGACACCGGTTCCTCTCGCGTCCAGGTGGCCGTCCTCACGGATCGAATCAACTACCTGAACGAGCATTTCAAGACCCACAAGAAGGATCATCACAGCCGCCGCGGGCTGCTGAAGATGGTCGGTCGGCGTCGCCGGCTTCTCGATTACATGAAGCGCACCGAAGTTGAGGGGTATCGCCAGCTCATCGCCGAGCTCGGGCTCCGTTACTAACACGAAAGTTGAACGGGAAAACGCGCGTCGTGAGGATGACATTCTCGTCATCCATCATGCGCGCGTTTCGTGTTCCAGAGAGAAAATCTGAGAGATGATGAAACGAATTGAAAAGCAGTTCGCCGGCCGGACCCTGAGCATTGAAACGGGCCGCATGGCGAAACAGGCAGCGGGCTCCGCGCTTGTGCAGTTTGGCGACACGATGGTGCTCGTCGCAGTCACGGTGAGTGACAACGAGAGCACGCTCCCGTTCTTCCCACTCACGGTCGAGTACCGCGACAAGGCCTACGCCGCGGGCAAGATTCCCGGCGGCTTCATCAAGCGCGA
>PLEG01000211.1 GCA_003136975.1 Gemmatimonadota bacterium | reverse complement strand
ACCCACCGCTGCACGAGTTCCTACCGCACGGCGGTGAGGAGAGCAAACTCCTCGCCCGCACGCTCGACATCCCGCGCAATGACTTGCAGCGCATCGTCGAAGGGCTCCGGGAGACCAATCCCATGCTCGGCCACCGCGGCTGCCGCCTTGGGATCACCTACCCAGAAATCACGGAAATGCAGGGACGCGCCATTTTTGAAGCGGCCGTCAAAGCCAAACGCCGCGGCATAGACGTACGGCCCGAAATAATGGTCCCCCTGGTCTCCGCCGTCACCGAATTCGACAACCAGCGAGCCATCCTCGAGCACGCCGCTGAACAGGTTCTGGGAGTCATGGGGGAAACCGTTCCGTACCTTATAGGGACTATGATAGAGCTGCCTCGTGCAGCCCTCACGGCCGGGGACATCGCCAAGCGGGCCGAATTCTTCAGCTTCGGGACCAACGATCTGACCCAGACAACCTTTGGCCTGAGCCGCGACGACGCCGGACGTTTCCTTCCATCTTACGTAGAAAGTGGCATTTTTCCAGATGATCCATTCCAGACACTGGACACCGTCGGCGTTGGCCGCCTGATCCGCATGGCGACCGAGGATGGCCGAAAGGCCCGGCCAGACATTAAATTGGGAATCTGCGGCGAGCACGGAGGCGAGCCGCGTTCGGTGGCTTTCTGTCACACCATCGGCCTCGACTACGTCTCATGCTCACCCTATCGAGTTCCTATTGCCCGGCTCGCCGCAGCACATGCCGTTCTTGAGTCATCCGCTGGCCAGTAGCGCTTACTCGGCGACCGTAGCCGGTCCCGTCCTGGGTCTGACGCCTCCGCGTCCGCTCCGGATCGCGCTCGTGACGGAGTACTACTATCCGCACCTGGGCGGCATCTGCGAGCACGTGCACTTCTTCGCGCGTGAAGCGCGAAAGCTCGGGCACCACGTGGACATCATCACCTCCAACCTGCCCGGCGCGACGCCAGAACACGGCGTCATCCGCATCGGTCGGAGCCAGCCTATCTATGCGAATGGCTCGCAGGCCCGCATCACAGTGGGGATGTCGCTGCGCAAGGACATGCGCCGCGTTCTACGTGAGGGTCGCTACGACATTGTCCACGTCCATTCGCCGCTCAGTCCCGTTCTTCCGATTCTTGCGATCGAAGAAGCTGACTGCCCGACCATCGGTACGTTTCATACTTACTTCGACAAATCGCTGGGCTATCAGTTAGGACGTAAATACTTCCAGCGTCGCCTCGACATGCTCGACGTCGCGATCGCGGTATCCCACTCGACTACGATCGCGTTGGACCGATACTTCGAGGCCGATTGGACAATCATCCCAAACGGCATAGACGTCAATCTTTTCAATCCACACGCACCGCTACCACCGGGCCTGCGACGCGACGTCCCCGCCGTCCTTTTCCTTGGTAGATTCGATCCTCGCAACGGGCTTACCACACTCATTGACTCGTTCAAGCGTGTGCGTTGCAAGGGTCGCGAAGCGCAGTTGGTCGTGGTCGGCGATGGGCCGCTACGCAAGCACTACTTTAGAGCGGCGGGCGGAGATCCAGACATCACCTTCGTCGGATCGGTGCTGAAGCGACGACCGAGCTACTACGCGCACGCAGCGATGTATGCATGTCCAACGACCAAGGCATCCTTCGGGATCACGCTGCTTGAATCCATGGCGTGTGAGACGCCCGTTGTGTGCTCCGACATTCTTGGCTTCCGTGACGTTGTGAAAGACGGGCGTGAAGCGTTGATGGTCCCGTGCGGCAATCGCGACGCGCTCGCGGATGCAATAGTGACCCTGCTCGATGACGAAACCTTGCGGACACGACTCGGAAAAACCGGCCGCCGAGAAGCCGAACAGTACGCATGGCCGCGGGTGACCCAGCGAGTCCTCGAACAATACGATAGCGTACTGGCGCGACGTTCAGCGGCGGCATGATCCTCCCTGTTGCCGCCGCGACAGCCGCGGCGGGCGTGGCTGCGTATGGCGCGTTCTACAGAAATAGTCCCGTCTTCGGCACCGTCCTACACGAAATCCCATCGTCAGATCGCGCCACAGTCTCCCTCACTTTCGATGACGGGCCCAACCCGTACGCGACACCGCTGATTCTTGACGCGCTTGGCCGCGCGGGCGTACGGGCGACGTTCTTCTTCCTGGGACGTCACGTTGAGCGTTGGCCGGAGATCGCCCGGCGCGCCGCCGCTGAGGGCCATCAGATCGCAAACCACGGATACTTCCACCGAAAGCTGCACTTTCGCAGCGTTGCATACGTGCGCGACGACCTCGGCCGCGGCAAGCGCGCGATTGAAGCGGCGTGCGGTGTGACGCCCGGTTTCTTCAGAGCGCCGCACGGATTTCGAAGCCCTTGGGTCACGGCGATCGCGAGCTCGTTGGGGGAGCAGACCGTGGGTTGGTCGCTCGGGGTGTGGGATACGGATCGGACCGGCGCCGAAGCAGTCGTTGCCAGAACGGTCGAGGGCGCTCGCCCGGGATACATCTTGCTACTGCACGACGGCGATGGCTACGATCCCATAGGCGATCGACTCCAGACCGCCCAGGCAGTCCCCGGAATTGTGGATGGGCTCCACGATCGCGGGTTCACTTTTGCGACCTTACCCAAATGAACAAAGCGAAGATCGGCAGGTTGAT
>PLEG01000017.1 GCA_003136975.1 Gemmatimonadota bacterium | reverse complement strand
ACCGATCCAGAAGACGAAGTTGGTAATGTCGAAGGCCCAGCCCACGGTGCGGTTCAGTCCCCACGTTCCCACACCTACCGAAATCTGGTAGGCGATGGCGGCGGCTCCCAGCAACAGGAACGAGGACGAGATCAGTAACGCCACCCACCACAGCGCGGTGGGGCGCGCCTCCATGGGCGCGCACACATCGTGCGTGACCTGCGCGATCGACTTGTCGCCCTCGATGAGAGGCTGTGGCAGCGCGATTGCGGCTTCAGCCATGATGTTCTTCCTTGCTCTCCTCTTTTCCCTCTTGGGGGCGATTGCGCACGATGGTCAGATATCCCACGGCAGGGCGCACGTTGAGTTCCTCCAGAACACGGTAGCGCCGCGGGTTCGCCATCATTTTGCTGACGTGGCTGTTTGCGTCGTTCAGGTCGCCGAAGAAGATCGCCCGCGCCGGACAGGATTGCTGGCACGCGGTCTCGACGACGCCGTCTGAAACTCTTTCGCCCCGCCGCTTGGCTTCGATCTTGGCTTCCTGGATCCTCTGTACGCAGAACGTGCACTTCTCCATCACGCCGCGCGAACGCACTGCGACATCGGGATTCAAAACGAGGTTCTGCAGCTGGTCGTCGTGTGCGTAGTTGAACCAGTTGAAGCGCCTCGCCTTGTACGGACAGTTGTTGGCGCAGTAGCGGGTCCCAATGCAGCGGTTGTAGACCTGCTGGTTCAGACCGTCTTCGCTGTGCACGGTTGCCAGCACCGGGCATACCGTTTCGCAAGGCGCGTTTTCACACTGCTGGCACATCAGGGGCTCGTAGGCAACTTCGATCTGGCCAGATTCTGTTTCCGAGTAGTAGCGGTCAATGCGTATCCAGTGCATCTCGCGGTTGCGGCGAATTTCGTCCCTGCCAACGACCGGAATGTTGTTCTCCACCTGGCAGGCGATCACGCAGGAGGAACAACCGGTGCAGGCGTTTTGATCAATCACCATGCCCCAGCGCGGCCCAGTGTAGGGATGGTCCGTGGGCCACAGATCCTCTTTTTCTTCGTGGTCTTCCACACCGGCATGCGGGTCTTTCAGAAAACTCGCCAGAGTCGTTTCCTGAACGATCTGCCGGGGCCCACTACCCGGAGGCGTGAGCTTCTTGGGAACAGTCAATGTATTGTGCGTCTGCGTAGATGCCAGCTCGCGCTGCTTACCAGTGCGGCTGACCTTGACCTGAACGCCGTCGTATTTTAGACCGCCTTCACTCAATCTCAGAAGCGGAGCGGCGTTCACGCCGACTACACCGTTGTCTCCGACGCTGACTAAGGCGTCGAGCCACTGCGGCCCGACCTTCGCGAAGCGGGCACTCAACTTGCTGCCATAGCCCAGAGCGACGGCCACAACCTGATCCTGCTGGCCGGGTTGGATGTACGCCGGAAGTTCGAACACCTGGCCACCGCTGCTCCCCAGGCAAACCACGTCTCCATCCTCGACACCGAGCCGTTGGGCAGCGGCTGGCGCGATGCACGCGTAGTTGTCCCACGTCACCTTGGTGATTGGGTCGGGAAGTTCGTGCAGCCATGGGTTGTATGCATTCCGGCCATCGAGCATTGCGACGGTGGGGTAGAGCACGAGGGCAAAAGCGCCTGTCTCCGACCGCGGAGCTTTCAGAATTGGCCGGGCTACTTGCGCATTGAATTCTTTTGACTTGATCGGAAGTGGTTCAACCTCGGCAAACCCATCGTGCACCGCGCGGTCCCAGAACGCATCGAAGTTCGATTCTCTCTTCTGACGAGGGAAGATGTCTGCCTTCCAGTGTTCTCGCAGGAGGTCATAGGCCGACTTGGGTTTTCCGTTCCAGGTTGCGATCGTTTCCACGAGCGATCGCGCGTCCCCCAGCGGATGAATCGTTGGCTGAGACACACTGACCAGCCCGCTCACCGGCTCGGCATCATTCCACGATTCCAGATAGTGTTGCTCGGGCAGAACGTAGCGCGCCAGGGCGGCGGTTTCGTCCACGCGCTGCGCGAAGCTGACCAGCAGGGGCACCTTTCGCAGCGCCCCCGCCAGACCGTCACCGCCCGGCAAATCGAAGGCCGGGTTCGCTCCGTAGACAAAGAGAGCCTTTACATTGCCATCCTGCAATTCAGCGAGAAGTCCGCCCAGTTCTTTGTCGCTTCCTTGCACCTGCAGGGACGGCTTCTCGACATCGAGCGTTGAGCCGTAGTTCCCCAGCAGGTGGTTGAGGTAGTTGCTCTGAAGCTGCTGCTGTAGATCGTTGCTGCCGCACACGATCAAGCTTCGCCCGCGCGCGTGCCAAAGGCGGTCCGCCAGTTCATCCAGGAATGCCGCACCGACAGAAGAAGCAGTCTCTGGCTCGTCACAAGGAACCGCCGTTCCCGTTTTACGCGCAATTCTCTGCGCCAGGTGCGTGAGCAGAAGACCCATCTCTCCCGGCGCAACCGCAAATCGCCGGTCGGCCTTGCTGCCGGTCACGCTCATGCGCGGTTCGAACTGTACGTGATAGGAGCCGCGCTTTGCCTCCAGATCGCGTCCGGCGCGATAGTCCGCGGTGTATCCCACAGGCGAGATCCACGTCCCCAGAAAATCTGCATCGAAGCTGACAATGACTTCGGCTTTATCGAAGTGAAACTGCGGCAGGATGCGAACGCCGTGCGTTTGCTCATGGGCATCGAGCAGCGCGGAACTTGACAGCGGGTCGTAAACGATGTGCCGCGCATCGGGGAAACCGTTGAGAAATTCTTGGATCGTGGCGCGCGTAGTTGGACTAGTGATGGTTCCACTCAAGAAACGAACCGCTCCGCGATCACCACGAATACTCGCGAGCCCAGCCTGGATCTCCCGGTCAACTTCGGCCCAGGAGGATCTCTTTCCTTCCTTCAAAGGGTGCTGCAGACGCTGCGAGTCGTAGAGACCGAGAATGTTCGCCTGCCCTGTAGCACACAATCCCCCGCGCGAGACCGGGTGCTGAGGATTGCCTTCCAGCTTGATGGGCCGACCGTCCCGCACTTTGGCGAGTAAGCCGCAACCGGCACTGCAACCGCCGCACGTGGAGGCATAGAAAAGCGCGCGTCCGGGAACCATTTCCTCAGGTTGCGAAAGTAGAGGAATTGCCCGCTGCACAGGAGCGCGGCTGCAACCTGTAGCAAAAGCCACTCCCAGCGTGAATCCGGTCGCTTTCAGGAAATCGCGGCGGCGGAACTGGCGCGGCCCGCCTTCCGGAAACTCGTCCGCAAGAGTCTTCAGAACGCCGGGGCCAGCATCCCGCTCTTGCAGGCTCTTCCAGTACCGCTTTGTTCTTCGCTTGCTCAAACAACTCTCCTCAGTAGTGGCAGGTGGAACAGTCGATGGAGGCATACACCCGATGCGTCACGGACATCGGTCCCTGTGCCGCTGGAGCCGGCGCGCTGGTGAAGTTTCCATTGCCATCCAGTCCAGCGCGATCCACTCCGCGATGGCAATTCACGCACCATCCCATGCTCAAATCCTCAACTTGGCGAACGCGCTCCATGGTCTCAACCGGACCGTGGCACTTCTGGCACGCGACTCCAGCATTGACGTGTGGGCGATGGTCGAAATAGACGAAGTCCGGCAGGTTGTGAACCTTCATCCAAGCGATCGGGGCGGTCGGTTTGGCCGGGTCGGGTTGCATCTTTTCGTTGAGCGCCAACGCGTCGTAGATCTTCTGGATTTCCGGAGAAACCACTCGCCGGGGTTCACGCTTCTCTTTCTTCGCCAATTCGTCTTCCGCTCGGATTGCTCCCAGCGGAGCGGCAACGAACCGATGACAGTTCATGCAGACGTTCGCGGCCGGTATCCCGGCGTGGCGGCTCTTCTCCGCTCCCGAGTGGCAGTACAGGCACTGCACTTGCAACTCGCCGGCGTGCAGACGATGGGAAAAAGCCACCGGCTGTGTTGGCTCGTAGCCCAGCTGATTGCCGGGCAAGGCGTACGCGTTGAACTTGGGCGCCAGGATCAGCAAGCTGAACCCCAGCGCGGTCAGAAGCACCAGCGTCACGAATGGGCTGGCGAGGTACCGCAGTATGCCCGACGGTTTTGCTTGTGGCCTTGCCATCCCGTCAGTCCCTCGCCCCGCTCGGCCGGCGCGGCCACACCGGCAGAATCCCGATCCCATACCAGCGCACCAACTGAGGTTTGCGCCACAGGTAGGGCACCGGCGCAACCAGCGCGTGCACCAGACGGGTGAAGGGGAAGAATCCGACAATCAGCCAGCCATTGACCACGTGAAACTTCACGATGAAGGGCATCGTCACGAGATAGCTGATGTCCGGCCGGAACAAGAAAATGGAATGCAGATAGGGGGCCGCGGACGTCGAATACCAGGAAGTTCCCCACGGATAGAAAATTGCCACGTAGATTCCGGCAGCCGCCTGGAGTATGAGCATGGACTCAATGATCCAATCGGCGGGGGTGGTCACGGTTCTAGCTTTCGGATAGCGGATGCGGCGCTCGATCACGCCCACGAAACCCACCAGCGCCATCAGGGCAAAGGCCAGGCTGAAGATCTCCAGCACATAAAGCCTCAGCGGTCGGCTGTTCCAGAGCAGGATCTGGCGCGGGATCAGCAGTCCCAGCAAGTGTCCCAAGAGGATTGCGATGATGCCGTAGTGGAGCGCGGTCAATCCCCAGAAGTGCTGGTTGTTTTCCAGAAACTGCGACGACAAGCTGGAGTAGGTAAACGGCGCCTTGCGATAGCGAAGGATCGTGCCCAGGAAAAATGTGAACAGGGCCACGTAAGGCAGCATCGCGAAGAGCAGCAAGTTCATGGTTGGATTCGTCATCGCTTTGGTCCTTCAAGCCAACACTTTGAGTAACGGTTCAGTCTCCGGAGAGGCCAGCGGTATCTCCGGAAACTGGCTGTGTAACAAACTCCGGACCGCCAGCAGTAGGTTTTCAAACGGATTCTCCTTGCCGCGCATGGCCTGGAGCATCTTCTCCAGCGCCGGCAGCACACAAGCCGCAACGAAGTCGGCGGCCGCTTCGTGCTCCATCCGCTCCACTAATCGCAAGACGTGGGTAAGGTGGTCGGGAAGTTCGGTGGATTCCTCCAGCCCATGCCGCCGCAACTCCTCTCTCATCCGGACCATCAGCAGCCCGCGTTCGTAGTTCTCGCCGAACAGATGCCATCCCAATTCCAGGGAGCACACCGGATTGAGATCCAACGTCTGGGTGAACAGCTCCTGGAGTTGGTCGGTTCTCAGGCCCCGCATCTGGGCCGCAAACGCCTCCAGTTGCCCGCGGCACTCTTGCGGAGCAACCTGCACGCTCGCTTCAATCCGCTGCGGATAGTCCGCCTCGGGATAGGTCAACAAAGCAACCAGCGCGTTGTAGATGGCGGCATCCGGCATCACATTCCCCTCTGTGGCCCGCTGACAAAACCGAAGCCCGCACTGGCCTTGTGCTCCAGCGGATCTTCCATCATCTGGATCGCTTCTTCGCGGTGCATCGGCGGAATCACGAAGCGGTCTTCAAAGGTGCAGAGCGAAGTGAGCCGGTAGATCGCCTCAGCCTCCTCGGACGAGCAGTCCGCCTCAGCCAGCATGCGGCTGGAGACTTCCATCGTCACGTCGCCTACGGTCAACGCGCGCCGGTACCAGCGCACCGCTTTTTGTTTGCGCAGGGCGTAGCGCACTTTGTTTTCCTGGCCCGCACCCAGCAGCTTGGCCAGATAGGCCACGGGAACGCGCGACTGCTCGATATCGTGGAATAGGTCACCCGACACATGGTCGATCACACCGCCCTCTTTGCTTGCCATGACCGGCGACATCGGCGGCACATAGAACAGCATCGGGAAGGTTCGGTATTCGAGGTGGGGCGGCAACGCCAGCTTCCAGACCTTCACAAACTGGTAGACGGGAGACTTCTGCGCCGATTCGACGACCGAGTCGTGTATTCCATTGGCCCGAGCCCCCGCGATCACTTCAGGATCGAAAGGATCGAGAATGAGTGAGCGCTGTCCTTCAATCAGCTGATCGTCCGGCAGCTTGGCAACTTCCTCGATTCGTGCCGCGTCGTAGAGCAACACGCCGAGGTAGCGAATTCGTCCGACGCAAGAGTGGAAACATGCCGGCGCTTGCCCGGTTTCCAGGCGCGGATAGCACAGGATGCACTTCTCCGATTTTCCGGTGGACCAGTTGAAATAGGTCTTCTTATACGGGCACGCGGCCACGCAGGCACGCCAACCCCGGCAGCGCTTCTGGTCGATCAGCACGATGCCGTCTTCCCCGCGTTTGTAGAGCGCGCCCGACGGACACGCCGCCACGCACGCCGGATTTAGACAGTGATTGCAGATGCGCGGAAAGTAGAAGAACACCAGGCGCTCGGTAGCGAAGAGTTGCTCGCGCTGCTCGGGTGTCAGGCTCTCCAGGTTCGGATCGTTCTGCGCGTACACCGGCGACCCGCCCAGGTCGTCATCCCAGTTCGGTCCGGCTTCCACATTGATGTACTCGCCCGTGATCATGGAGATCGGCTTGGCCGTGGGCTGGTCCGCACCTTCGGGAGCATTGAACAGGTTCTGGTAATCGTAGGTCCACGGCTCGTAGTAATCGTCCAGGGTGGGCTGGTTGGGATTGTGGAAAATGTTGAACAGGGCGCTACTCTTGTTCTGGGACTTGAGCTCAAGATCGCCATTCTTCTTTTCCCAGCCGCCTTTGTACCGCTCCTGGTCTTCCCAACGCGTGGGGAAACCCGTGCCGGGCTTGGTTTCCACGTTGTTCCACCACATGTATTCCGTGCCTTTGCGATCGGTCCAGATGTTCTTGCAGGCGATCGAGCAGGTGTGGCAACCAATGCACTTGTCGAGGTGAAACACCATCGAAACTTGCGAGCGTACATTCATGGTCAGTTCTCAATTCCCGGTTGTCGGTTCTCAGTTGCTTCGTCGAAGCGCACAGTTACCACTTCAATTCCGGCAGCTTGCGCACCAGCACGTGCGTATCGCGGTTACATCCGGTCGGGCCCCAGTAATTAAAGTGAAAAGTGAATTGTCCATAGCCGCCTGCCATCAGGTTCGGCTTTAGCCGCGTGCGTGTGAGGCTGTTGTGGCCGCCAGCACGCCGGTTGCCGCGCAATGGTGAAGTCGGCACCGAGTAAGTGCGCTCCGGCGAGTGATACTGAATGCAAATGCCCCGCGGAATACGGGCACTGACGGCGGCACGCGTGACCACGACTCCGTTGTCGTTGTGCACTTCGACCCAGTCGTTGTCCACGATGTCGATTTCGGCTGCGTCCTTGTCGTTAATCCAGAACGGCTCGACCCCGCGCGACAGCGTGGTCATGCGCTGGTTGTCGCCGTAAGTCGAATGGATATGCCACTTCCCGTGCGGCGTCAGGTAGTTAAGCATCTTGGTCTTCCCAACTTCCTTGCTGAACTTCAGGTCGGCATACTGTGTGGGTAACGGCTTGGGCTTGTACGTCGGCAGGTGTTCGCCGAACTGGATGTAAAGCGGATGGTCGAGATAGAAATGCTGCCGCCCGGTTAGCGTGCGCCACGGCATCAGGCACTCCACGTTGTAGGTGAAGGGTGAGTAAGCGCGTCCGTTCTCGGTCAGCCCAGACCACATGGGGCTGTTGAGCAAGCGATGCGGATGTGCCTGCAAGTCCTTGTAGCTCAGTCGTACCCCGCGGTTCTTCTCCGCCAGGTGCACCAGGGGCACGCCCGCTTTTTCTTCCATCTCCTTGTAGGAGCGATACGCGAGTTCGCCGTTGGTTACGCTGGCGAAGCGCAGAACGATGTTGCAGGCCTGCTCGTCTTCGAGCAGCGATGGATACTTCTTGCCGTCCCACGCAACCGTCGGACACGTCTTGAGGGCCGCGTCGTATTCGTCCTCAATCCCGTAGTGCGTGCCGTGCGCTCCCAGTCCGCCCGACCGCGCCAGTGGACCGAAAGAGATGTACTGCTTATAGAGGTTCTTGTAATCGCGCGTAACCACCTTCAATCCCGGCATGGTTTTGCCCGGAATGGCTTCCACTTCTCCGCTCAGCCAGTCCTTGATGTCGGGCTGCGCGATCTCCGCCGCCGAATCGTGCGCCAAGGGCGAGGCCACCAGATCTTTCACCGGCTCGGGGAAATGCTTCTCCGCCAGTTCCGAGAACTTCTTCGCGATCGCGCGGAAGATTTGCCAGTCGCTCTTGGACTCCCAGGCCGGCGGCACGGCCGCCGACAACGGATGGATGAAGCTGTGCATGTCGGTGGTGTTCAGGTCGGCCTTCTCGTACCAGGTAGCGGCGGGCAAAATGATGTCCGAGTAGAGCGCGGACGTGTCCATGCGGAAGTTGAGGTCCACCACCAGGTCCATCTTTCCCTGGGGTGCGTTCTTGTGCCATTCCACCTCGCGCGCACTGCCTTCCGCCAAGTTGTCATCGGAGATCGCGTTGTTGTGTGTGCCCAGGTAGTGCTTGAGAAAATACTCGTGCCCCTTGGCGCTGGCCATAAGCGCATTGCCGCGCCAGATGTACCATATCCGCGGCCAGTTCTCCGGCGCGTCCGGATCTTCCACTGAGAACTTCAGCTTGCGGTCTTTCAGTTGCTCCACTGCATAGTTCACAACCGCTTCGTCGCTCTTGGCTCCGGAGGCTTCCGCTTCTTTCACCACCTCCAACGGGCTCTTCTGAAATTGCGGATAGAACGGCAGCCATCCCGAGCGCACCGCTCGCACCTGCAGGTCCATGGTGTGTCCATGAGCAAGGTTCGCGGAGGACGACCCGTTGCCGTTGGCAGGAGGAACCGTGTGGTAGTCGGTAAAGTCGCGCTCGTAGCGCCATTGGTCTGTATGCACATAGTGCCAGCTAGGCGCATTCTGCAGCCGGGCCGCGGGGAACCAGTCGCGGCCAAACGCAATCGCCGACCACGGTTCTCCCGGCGCCAGTTTTTCCTGTCCGACGTAGTGCGCCAATCCCCCGCCGTTCACGCCGATGCAGCCGCAGAACATCAAGGCGTGGATCGCGGAGCGATACATCAGGTTGGCGTGGTACCAGTGATTGATGCCGGCGCCGATGATCACCGTGCACTTGCCGTTGGTGAGTTCCGCCGTGCTCGCCCATTCGCGAGCGAAACGCAGCAATACTTGCCGGCTGATGCCCGTGTATTTTTCGGTCCAGGCAGGCGTGTAGGGCTGGCTCTCGTCGTCGTAGTTTGCGGGATACTCGCCCTCCAGCCCGCGCGACACTCCGTACTGCGCCATCAGCAGGTCGTAAACCGTGGTGACGGTTACTGTCTCTCCGCTCGCACTCTTGACACGTCGTACCGGTACAGAGCGGGTGAGCGTGCGCCCGTCGCCGAAGTCATTCAGCGCCACGGGAACTACCCCATCGCTCTGCTCCAGAAAAGTCAGGATGGGGTCGATGGCCGAGCCATCGACGCCGTCTTTCAGCAGCAGGTTCCACTTGCCTTTCTCTTTTCCCCAACGGAAGCCAGAGCTGCCCATCGGCATCTTCGGCCGGTTCGCAGCCGCATCCCACATGAGGAATTTCCAGTCGCCGTTCTCTATGTCTTTGTAGCCATCCAACCGGTTGGCCCGAAGCAACTTCCCCGCCTGCCACTTCCCGTCGTGTTCTGTGAGTTCCACCAGGTAGGGCGAATCGGTGTACTGTTTCGCATAGTTCAGAAAATATGGGATTTTCTTTTCATGATGGAATTCCTTGAGCAGGACGTGGTTCACCGCCATCCACCAGGCCCCGTCCTGTCCCGCATTGATCGCCACCCACTCGTCGGCGTACTTCGAGACCTGAGAGAAGTCCGGCGAGAAGACCCACATCTTCGAGCCGTTGTGACGAGCTTCTGCGGCGAAGTGGCAATCGGGCGTGCGGGTCATGTTCAGATTGGAGCCCACCACCGCCAGCAGTTTTGCATTGTACCAGTCGGCCGATTCCTGCACATCCGTTTGCTCGCCCCAGGTCTCAGGTGAGGCCGAAGGCAGATCGGAATACCAGTCGTAGAAAGAAAGGGACACTCCGCCCATCAATTGCAGCATCCGGGCGCCACTGGCGTAACTGATCATCGACATCGCAGGAATGCGTGAAAACCCTGCAATGCGATCCGGCCCATGCTTCTTGATGGTGTAGATGTTGGCGGCCGCGATCAACTCCAGCATGGTGTCCCAGTCGGCGCGGCGCAGACCGCCTTTGCCCCGGGCCTTCTGCCAGCGCTGCCGCGACTCGGGATTCTCCACCAGTGACTTCCACGCCTCGACCGGATCCTCGTGCCGAGCCCGGGCCTGCTTCCACAGATCGAGCAACGCGCCCCGCACATATGGGTACTTCACCCTCAGCGGGCTGTAGAGGTACCAGGAGTAGGAAATACCGCGCTGACAGCCACGCGGCTCATAGGGAGGAAGGCCGCTTTCGAGCAGAGGATAATCCAGTCCCTGCATTTCCCAGGTGACGATGCCGTCCTTGACGTGGATCTGCCAGGTGCAGCCGCCCGTGCAGTTCACGCCATGCGTCGAGCGCACGATCTTGTCGTGCTGCCAGCGGTTGCGGTAGAACTCCTCCCAATTGCGCAGCTTGGGATCGACTTCGTCCCGGATCCACGAGATCGCGTCTCGGGTTTTCATCCTTCACCTCGGTCGTCTTTGTGGACCATGCTCCGGCGCACTCCCCGAAGCCGCGTTTTCCAAAGCGCGTCCAGCGAAATCAGGCCCAGCACCATGCCGCCCACTCCGAGCAGGAAGAAATTCAGCAACGAAGTAGTGTCATCCTGCCCGCCTTTTTTCGCGGAGTCTTCAAATAGGGCCACGAGCGAGAGGATCTCATCGGGCTGGATCGCGTGGTCTTTGAATACCGGTGACATCGTGGGACTTGCCGGCGACGACAACCACGCCGCCAATCCCTTGCGCCCCAGCAGCCGCTCATAAACCCGTGTGAGATCGGGACCGAGCCGTCCGCCGCCGAGCAACGTCAGTCCTTTCATCGTGTGACAGGACATGCACGCCGGGCCGCCACCGCTCAACCGCTGCTCACCCAGAAAAACCAGCTTCCCTTTCGCCACGTCCTGCGCCGTCAGCGGGCGGTCGCTGATCTGCATTCCAGCGAACTGCGAGCGCGGCAGCTTGGATTCGGCAGCAATCATGTCGAGCAGCGCCTGCGCCTGCTGTGGGCTCAGGTTCGCAATGTTCGGCATCACGACGCCGCGTGCTTCCTGCTGCAGCTTCGCGGCGTAGGGATCACCGCTATCGATTATTGCTTTCGGGCTCTGCAGGAACTGGACAAACCACGCACGATCCTTGCGAGTCGTAACGTCCTTGAGATCTGGCCCGGTGAGCCGCCCGCCACCAATGGTGTGACAACTCGTACAGTTCTGCTTGAAGAATGCTGCGGCGTCCTGCCCCCAAGAGTTCGCATTTGCACAGAACAGAAGGACCGCCAGCGCGGCAATGACAAGAGGAACGCGTGAGCACAGAAAAGGCTTCGTCTCTGCCGTGCCCCGATTGCGCAGTCCGTAGCTCGATTTCATCCCTGACCTCCTGCAACTGGAAGATCCGCGGCATACGGAGAAATACCGCCGGGGGGTGGCATTTGCGGAGCCAGGGTTGAGAGCGGAGTGGAAACCAAGAAACCCAGGTATCTTGCTTGGACGTCGGCCCACAAAATATGGGCGTTGCAGGAGGACGTACTCGAACACGGCTTCTGGTGTTGGAGAAAACAGGCCGGCTTATTTCGAGATATACCGTCAAACAATTCGACCACGTCGATCAAGAAGATCTCTCCCGCTGGCCTATGCAGACGATACCCACCGCCTGAACCTCGAGTCGTATCCACTAGCTTGGCATTGCGCAGCGTGAGCAGGATCTTGGAGAGGTAGTTTGCGGGGATGTCCGCCGCCTTGGCGAGATCTCTGCCCAGAAGGGCCGCCCCTTGAGGCTGACCTGCCAGATGCGCCAGAGCCCTGAGAGCATATTCCGAAGTAGTGGAGAGCATTGTTGATCTCTGGATGTACAAGTCTTTTTAATCTCCTCCGACTAATCGCGTCTGTGATTGTTGTCCTATATCTGCGTGATTAGGATCACACTTGCGTGTGATCGCGTCGCGACACGATATACACCCCGACCGACTCCATTCACCGCATTCTCGGCGATTCGCGAACCGTGAAGAGAGGTGGAAATGCGCTAATCTAGAGATAGGGTCAAGAACCATGAGAGGGGATCACGCAAATGCCGCGAGGATCATTGCCAAAACCTGTGCAGGACTTCAGGAAGCGCTATCCTGATGTATGGAAAGCCTTCAATCAACTAGGTGACCAGTGCCACGATGCAGGTCCGCTGGACGAAAAGACCAGGCGTTTGGTAAAGGTCGCTCTCTCGATTGGCGCGGGCCTGGAAGGCGCGACGCATTCCGCGGTCCGAAATGCGCGGAAGTCGGGCGTCACGACAGCAGAAATTAACCATGTTGCCGTGCTGGCCGTGAGTACCCTGGGCTTGCCCGCGGCCACCCGTGCCTTCACTTGGATGGCAGATAAGTCGCGGCGTTAGCGCTCTGACAAAATCGCGGAATTCACGGGCGACACAGCCGTTCATCGAAAAATAGTTGATGCCTAATCTCCCAAGGAATCGCTGCCGTCAGGATTCTTTGTCACTGCTTCTCGCTCCGTTTCATCGCTCCATCGACCGATGGCTCTGTCTCCGGAGAAGGGCAGCCAAGCCATTTGGATGGCTTCGTCGCGGCAAGCCGAGATGCAATGCTCCTCACTTCCGCATGTATCTGGGAGCACAAGCACCGCAAGCCCGTCCACCATTGCTAAAGACTTGGGACCGCAAGCGTCCTCACACAAACCACATCCTGTGCATTGATCCGCAAGAATGATGGGCATCCATTTGCCGACCACCACGCACACCTCTCCTGTCCTCCCCAGTTGGTACCCCATGGGGGAATTCACAGCAGATTCTAGGGAGTCGGCGTCCGCATCAGCAATGACTTAGGTCACGAGCACAAGCTGGACGCGGATGGCTCGCATCTCCGCTTGACCTGACGCGAGAGCCGACGCCGGTTATCAGTTTCGCAATCACATCCGCCGCGCTGTAAGTTGAGGCACCAGGCCGCAGGAACCGATCGACACCCACCAAGTCATTTCCCGAGGTAATCAGAGCCTGCTCGGTGTATTTTCCGTTTCGTACCTGCGGGTGTCCGATGTTCGCCAGGAGAGCGTTGCAGAGGCATTTCTTCCCCGATGTGTCTTCGAGCCGTCCGCCCTTTGACAAATACGTGGTCACGGGTTCTGCGGAGCAGCGGTAGTCGATCGCTCCCGACGGCGTTCTGTATGCTTCGCGCAAATAACCCAGGTCACAGATGCGGGGGCGAGCGGAATAGACTTGGTCCTCGGAAAGCGACCCTTCCAATTGTGCAACTTTGAATGGGAAACTTGTCGGTGAAGCCACTGAGTCGGTGAATACTCGTGCCGTGCCCGAACGGACCTTTTCCAAGAGTGCCCGCTTGTAGTCGTTCTTTAGGCCTGACTCGTCGCAGAATGCAAATGCCGTACCGACCTGCACGCCTGTCGCTCCCGCGTTTAGCGCTTCCGCAAGCTTCTCGGGCGAACCATATCCTCCGGCAAGCCAGAACGGAACGCCAAGAGCCATAATTTTCTCCAGATCGACAGCGTCGCGCTCTCCGTAAATTGCCTCTCCTCTTTCGTCAAGCTGCAACTTGCCGCGGGGCGGCGCGTTGTGGCCGCCGGCGGTTGGACCCTCGACCACAAAGCCATCGACGCGCCCATTCGCCTTCCGTGCAAGTGTCGCAGCTAGCGAGCTGGCCGCGACGATTGCGATGAAACGGGGCCGCTTCATCGGTATGTCCAGACCAACGCCGTGGGCCTGCGGGTCGAACGTGAGATACTCAGGCTCGGCGGACGGCACTCCTTCGACGTCGAACCTGATCGAGGCGGTGCGGTGTTCCGCGAAAGCGTCAAGCACGCCAGGTATCTCGCGCGGTATCCCCGCACCCATCAACACGTAATCAACGCCAGCGAGCATCGCGCCACACAACGACGCGAGATTGGGCAATTGGACTTTCGTGAGAAGATTCACGCCCACCACACCGTCGTGGCCTTCCTTCGCCAGGTACACCTCCACGAAGTTGGCGAGCATTGTGATCTGCTGGCGCGCAACACTCACTACCTGCTTGTACATGGGGAGCATCTTATACGGCTGGCCTGGTGCTCTGCCGCCGTCAAGGAAATAGCGCTTCAGCGCGTCCGCGCCCACTTGCGGGATAGGAAAGTGATCGATCGCACGCCGCATATGGTCGCCTGGATCGCCATCCTGCAGGCGTCGCACGAACACCGTGTCAAGCGCCGTCCCCGATACCACGCCGAGCTGTCCCCTCTGAGCGACAGCTCGCGCGAGCATCCAGTTCGAGACCCCCACTCCCATTCCACCCTGAATGACGGGCGGAAGCGCAACACGTTCAGACGCAGTAATCATTGCAGAAACCTATGCCATTTCCTCCACTCGATTTAGTCGGGGGAAGGTGGAAAATTCATGAGGGAATCCCCGACCAGGCGCGATCGTGACATCCGTCGCAGCCAGAATCGGCTCGAGTCCGTACGCCTGGTTGGGGCGGTTCCGCCAGAAATTGGGCTTGCCGTGGTCACTTCCTGTCAATACGAACACGCCAGACTGTCGGTCCCTCTTCCTGGTATGCCCACTCAAAACTATCCGGCCGCTCGGCGGCAAGTTGATAACGAAGTGGGCGCGGGTCATGATCGTTGATGAGGATCATGGACTGGCCGCTCTTGAGGCTGTCGAACGTGCTAAAGATCTTTGGGTGCTTGTCGCGCGGCGGTATGATACGGGCGTCAAGTTCGATCGGTGAAGTAGTATCTGATGGTGTCGGTGGCTGTGGCATGTATTGCTCCATTGAGTGGAAATGATGATCGAAAAAACAACACGCAATTCGAGTATCTACTCGTTGCGCCAGATTCTGACCTGTACTTCGTTCGGTTGCGACTCGTCTATCGTAAAGTGAAAACCTCGCTCTCTGAGAATGGGTAGGAGGAACTGCGGGATGCGCATGTTTACTTGCACGAGTACGCTGCCGATTGGTAAACTCTCCAACGCCTCGAGTGTTCGCACCAACGGTTCAGGCGGCTCCAGATCGCGCACGTCGAGCCGCACTTCAGTTCGGACCGCGTCGATGGCTGTGTCGCCTTCATTTCGATTTACAGATCCGTTGGGTACGTGTGTCGCCCTCGCTTGAGTGACAGCTGGATGTTGCGATGCAGTATTCTGACGGAAGAACCAGACTGACCAATCGTCGGCCGCGTGCTGTTCTGTCTTGTGGCCAAAGCCCCGCTTCTGCATCACGGCAAGAAGCGGCACCGGCTCGAACGGAGCGCGGAGATGCAACACTTCATTCTCGCCAAGGGCCGCAACGGCGGCCATGATTCTCGAGAACGGCTCGCCACCCTTACTCAAGTCGTCGCGTACGTCGAGCTCCACCGCAGATGCAAACGATGGCAGCGACGACAAATCCTCAGGAATCGCTGCTGTCCCGCTGGTATCCAGGATATCGGCAGGGACAGTCTCGATTCCCAGTACGAGATTCAGTTCCCTGACCAGCGACTCAGCCGGCATGTTGCAGAGCCGGGCCGCCTGCGCCACCGTCGTAACACGTGCCATGATGCGACGCATGGGAGAGTTGCGAAGCTTGGCCAGTTGTGGCGAGTGGCCCGCAACGACATCGATTAATCGATCGTCTCTTGCGAACAGGCTCTGTAGTTTGTCGGAGGCTTTGATTGGGGTAACGCTGTTGTTCATCCGAGCGCCCTTGCGGTGGTGGTTGCTGGAGCCAATGGGACGATACCTCCGAACGACGTGCCAAACGCCACGCGTATGATCTGACTGACGAATAGCGCGATACCAGCGGCGAAAAGAATTGCTGCAACACGCACTACCAACTCGACGCCCGTCGCGATGCCAGCAGTCATTCCCACGATTCCTGTCACAAGCAACACCAGGTCGGTGTGTGCGACACGCGGTGAATACAACTGGGCAACTGTTGGCACGCGCTTTTTCCCCATGTCGTCGCGGAACCGCGCCATCCATGCGAGGAACGGCACAACTTTGTAGAACTGGCCAATCACGTAGAGCGTGAGTCCTCCAAGCAGCCCCAACAGCACATACGCGGTATCAAGTTGTCTGTGCTCGATCCCTCTCAACAACACGACTGGCGCGAGTGCCGCCGTCATCGCGAGAAATACCAGCGCGGTCGCGGCGTGGCGCAATCCCGCATCCAGGCGCGGACGTTTGCGCGCCTTGAAGAACAGTGTCGCCTGAATCAGAAAGCAGACGATTCCGGCTTCGACGAGCGCGAGTCCAATCCATGGCAACGTCGTGTATAGAAATGTCTGATTGATGGTGAGTCCCAATCCGAGCACCACCACACCACTTGCCAGCGACGTGAGCGCACGACGCGTCCACCGTGTATCGGCGGTGTGCGCCAGCAAAAACATCGGCAGGAGCCGATGCGATATGCCGACGATCATCATGAGCACCCATCCGAGCAGCGCAACATGGAGATGCGTCGCCAACACGCGAACGCGCCAGCTGCCCAGGAATCCGATGTGCAGATTTTCCGCGAGCAGAGCGCCAATGAACAGTGTGAGGGTGAGGAATGACAGTGCGATCGTGACCGCTGTCCAGATAACATCACGCGCGACGACTCGCCGGAGCGACAGTGTTACGTTGATCACGAGGCAGAGAACGCCAATCGATATCAACGCGATTCCGATGTAACGCAGCGTCAATGAGCTGAACGCCACACCAGAAGCAAAAAGTGCCACGCCTGGCGCGAACGTCCAGAAGCTTGCATGGCCAGCGCTCTCCGAGTGAATTGAAACACCGAGAGCAACTGGCAGTAGTTGGTATAGCGCGCCGAAGATTGTCATGCTGAGCCAGCCCAGCGTGAAGCAATGCGTTACGCCGGCGACATGCGGCGACAGATACATGCCCACGGATAGCTCTGGTGCGATCCACACGAGCCCGACAGCACCAGCGCTCAAAAAGAACAGTGCTGCCGCAAAGTGCTCTCCGGGGAGGCGCAACGACGGAGTTCCGTGCATGGTGAGGCCACCCAAGCCGCCCACTCCCAGCGCGACCGCGGGTGCGGTCACGACGCATGCTCGGCTGAACCCGATAATTGCCAGCCCAGTGCTTCCACAACCTGATGCGCGATGGAGTCGAAGCTCTTTGCAAACTCGCTTTCGCTCCGGGTGAGCACTGTAGGAGTTCCGGAGTCGCCCTCGTTCACGACTGCCTCATCAAACGGCACCGTGCCGAGGAATGGAACGCCAAGCGCCTTGGCGACGATGTCTCCGCCACCGCGTCCGAACGCACCCGTCATGTTCTCTACAACGCCGAGCACTGGAACGTCGAGCTGTGCGAACATCTCGCCCGCTTTCTGCGCTTCGACACCGGCGAGTCGTTGCGGCTGAGTGACCACTACGGCGCCCGACACTTCGATCGCCTGCACGAGACTCAGCGGTATGTCGCCGGTACCGGGTGGCAGATCGACTATCAGGACGTCGAGCTGCGGCCACTCCACGCCGCGCGCGAACTGCTTGACTGCTTTCGACACCATCGGCCCGCGCCAGATCGCTGGCGATCCCTCGCCGAGAAAAAATCCGAAACTGATGAGCGTCAGTCCGTGTATCTCGACCGGAATGATGTGCTTGTCGGCCGTCATCTTGACCTGCTGCGAACCATTCTCGATGCCGAGTAGAATTGGAATGCTTGGCCCGTAGATATCAGCGTCGAGCAGTCCCACGACGAATCCGGCGCGAACGAGCGCGAGCGCGAGACTTACAGCTACCGTGCTCTTGCCGACGCCGCCCTTCCCAGCGCCCACGGCTATCACATCGCGCACACTAGTCAATCGTACCTGCTCAGCCCACGGATCAGGGACTCCTTCGCGGGGAGTTCTGACATTCGGCGAGTGCGGAAGCGGCCGAGTTGGAGGCTGTGGCTTTACGATCTCGACCGTCACGAGCGAAGCGCCCATCGACGCTAGCCGATCTCTGATTGCCACCCCGAGCCGGTCGGGGATGGAAGCGTCCTCAGTGCGAAGCGCAAGTTGTACCTTTACTTGGGTACCACACACGCTTACGTGCTTCACCATCCCGAACGACACGAGATCCCGTGTCAGCCCGGGATACGGAACGTCCCCAAGCGCGCTGCGGACGGTATCTGCGTCGAGCGCAACTTTGGGCTCAGCGGTCGCCATTCCCGAACGCTAGCCTGGCCGATAGTGTCGAGGTGTGACGGATGTCTCAGCAACGACGAAGATCGGTCGCGGAACCAATGTGTTGCCCCGCTTCCCTCGGCGCCGGCCGCACCGCAAATTGCACGCGATGACAACGTTCACGACGTGAGCATGGGGATCTGCGTCTGGCTCAGCGCACATGGTTCCAGCTGCCTGGAGCTTGTCGCGGTTGTGTTCGGGATAATCAGCGTCTATCTGAGCACGCGCGAGAATATCTGGAGCTGGCCCACGGCGCTCATCAACGTATCGCTATTCTCTGCGCTCTTTCTCGAGTCTGGTCTGTACTCGGACACCGGGCTGCAGGTTGTGTACTTCGTCCTTTCGCTGTACGGATGGTACGAGTGGCTGTACGGCGGCGCCGGTCGTACCGCCATAACCGTATCGCGCACGACCCAAACCACCTGGATCACGCTCGGCGGTATCGGCATCGTGGTATGGGCAGCACTTGGCACCATAACGTCGCGCCTTCCCGGCACTGCACTCCCGTATGTCGACGCCGCGACTACCACGGTAAGTCTGATAGCTCAGTGGATGATGACAAGGAAACTGATCGAGAACTGGTTGATCTGGATCGCCGTTGACGTGGTGTACGTTGGAATGTTCATTTACAAGGGTCTCTATCTCACCGCATTCAATTACGGGATCTATCTCGCCCTCGCGGTGCTCGGTTACGTAGCATGGAAACGATCGCTCGCGACCACGGCCTGATTCGTGTCGTCCTGACCGGGTCTGAGTCGACCGGCAAGACCGTGCTCGCACGCCAACTTGCAGATCACTACGGCGCGGAGCTGGCTCCGGAGTTCGTGCGCGACTTCGCGATGCGAAAGGGAAGGCCCATCGATATTGCCGATACCGACGAGATAGCGCGTGGTCAGATCGCGCTCGAAGAGGAACACGCCCTACGCGCGCGCCAGCTTCTCATCCAGGATACGGATCTGCTGAGCACCGTGGTCTACTGCAATCACTACTATGGCCAGTGCGTCGAGTGGATTCAGAAAGCCGCCGTGGATCGCAGGCCCGATCTGTACATGTTGCTGGAGATTGACGTGCCCTGGGTGCGCGATGATGTGCGTGACCGGGAGACTCGGCGCGAGGAGATGCAGCAACTCTTCCGGACGGCGGTCGTTGCATCAGGCTCACCGTACGCCGTTATCCGTGGCTCCTGGGATCAGCGGCTGGAACTTGCGCGCAAGTCGATCGATAGTGTCATATCCCGATCTTGAGCGTGACGAACACGTTGCGTGGTGGAAGGACGAAGTAGTACGACACTCCGTCGCTGGCATAGCCGCTTCCGTATTTCCTGCTGTTCGTGAGATTGTTGGCGCGAACGAGCAGCTCGTTGTGGCCAATGCGCCACGCGATTGAGGCATCCATGTCGAACGCCGGCGGAAGCACGTACCTCCGGTCGCTCGTGTTCTCAAGGAATGCCACACTCTGGTAACGCGCCTGCATGGCAAGGTCGATGGACTGCGTCGCCGAGAACTGCGCGCGACCAAAACTCTGAAAGCGCGGCGTGAGAAGCGGCTCCACGTTGTGATACGTGACGGGAACGTCGCCGGTCGAATCGGTATATTCGCGAATTCGATTGACGCTCTCTGTCGCATTGCCGGTCAGCAGCCACCGCGGGATCCCGCGATACGTCACGTCAGCCTCGACACCACGCCGGTAGCTTGCCGCGACGTTCTTGTTGAGCGGACTTCCGATGTAGCTGAGCGCGCCAATCGGCGCTATCTCATTGCGGAAATCCATGGAGTACAGATTCGCCTGAATATCGAGCGACGGAGTGCGGTAATTGGTCCCGATCTCCACGTCGTGCACCGTCTCGGGCTTGACGCGATCGAGGCCACCGACAAATGCTACATTCGACGTATCCAGATTGTCGAAGCCGGCGAACATGTCAGTCCGCGCGGGCTCGCGTGTTGTCTTACCGTACGACGCATAGACTGAGAGCGGCCGCGTGAGCTGGTACGTCACACCCGCTTTAGGGTTGAGAAACGACCAGGAGATCGAGCTGCCCGCAATGTCCGCGTGCACGTCCGGTGCGTACCTGAACTCGGCATGCCGAGCCTGAAGATCGCCGAACAACGTTGCACGTCCAAGTACATAGGCGATCTTGGCATAGCCGGCCTGATCCTGCTTGTGCCCGGTGTTGAAATACAACGGATTGTTGACATCAGGATGCATGAATGCGTAGTGATCACGCGCGTAGCTGTCAGCGTTGACACCCAGATCGAGCTTGAATCCGTCGCGATGGTAGCTCCACGCACTCATCACGCCGTACGATACAAAGTCCAGGTGCAGCGTTTCCAGTGAATCGAGAAGAACGTCGTAATCGCCAGTCGCGGATAACCGATAGAGCGTGGTTGTAAGCGATGAGTTGGCGTTCAGCAATCGCGTGTACGAAAGAGCCGCAAGCCGCTCTCCAAAACCGTCACGCTCGCGTGGTGATAGCGGGTTGATGCGTCGATTGGTGTCGAGATCCGCCTGTGGTACCGCGAGATACGCCATCGTGTCGCGCATGGATCCGGCGATCATCGTGAATTTCAAGATGTCGCGATCACCGAAATAGCCGCCACTCAGGAATCCCGAGCGCCCCTCAACGCCAGAATGGTACCGATAGCCGTCGGTATGCAACGCGGAAAGCCGCCCGTACAGCGCGAAATGATTGGCCAGTGGTCCGGTGCTGTAGTCCACACTCGCGCGACGCGAGCCAAACGAACCACCATCCAACTGCACCGCACCGCCGCGCGGCGATCCAGTCAGCGAAATGGTCTCCATGTTGATCGAGCCCGCATACGACGCGGTGCCATTGCTGCTCGTTCCAACGCCACGCTGCACCTGTATCGACTGCAGGCTGTTCGCGAGATCGGGGAAATCCGCGAAGTACAGTACCTGATCTTCCGGATCATTGAGCGGAATGCCATCGAGCGTGATGTTGATGCGGGACTGATCAAGTCCCCGCAATCGAATGTAGCTGTAACCCCAATAGTTCCCCGTCTCGGCGTACGACGTGAGCGAAGGGGTAGTACCCTGCAGCACCAATGGGATATCCTGCCCAAAATAGTGCTGTTGAATCTCAGCCTGGGTTACAGTCTTCTGTGAGATCGGCGCTGATGACTCGCGTACCGCCGAGATCATCACTCGCTCCAACTTGCGGGCACGCGCCGAGTCTGCGTGGGAAGTTGTATCTGTGTGTGTGGCTTGCGCGGCGAGCTGGGCTGCGGACGCGAAAGCGACGATAACGGACGTCGCCAGAGCGAACGTCGGGGCGCGCCGACGGCGCGCGATTAGATCAACTACACTCATTTCATGACTCCCTACGCCGGTACAAACCGGATCAGGTTCTACGGGACTCTCTCAGCCTGCTCCCTTAGTGGGCAGGCACCCCGGTCAAGGACTGAATGTATTCAGTGACGTCGCGCGGCGCCACGGCGAGGGACGTCGGTCCAAACAGCGTTGACGCCAGCGCCCCTCGTAGCGCCTAACGTCCCTGTGCGCGAGCCCACAGCTTGGCGACGTCTGGAATGAGCATCCGGCTGCGGGACAGCGACTCTATCAACCCGCCACGCTTCAATTGTCGCATGGCGCGCGATACCGACTCCCGCGCCGTCCCGATCTCCAGCGACAACTCTTCCTGCGTGCGATCAATCGTCAGCTCGATACCAGCCGCCGTTTTCGTCCCTGCACGTTCCGCGTATCCAACGAACAACATCGCGAGACGCGCCGCGACATCATGGAATGCGAGAGTCTCGGTGACGTGAACGAGATGTCTCAATCTCTTGCCCAATCCGCGGATTATCGCCTGCGCAACATCCGGATGCGTTCTGTACATCGATTCGAAATCGTCTCTGGCGAGGAAGATCAGACGCGACGGCTCTGCCGTGATCGCGGACGCCGGGTATACGCCTCCATCAAACAGCGGCAGCTCCGCAACAGGACGGCCTGGCCCTTCGATATGAAGAACCTGCTCCTTGCCGTCCGGACTCGTTCGATAAATGCGCACCCGTCCAGTCTCGATCACATACAAACCGCGGCAGGCGTCGCCAGCGGCGAACAGAACGCGCCCTACAGCAAAATCGCGGGCGACACACCGATCCGCGAGCTGGCGAATGACCGGCTCATCGAGCTCGGAAAAAATCGGAAGTCGGCGAAGCAGTGCCGCAACGTCAGCCGATGACTCGTTCGACGATCTCTCCATCGTCACGGACCACCAGCGATAAGCGGCGACCACGCCGGAACGTCGCTCGCCGGAAAGCTGTCGATCGTACTATCCGATGCCACGTCCGCGCCGTGGTTGGCACTCCGGCTTTGTGCGATCGCCGCGTCGAACAGCGCTCGCGTCTCATCCACACATCCATCACCGAAGCAGGTGAGCGGAGACATCGAGACAATTCTACGATTGCGAATCTTTGGCATCGCGATCGGCGTGCGTAACCGCGTTCCATCAGCCAGCATCAGTGTCGGCGTGCCACGAACTCCATACTTCCCGCGGCCAAGTGCACTTTCCTCCGTCACGGCAACACGCGCGGCGGGGCTCGCGAAGTCTCGCTCGAAGCGAGCGAAATCGATTTCGACGTCGCGCGCGATCTCCAACAAGACATCGGGTTTGCCGATATTCCGGCTTTCTCCGAAGAATGCGCGCCTTATTCTGAGATCCAGATCCATCGCGACACTCCAACCTTGCTGCCGCGCTGCCCACACCGCATCGAAGGCGGGGAGCGTTGTGGTCGGCCAGTCAGCCGCGGTGTAGGGGACAAACGAGGCGGCTGGCTCCTGCATGGCGGCGAGCCACCATTCCTGTTCCAGGATGTCGCGCGGCGGCTCCTCTCCGTTCACCAGTTCCAGGGGGAAAAAACGAGTGAAAGCCCGAACGCGGCCCTCGTATTCCCTCTGCGCCCGATACAGGCGCACTGCGGCGACGTAACACCACGGGCAGTAATACTCGGCCCATTCCCATAACTCGGCGATCGATTGGTCACTCATTGTTCGCGACCCTCCGTTGAGAGCTCGAGCATGCGGATCAACGCTCGATGATACCAGCATCAGACTGTGACAATAGTCACGTTCCCCGTCTGAGCGCGGCGCGATCATTCAATCTACACAATTGTGAACGTTCGAATGTGCAAACAAATCTTTCATCGCTAGCCGCTGACAACACTGATCCCGATGGAAACAAAAGAGATCGATACGATCGACATCTGGAATGCGCTTCGCACAGTCATAGATCCGGAAATCGGTCTCGACATAGTAACGCTTGGCCTCGTGTACGATGTCGCGGTGAGCGAAGCGCCTGGCGTGGGTAAGAGCGCACGAGTCACACATACCCTCACGACGCCGGGTTGCCCGATGGAAGCTGTCATCACATCCGGGATTCGCTCGGCGGTTGGACGCGTTTCAGGAGTCGATGCGGTGGAAACCAACCTCGTCTGGGATCCCATGTGGCACTCGGGGATGATCGCACCCGGAGCCTGGTGAGGTAGAGCGCGCGTCAGCCTGCGTTCTACGCGTCCGGTTGACAGCATTTCACGCATTCGAGCGTCCTACCCAGAAACGTCGCGCGTCCTGATTCATTTGTGACCCATGGACGCACTTGCCATGGCGGATCGTGTCGTACGTGTTGCGTGTGGCCGCACTCGAGATCCGCGACCCAGTGGTTCTCCTCATCCTGATGAAAGCCGACGATCCTTTTGGGGATCGCCGGCCCTGCACACACATCTCGCTGCATTGCTACTCCTTCAATGTCCGTTAGTGCGACATTGTTGTGAACTGCTTCGGTGTCCCAACCTGAATCATCCCGACCGCGCCTTTCTCGGCGTCCGCGAAAGAGTGAGTGACGAACGGATAGATACCCTCGCCGCTCGCATCCTTGTTGAACACCGCCTCGAATACTACACCGCCGCCCGCGGGTACCGGGTAAGTCTGCACGCCTTCCAGCGCATGCTGCGGATTGCCGTCAGGATATACCCGGTCAAATATTGCACCTACGAGATGGAAATCGCTATCGAAGTTCGGGCCGGCATTGACTACGTAGAAGCGCACGCGGTCGCCGACGGCAACCTTTAGTGGGTGTGCCTTGTACTGTCCCGCGCGTCCGTTGAAGACAACATAGCTCGCCTGCTTCGCGCGCTCCGAATCCCAATCCGCCTGAACCACGGTGCTGTCAGCAGTGGGCCGGGTGTAGAACTCGCTCTGAACTATCACGAATTCCTTGTCTGCCTTTGTGCCCCAACCGCCCTTTGGATCGACGATGATCGGAAGATACATCCCCTGCATGATGTGCATGGTCACTGGCGGTGTGCCGCAGTGAACCATGAACGCGCCTGGATTGCGGGCGATGAACTCGAAGGACACGGAATCTTTCGGGAGTATCATTCGATAAGCAACGTTCGCCGCAATCTGCGCAGCGTGGAAGTCGATAAAGTGCGGCATGTCAGCTTCATTGACGACGTTGATGCGAACGTGATCGCCCTCTCGCACGTGAATGATAGGGCCCGGAACGGTACCGCCGAATGTCCAGCCCTGATACTTCACGCCGTCCGCTATCTCGATGACCGCGTTCTTGATCGGAATGCGAAATTCCTTGATCCCCGCGTCTGACACTTCCGGCAGCGTGGCATCGTACACCGGAGTAGTCGCGGTTACGACCTTATCAAAGTCAATCCGGTCGATCTTGTGAGACCGGATTGCATTATCTGTAAATCCAAGCACTCCGACTGTAAGTACACCAGTTATGACGAGCGCTGAAAGGACTTGTGTGCGTTTCATGATATTCTCCAGATGATGCGAGACTCATACCTTCTCGCGTGCGGTTGTGTCCGCGTGTGACATCTGGAACGTAGGCCAAACGGCCTCGTAAATCTGTCGGGCTAAAGTTGAAAAATGCTAGGGAAAATTCCCCCGTCGCGGTAAGGAAAACCCCTACGAAATCACGTGCGCACAGCTGGATGTTGTGCTCCGTCTATTGTGCGCCAGATATTGTACACAAAGCAGTAAGCCGCGGTCGCCGACAAAACGCCGCCCGCGCCGAGCGCTACAGGCGCCGCCGAAACAGCGTGCGGTGCAAGACAGAAGCCCACGACCATTAGAAGAAGACCAGCGTTCGCCAGCCACCACTGAACCGCGGCAAGGCGACGATTGCGGAGCTGGTGACCTGTGAATCGCGGGATCACATGATACGCCACGCCGTAGATCATCATCGTTACAAAGCCAAGCAGATTCATGTGAACGTGTGCCGGCCGGTAGACAATGAATTGCGGATGCACCGCCATCGCGACACCCAGCGTCACGCCGAGGCCGAGCCAACTGATGCTCGATTTCAAGAATGCTTTTACGAACCACTCCATCGCCGCCACTCCGTGGGCCGAGTTAAGTCGATTTCCTGGGCCGGAAACCAGAATGTCGCAGTTTAGGAACCGGAAGCGGGCGACGCTGTCAGTGACGGCCTGAATTTTTGTAGGGGAATACGCCCGTGCAGCCCACCGCCCCGCTCCAGTCGCATATTATAAGGGAATCCCTTACCTATCTTGTGGCTGCTCCCCGACTTTGGACAGCGCAAGACACAGCTAGCTTTGATCCATGAGTGCGGTCCCTAAACTGACGGCTATACCGGGCACTGGGCACGGTGACACCGGTTCACCGGCGATGCCGCCCGCGGCATTGCTGACGCGGCTCGAGCGCGGCCTCGTCACGCCCGGGAGGCCTTCCAGCCACGATGGAGATAGCCTCTGCTCGGTATGCGAAGAGGCGCCGGCAGCCATTCCAGGCAGCCTGTACGCAGGCGTTCCACGGTGGCTGCGCGGTTTGTTGCGCACCCCGCTCCCGGTAAAGCTGGTCGGAGCCAATGTCATCCTGCTCGTTGCGGCTGCCGCCACTGCGCTGGTCATTCGTCATCGTGAATTGAGTACGGCACCTGTACTCACCGTCGTGACCGTCGCCTTTGTTACCGCGCTTCTGCTGAACACAGGTCTCGTAATGCTTGCTGTGCGTCCACTGCGCGTTCTCGAGAAGACGGTCGACACGATATGGCACGGTGACCTTGACGCGCGCGTGCCCACGTCGCTACTCGCGGATCGTCACGTAACACGCGTCGCGCGCATGTTCAACATTCTGCTCGACGGACTGGTCTCCGACCGTGCGCGCACGCGCCGGCTCGCGACTGAGCTCATCAATGCCTCCGACAAGGAACGTGCCGCGATATCGCGCGAGCTGCACGACTCGGCGGCGCAATCGCTGGCCGCGTTGGTAATGCAGCTGAGTGTCGTCGCGCAGAGCGCGGACAACGCTTCTCGCGAAGTCCTCAAGGGGCGAATTGAAGACGCTAGAACGCTCGCGACGAATACGCTCGAGGAAGTTCGCCTACTCGCGCATACCATGCATCCGCGAGTCCTGGATGACCTGGGACTCATTGCGGCACTCAAGCGGCTCGCTCGCGACACCACGGATCACCTGGCCAACTTCGCGAATTCTGCCGAAGCCAATGGCGTTGTGATTGACGTCATCGCACGAGAAGGCAGCGACGCAGCCATTCCCGCTCCGGTGATGTCGGTGCTCTATCGAGTAGCGCAGGAGGCGGTTCAGAACGCACGCCGGCACGCGGTACCCAAACACGTCGAGATCAATCTGCGCACCGATGACGAGACAGCGACACTCGAAGTAATGGACGACGGACGCGGCTTCGATCCGGACGCCTTGAGGGATGAGCGGACTGGCATAGGCCTGTTCACGATGCGGGAACGCGTAGCTCTCGTGGACGGCGAGTTTCATATTCGCAGCAGGCTCGGCGGCGGCACGTCGGTGTCGGCGTCAGTACCTTTGCACAATGCGCCGTACACTCCTCTAGCTGGACTTCACACATGAGTGCAGACCCGATTCGCGTGATCCTCGCTGACGACCACGCGGTGGTACGCGCCGGGTTACGAGCAGTACTTGGCGCTTCACCTGACATCGAAGTCATTGGCGAGGCGTCGGATGGCGCGGAAGCAGTCGAGCTGGCCGAGCGGCTCGATCCGGACGTCGTGATCATGGATCTGACAATGGATCGAATGGACGGTACGGCTGCTACGCGCGAGATCATCGCAAAGCACTTGCGCGCGCGCGTGCTCGTGCTAACGATGCACTCTGAGGAAGATTATCTGTTGCCCGTGCTGGAAGCGGGCGCTGCTGGATATCTCATGAAGAACGCCGCTGATCGCGAGCTTGTTGATGCAGTTCGCACAGTCGCGCGCGGCGACATGTTCATCCGCCCGAGCGCCGCGCGGATTCTGGCGCAGGGAATAACCAAGAAGGATCCGCTCAACGCCGAACGCGCGCGTTTCGAGCGGCTGACGGATCGCGAGCAGAACGTGCTGCGACTCACGGCTCAGGGCTACTCAGCACCCGAAATTGGCGAGCGGCTTTTCATCAGTCCCAAGACAGTGGACACCTACAAGCAACGCATCGGTGACAAGCTGGGCCTGACACATCGTGCGGAATACATCGCCTTCGCGCTCAAGCTGGGATTACTGGCCGAGTAGATTTCGCGACGATCCGGGAACTCGTCATTCCCACGAATGCGGGAATCCACGCCCCGTCGCACGACTCGTCATTCCCGCGAATGCGGGAATCCACGGCCGACGGTTAGGCGATCGACCGTCGCGTAGCAGCCGCCGAGCGCCGGCTAGGATACTCTCTCTCGGATACGTCACAGTTAACGGCAAGCCCGCGATTGCACAGGATAATGCAACCGCGGGTTGACTGGAAGCAGACTAATAGTTGCGATGATCGCGGTTCTGTCCGTAACCTCCGGTATCGTATTCTCCGTTGCTGTTGCCGCGGTTACCATTCCCACGCCGGTTGCCGTTTCTATAGACCCCCGAGTTTCCGGTCGGCTGCCAATAGGCGGCAATGCGGTAAGTCGCCGCACCGGAGCGTGGATCACGCAGGCGAACGATCGTTGTGTAGCCGTTACCGCGTGTTGGCTGTTGCACGACGTCCACGTTCCCGCGCCCCTCGAGTTGCTGGATGGTGACTATTCCATCCTGGTTGGGCACGGCCGCGACGGTGCGCACGCGGCCGTTGGTGCGCTCGTTGTTCCCGATTTGCTGGACCGATGCGCGACCGCCATTCATCTGAATTCTGATCTCACGATCCACGCGTCCCTGCCACTCGAACAACTCCTGCTGCCCGCCGTTGCGCGCCTGTTGCTGCTGGCCGGGATAGGGCTGCTGCTGTTGCGGATTTCGTTGCGACTGCTGCCCACCCCACTGCGCGCCTGCCGTACCCGTGCCAAGAAGCAATGCAGCTGGCGCTGCCGCCGCCATCACGAACCGCCTGATCGACTTGCTGCTCATACGTTGCATTATACGATCCTCCAATCGGTGAGCCGACTGCCAGCGCGCGTTGGTAGCAACTCCGCGCGCACATGCGGTCGAGGTGGCGCGTATCGGTGATCACTGCGCCTGTAGCATCTACACCTGGTCGCAGGAAAGTTGCGCGTTCGATTTTTTGGAGGTTCCGTGAGCTGTGCGCATCTGTCAGCAGTATTACAAACGAAGCTGTCGGGAGGCTTACCGGGCATGACACCGAGTATGCGTTTGCAATCGCCTTACAATGTGGATGGGAACCTGCATGGGTTCGCCGTGTCATCAGAAGAGCGGAGCGTGACTACGGAACCGTCTTCATCTCCTACACGTAATAGATGAAGACGGTTGTTCGTGATCTCGCATCTTGCTGCAAATGTCCTGAAGCGAAGAACCTTGGCCCGCCTTACTTGTTGCCAGCGATCGCCGCTTCTGTTATCGCAACAGCTACTCTGTCCGCGGCGCTGGAATTGACCACGCACGGCATCAGCACGCCGGAAACGTCACTGGGCTTCGCTGACGCAACAACGGCGCTCGCTACGCTGCTCGCCGTAGCAGATCCTCTGAGTGCGGTGCGCACCTGAATGTTCACGTCAAAACGCGTCGCATTCGGCATTCCAGCCACGTCGCCACAATCAAGCAGTGATGTGAGCTGCTTGCCACCGAAGTCCGCTCGAGAACGCAGCCGCTCTCCTTCAATGATGTAGGCTGTGGAATCATATCTCGTGATTGTGAGTCCCAGCTTGTGGAACGCGACAGGGAGCGATTGCCATGTGTGAGACACTGACCCAGGAACGTCATGCCAGACCACTGGCGAAGTGGATCGTCCATCCGCCTGCAGGTCGACGCCGGCGATCGAGACCCGCTTGATGTTTGCGTCCTGATCTCCACCGCCCACGCTACCCAATCCGTTGCTGCTACTCCCACTCCCACCGCTGCTAGCGCAAGCCATGACAACGAGCAGACCCATGATCGCAGACGATTTCATACGCTCTCCTGAAAAGCAGGGTGACCTTCCGGGCGCCAGCACCAGTGCCCATCACGAACAATACCGCGCCGAGCCTGTCTGCAACAGGCGTTTGCGCACGGGCGAACAGCCGGCACGGTCCACAACACTCGAGATCGACGGCGCGTAGATTCTGGTATGCTGACTATTCATCCCCTGCTGCAAGCCGCCGAGGAGCAGATTACCGCCTCAGGACTGGCGCTCGAGTACGCCGGTTTCCTCGCATACTTCGGCGTGTTCGGAGCACTTGGATTCCACTGGTTTGTCCTCCTTCGCACCGGCCCGCGCCAGTCGGTCGGTACCGTGCCTGACGCTGCGGTTACCGCATCGCTCGAGTCCGCGGAAGTCGGTGCCGCCCGCATCGGCGTCGTCGGTGCGCTGTTCATGCTGGTGAATCTGTTCATGGGCATATCTGCGAACGCTGCGGGCAAGGGAATTTCCTTCACCGACGCGCTTGCCGCAGGCGGTAACAGAATCGTAATTCCCTTCATATTCGCGGCGTTGTTCCTTGTTTCGTTCGCGGTTGCAATGAAGCGCGTACGCGCAGCCTGGACAATCGCGGCATTGGCGGGCGTTGCGTTCGCGCTCAGAAGCATCACATCCGGCAAGTGGACATCACTCGTCAATCCACTACACGAAGTTGCGGCATCGCTGTGGATAGGCACTCTCTTCGTTCTCGTGATCGCTGGTCTGCCGGCGGTCCTGCGCAGCGGAATATCAACCGAGCAACGCGGCTCGCTCGTGACCGAAATGATCGGGAACTTTTCGCCAGTCGCGATCGGCGCGTCGTTGCTGCTCGTGATCACAGGTGTCACCACCGCGTGGCGCCATCTCAAGTTCGTCGCGGCTCTCTGGACAACTCCGTACGGCTACGCGCTCGACATCAAGCTCCTGCTCGTCGCCATGGTCGTCGCACTCGGCGCCTGGAACTGGCGGCGCATGCGGCCTCGGCTCGGCTCAGAAGCCGCGGCGCACGAGATACGGAGCAGCGCGACAAAGGAGCTCTTCTTCGCGGCGTTGGTGCTGGTCGTTACCGGCGTGTTGGTAAGCCTGCCAGCACCACATCTACCGCATCCGTAACCGATTGCGCGTGCGGGTTACGGTATGAGCGACTCCGCCCCGTCGTCCATGTCCGCGACCGACGGCGCGGGCATTGCACCTCGCGTTACGTAGATCGGATGCATCACGGCACGCAGCTTCGGTAGCCTGCTCGCGAACCAGATTCCAGCCGCTACCGATACCGAGCCACCGAACAGGATCGTGTATTCCGATCCGATCCTCGCGGCGACTATTCCCGCGAGGAGGCTCCCGATTGGAGCCGTTCCGAGGAACGCCATTACGTAGAACGCCATCACGCGTCCACGCAAGCGTTCTTCCACGAGCGTCTGGATTATTGTGTTCATTGACGCCATCTGCACCATGAATCCCGCGCCAACAATGGGAAGAATGGCGAGCGATAGCCACAACACATGCGACAGCGCGAATCCGATCAACCCGAGCCCAAAGCACACGGTTGCCGCGGCGCTCACGTCTTCGAGCCCAACCACCGACAGTCGCGACGCGAGATAGAGCGCGCCAATGAGCGCGCCAACTCCGGACGCGGTCATCAGAAAACCGAGTGTGTGGGCGCCGCCGTGCAACGTCTGCGTCGCGATTGCTGGCATGAGCACTGTATATGGCATGCTCATCGTGCTGACTATCGCGAGAAGAATCAGCGACGTGCGAATTGGTAGTGATCCCTTGATGTACAGCAATCCTGTCCGCAGCTCTTCCAGTACACGCGTGGTTCGCGGCTCACGCTCGGCGCGCGTCACGTGCATCGCCAGCAACGACGCGATGACCGCTACGTACGAGATCGCGTCGATCATGAAACACCACCCCTCGCCAGCGAGGGCGATTATCACGCCGCCAATGGACGGGCCGATGATGCGGCTCGCGTTCACCATGGTCGAATTGAGCGCTATCGCGTTGGAGAGATGGCTGCGATCCTCCACCATCTCCACAACAAAGGCCTGCCGAGCCGGCGTGTCGAATGCGTTGATGCATCCCTGAACCAACTGAAGAATCAGGATCTCCGTGACCGTGATCTTGCCGCTGAACGCCAATACCGCGAGCGCCAGCGATTGTAGCATCGACAACAGCTGCGTCACGACCAGAACCGTGTGACGGTTCCATCTGTCGATCAGAACACCGCTGAAGGGAGTGATCAGCAGCGTGGGGATCTGGCTGCAGAAGCTGACGAGGCCGAGCAGGAAGGCGGAGCCAGTGAGCCGATAGACCAGCCAGCTTGTGGCGATCCTGGTGATCCAGGTGCCAACCAGTGAGACAGTCTGGCCGCTGAAGAACAGGCGGTAGTTGCGGCTGCTGAGCGCGCGGCCAATACTGGGCCCGCGGCGATGGGAGATGGGGGATGCTGGGGGCGGGGGTGCGGTCATAATCATGCCGCGGTCCGATTGTTCAAGGACTACGCCGCCACGACTTCTGGCGGCCCGCAACGAAGATGGATCAGCGGCCGCTGGATCCGGCGACTACCGCGGCCGGCTCGATCCACTTGTTCGCCCACTGCTCGATCGCGACGATCGCCGCTTCGAGTGCGCGGCCCTTGGCGGTCAGTTCGTATTCGATTCGAACTGGCGTGGTTGGGAATACATGGCGATCGACCACACCTTCGGCTTCGAGCTCGCGCAGCCGCTCAGCGAGCATCCGGTCGCTGATATCGGGGACGGAATCGCGGATCTCGTGGTATCGGATGTCACCCCCCAGCATTGCGCTGATGATGGCGCCAGACCACCTACGCCCAATAAGCTCGACCGCCTTGTGATACCTGGGGCAAATCGATTCCTGGCTCATAAAGTGTATGTAAGTGGATAGTGGGGCATTGACAATAGTTACTTATTGAAATATAGTAGCTCGTATAAGATTAGTCACTCGAATCTTCAAGACTCAATTACTCCAACCGTTTTCCAGGAAGCAGAAAAATGGCCGCCACATCAGGAAGCAGCGCAGGGACCGCAGCATCGAATCAGGCTGCTGGCACATGGCAGATCGACGCCGCCCATTCGGGCGTCGAGTTCGCCGTCACACACCTCATGATCTCCAAGGTAAGGGGTCGCTTTTCCGACATTTCCGGGACAGTCGTGACGGACGGCACTCCTGAGGGATCCCGGATCAAGGTTGAGATTGGGGCCGCCAGCATCAACACGCACGACGATGGTCGCGACACGCATCTGCGCTCGGCCGACTTCTTCGACGTGGAAAAGTACCCGAAGATCCTGTTCGTCAGCACGGCCATCAAGCCCAAGGGCGACGGTGAGTTTCGCATCACCGGTGATGTCACCATTCGCGGCGTAACTCGGCCCGTGGAGATGGACGTCACTCGCGAGGGAACGGGTCGCGATCCGTGGGGCAGCGACCGGGCCGGCTTCAGCGCGACACTTCGCGTCGATCGGCGGGATTTTGGCCTTACCTGGAACCAGGTTCTCGAGGCAGGCGGCGTGATGGTTTCCAACGACGTGAAGCTCACCGTGGATGTGGAGCTCACGCATAAGGCGGAGTAATCCGCGTTTAGCACGGATTTTGCCCCCTCTTCGAGTGCAGGCCCAATACGGCATAACTGGCAAACTCGAAGAGGTGGCAACCATGGTACGTGGGACCAAGAAAACTGCATTCGCACTCGCGCTAGGCGCAGTGACGGTGCTTGGAGCGTGCAAGAAGACCGATAACGCGGCCGATACGACCATGGCCAGCGCCGACACTTCGATGGCTGCCGGTGCTGCATCAAGCACGACGAACGTGCCGGCGCCGGCCGCAACGATGTCTGACGCTGCAATCTTCGCGATGTTGGGAGCCGCGAACCAGGGTGAGATCGCGGCGGGCAAGATGGCCGAGAGCAAGGCAACCAATGCATCGGTGAAATCGTTTGCGCGCGACATGGTCGCCGCGCACACCAAGATGCTGAACGACGGAGTGGCGCTGGCCAAGCGGCTGAACATCACGCCTGATTCTGCCGCTGCCGATTCGATCATGGCGATGAATCAGTCCACAGCGGTCGCGCTCACCGCCGACGCCAAGGGCGCCACGTTCGATTCAGCGTACGTGAATGCGCAGGTCGCGGGACATCAATACGTTCTGGACATGGTGAAGCGCGCGGAAGGTGCAGCGCAGAACGCCGACCTAAAGGCCGCACTCACTGCAACTGAGCCACAAGTGCAGGCGCACTTGGACCGAATCACGGCCATCCAAGGCAAGATGAAGATGTAAGCGCCCCAACGGGGCGCGACATCGATCGCGTGTACCTGGATGGAGTGGAACGTCGCTCGCGAGCGATTCTGCATGGCTTGATCGTGGCGATGCGATCGACGCAGAGGGCAGAGCTCAAGTACCTTATTCAGAGGACGGCTCCGACGTTCCTTGCAGACATGAACCGCGCACACGCACTCAGGGGAAACCTGTGAGTGCGGGTGCGCGGTTTTTGGTTTTAATATCAGCTTTACCGGGACGAGCGGCCAGGTTTCTAGTCGCATTGTGAGCAAGTGTTGTCGCGCGACAATACGCGACAATACGCGACAATACACGTCCATAGAATCGCCAAGTTGTTGTGGATTCATGATTTAGGGAACGGACGCGTGCGGCACTCAGCGTGCGTTGGCGGGAGACAGTCTACGCTGTCATCACGTACGACCACCGAGATCCGTCATGAGCCAAATCTTCCGCGTTCGTTCGATCCCGCAGCTTTCAACGGGGCGAGTCCTTCGATTGCGCTTCGCGCGATCTGCACAACGGTGTATACGGCTACCACTCATTGCATCTGCCGTCGCTGCAGCGTCCAGCATGTGGGTGCCATCTAAGATCAGCGCGCAAAGTCCAGCGGCCGGTTCCGTGCCCGCCGGCGGTCTGGTCGGATAGGGGCTTGACTGACAATATCTCATCCGAAACTGTCTCGCTGAATTGTGGAGCAGAGCACAGGCGTCAAGGTGATCGCATGAATCACCGTGAAACTTGCATTGCCTGGACTCTCGTCGTATGTTGCCGCGATCTTTAGGGCATGAGCTTGTATGCTCGTGTTTCAGCCCCAGCCCATATCACGGCATACGCTAGTGACTTCCCCGCATCGCATCGAGCTCGCTACGGAGATTGGCCCTACTAATACCGATGCCTATATCGTCGCAGATGACGTGGCGGAACGAGATCGGGACTGGGTTGCGCGTATCTGCACGGGTGATGCGGCCGCGTTCGAAGCGGTATTCAGGGAGTACAAGAACGACCTCGGCGCTCTCGTGGAGAGCCACGTGCGGTCCCGCGCTGTTACTGAGGAGATACTCCAAGAACTGTTCCTGCACCTGTGGGAGCAGCGATACGACTGGCACTTCGCGGGACCACTCAATGCGTATCTCTTCCGCGCAGCCCGCAATCGCGCGATAAGCTATCTCCGGCACGAGCGGGTCGAGAGCAGATTTCGCGAACGACTGTTCCATGAGCAGCGTAATGACATTCCAGGCGTTCCTACCCCCAGTGTCGGAGAGTTATTGGACGCGCAGGACTTGGAGAGCGCGATCGAGCGGGCGGTGAATTGTCTTCCAGATAGGTGCCGCGAAGTGTTCGTCCTCAATCGGTACCATCACCGGAGCTACGCAGAAGTCGCGGGGATGATGGGGATCTCCGTCAAGACTGTTGAAGTGCAGATGGGGCGTGCACTTGCGGCGCTACGTCAACGCCTCGCCCCATGGCGTAAGTAAGGCATGGAACGGCCCACGATGTGGGCGTTCGGAAAACTCGTGTAAGGGTCGGGGATAGTCTCAGGCGTACTCCAGGCAATGCCAAGTACGCACTGTATTGACCATGTCCGATAACGTCCCGCCGGCGATTCTCGCTCGTTACCTGAGCGGAGAGTGCAGCCCAGCGGAGTCCGCTGAGATCGAGCACTGGATAGCCTCTGATCCAGAGCATCGCGTAATGCTTGACGCATTGCGAACGGCTTGGGCGCGCCCTCCCGCTGTCAATTTCGATGCAAATGATGTAGTCTGGCGGCGCATCGAGTCGCGCATGGAAGGAGAGCCAGCCCGGCCGATGCTGGTACGTCGCCTGAAGTCGAATAGCGTCGCGCCATCGAGCCCGCATTCGCTCTGGCGCGTCAGCGCCCTTGCGGCTGCGGCAATCCTGGTGCTCGCCGTCGGTTCCACGGTGTGGCGCGAACGATCGTCGACACATCCGGGAACTCAGATGGCCACCGGAATGCGCGAGGTAGTGACGCTCCCCGGGCAACAGGCTGTGCTGGACCTCGCGGATGGCAGTCGCGTGCGACTTGGACCTGGGAGCAGGTTGCTGCTCCCGACCACGCTCGGCACTGGTTCTGGTGTGCGCGAGGTGCTACTGCAAGGCACGGGGTTCTTCTCCATCAAGCATGACGTCACTCGTCCCTTCCGGGTACGTACGAGCGCTGGCGTCATTGAAGATGTCGGGACCGAGTTCGTAGTGACGGACTATCCGGAGATGCACGGAATGCGCGTGGTAGTGGCATCCGGTACTGTGGCAGTCCGTCGAAGCAGTGCCGCTGCCAGTACGCCGCCGCTAGTAACTCTCACACAAGGAATGCTCGCGCGACTCGACACCGCGGGGACAGTGAAGGTCATGCAGAACGTAGACCTACAATCGTACCTGGCATGGACGCGCGGCGCTCTTGTATTCAATGGCACGCAATTGCGAGAGGTAGTCCCCGAGCTGTCGCGTTGGTACGACATGGACGTGACCCTGAGAGACCGCACCATGAGTGAACGAAGAGTGACCGCGTCATTCGAAGATGAGTCCGCCGAGCATGCACTACGGCGCCTGGCGCTGGCGCTCCACCTACGCGTTGAGCGCCACGGACGTGTGGTCACGTTGTGGCCATCCTGATTTTCTCATTCCTCATGGAGAGGACAATCGTGTATCGCATGGTTTCGTCTGTCTGGATCGTTATGTGTGCTGTGACTGTACTGGGTAGCGATAGTGTACAGGCGCAGGATCTCAACTTTAGCAGTACGCAGCGCAGTCCAGCTCTTTTACTTGAATCTGGATCGAGCTACGTACCGATCGACGTAAATCGAACACCGGTGTTACAGCGACGCATAACGCTGGAGATGGACAACGTCACGCTGAAGCACGCATTGGATACGATCTCGGAGCGTGCTGGACTGTACCTGGCTTACAGTGACGGAAGTATTCCGCTTGATACACGTGTGCGCCTTCGGGCGAAGGAGATCACTGTAGCTGCGGCACTCACGAGTGTGCTATCAAGCACGGAAGTGGATGTAGTCTTTACAACAGACGGGCGCGCCACTCTGGTGAAATGGGCGAAGTCGGCACTGGCGCCCCATGACGCTGATGTGGGTACGATCATCGGCCGAGTGACCGAGGGGGGTGGGAGCACCCCGCTAGCAGCAGTGACTCTACAGGTTAACGGAACAGGTCTCGGTGCCACCACCGGCAACGAGGGAACCTATCGCATTTCCGGTGTCACTGCTGGACAGCATACCGTGACGGCGCGGCGCATCGGCTACCAGCCGTTGACTAGGTCGGTAACGGTTCCAGCCAATGGCTCCGTGACGCTTGATTTCGTGCTCCCCGCAGTGGCGACCAGCCTTACGGCGATGGTTGTCACTGGAACAGTGGGGCCCGCAACGCGGGTGTCGCAGCCCGCGGTAATCGCTTCGGTTAACGCCGCAGACGTTCAGAGCAAGGCACCTGTCTCCGATGTGTCTCAGATGCTTGCTGGCCGTGTCGGTAGCGCGAATATCGTAGCCCCAAATAGTTCGGCGGGCGCCGCACCGCGTACCTACATTCGCGGTCCGTCCACGATCTCGCTCTCCAATACCCCACTTGTGTTCATCGACGGAGTGCGCGTCGATGCGGCGCCCAGAAGTCTCATCGATGTCGGCGGTCAGCAGCAGAATCCGTTGAGTGGTCTGAACCCTGACGACATCGAGAGCGTGGAAGTCGTCAAGGGGCCCGCTGCTGCGACTTTATATGGGGCTGAAGCATCCTCAGGCGTTATCCAGATCATAACCAAGAAAGGGAGAAACGGTGCGCAGCGTATGTCATCGACGGCGACGGTTGACGTCGTCGGTTCGACTCCCGGTTTCGATCCACCGAGTACCTACGGCGTCTGCTCAGCAGCGCTGGTGGCGCCCACAAGCAGCGCTGTGCTCTGCAAAGGTCTGGCACCAGGTACGGTCATATCGACGAACGTCTTGAAGCGCGATAACGTTTTCCACAACGGAACTGGTGCGAAGTTCAATTATAACGTTGTAGGACGAGGCGAGAATTATGGGTACTTCGCATCCGTCGCCGCGACCAACGAGCCTGGAACAAGGTCCAATAATTCAATTACGAGACAGAACGGGCGCACGAATTTCAACTGGACAGCGACGCCCAAGCTGCTGATCGATGCGGGATTCGGGCTCAGCCTTGCAGACAACAAGCTTCCCGTAGGAGATCAAGGCAGTGCCTCGCCCATGTTGAACGCGTATTTGGGTAGGCCGACGACGGTTACGCAGAACGCAGATGGGTCTCTCTCTGGCGGTCTGGCAGATCCAACAACACCCATGTCATATCTCGCGACTGTCATCGGCGACTACTACACGATTAAGTCAACTCCGCACATGACAATCAACTTTAGCCCACTGCCTTGGTTTAGTCACCGACTAACCGCTGGCGCGGATGTCGATCAGACCAAGGCGCATCTATTCACACCGATTAACCCACTGGGTACCGGTGTGCCTGCAGCGGGGTCGGTTAACGACGTAGCATCTGGCCAGACATTGTACACTATCGATTATGCAGGAAAGATCCATCGGGACTTCGGAGCCACTGGCCAGATGTCATCAGACTTCACTGTCGGTGCCCAGTACACGAAGCAGAGTATCAGCGTGCTCACCACGCTTGGCCAAGGTTTGCTCACGAACGACAATAATCTTGCCGGACTCGCTGCAAAGACCGCAATTAGTGGCCAGCAGCAGACGGATCAACGATCGCTCGGCCTGATCTTCGAGGAGGATCTCTCGTTCAGTGATCGTCTCTACCTACAGCTTGGCACGCGCGTCGACAAGAACTCATCATTCGGTAAAAACGCGCCGACGTTCATCCTCCCCAAAGTGGGCGTATCGTACGTGGTCTCCAAGGAGCCATTCTGGAGCGGTGTGTCGTCAGTGATTCCGACGTTGCGGCTGCGCGCCGCGTATGGCACATCCGGTCGTTCCCCGGTGCCGGGTGCCACGCTCGCTACCTACAGTTCCGCACCATATATCGGGGCCGGTGGCGCAATTCTGCCCGGGCTCAGTCTACTGAATGCAGGCAATCCCAATCTTAAACCGGAGCGTGGTACGGAACTGGAGTACGGGTTCGACGCGTCATTCTTGGGGGAGCGGGCGAACCTCGAGTTCACTGTCTTCGACAAGGAGACCAAGGATCTGCTGCTGCAGGTACCGCAGCCACCATCGCTTGGGTTCGCCAGCGGACAGACTGGCTACACCTTTGCTAACGCCGGTAAGGTGTCCAACAAGGGTATCGAAGTGTCACTGCGTGCTACGGCCATTGATCGGAGCAATCTGGCGTGGGAGATGACCGCCAACGCGTCTACGCTGAAGAACAGACTTGTGTCGCTGGGTGGTATCGCTCCTTTCGGCAACCTGAACACAGTGTTCAAGCCGGGCTTACCGCTCGGTGCGACGGCGTCGTACCACTTCCGGAGTATCGACGTGGCGAACAATAGAGCTGTGATGAGCGATACCCTCGAGTACGATGGTACCGTCCTGCCGAAGTTCGAAGGCTCGTTTAGCACGACGGTCACTCTGTTCAAGAACCTTCGTCTGTATGGGCTCATGCTAAGCAAGGTGGGCTTCGTGGTGAATGACTTCGCCGATTACTACCGCGATGTCGTGTTGGCGAACTCGGGGAACCGTTTACTGTCGGAAGCCCAGGGTGGCTATACAGCTCTGGAGAGGGTGCGCCTGTTCGGAACGCACGTACACGAGACCAGTGGCGCAGTATTCAGCCCGACGAATTTTCTTCCTGACTACACGCGGAAAGGTGACTTCCTTCGGCTGCAAGAACTTTCGGCGTCGCTCACAGTGCCATCGTCACTTGCTCGTCGGCTCGGTACGACGGGAATGACTATTACGGCCGGCGGTCGCAACCTCGCACTTTGGACGAAATATCGCGGACCATACAAGGGTTCCGATCCGGAGGCAACGTCGTTCGGTGCAACCGGAAATATTGCACAGATCGTTTTGGAGGACGTCTTCGCGACGCCCGCACCGCGCGAGTGGTTCACGCGTCTCAGCTATCAATTCTAAGGAGGACAATATGCGTGATCACGAGCGTTTAACGTACGGTATATCGCTGTTGTTGACGGCAACGGCAGCAGTTGCTTTGACTGGTTGTCAGTTAGACGTGGCAAGTCCATCGATCATTGATGCTTCGACCATTAATCCGACAAGCAGCGCCGTACTGTTGACGATGTCGGCGCAGACCGCGTTCTGGAATGGCATGAGCTTGTCGATTGTCGCGGAGGGATGGTTCTCAGGAGAGGCGTGGGTAACCGATGTCAATAGCACGTCGCCCGACATCGCACGGCGCCAGGTGACGCCGTCTACACAGCAACAGTCCAACTTTATCTGGTCTCCGCTCTCTCGCTCTCTCGCAGCCAATGAGAATGTTCTTGCACTACTAGGCGGGTTGCCTGGCCAGGCGTCAGACATTAACGTAGCCCGTGCGGCGATGAACTCTGCCTTCACACTTGAGCACATGGGTCAGGCCATGTGTCAAGGCGTCATCCTCGGCGGACCGCCGCTCACGCAAGCACAGACACTGGACACGGCAATCACACGCTTCAAGCGTGCGATCGCCATTGCAACGACGGTGGGCGGTGCGACTGGTGACACAATCGTGAAAGCGTCAACCGTAGGACTGGCGCAGGCTTATCTCCAGCGCGGCAACAATACGAGTGCAGCAGTGGCGGCAGCCGTGATTCCGGCATCGTTCGTATACAATGCGGCTTATGTCGATGACCTCAGTAATCGTGCTCTTGTGTCGAATAGAGTGTTCAGTGGCATTACAGGCACCGGCTCTCCAGGTTGGGTAGTGCCGCCGACCTATCAGGCACTGAACGATCCGCGCGTGCCATGGGTAGACCTCAAGCATGTTGCGAGAGATACGATAGAAGCCATTCAGTCACTCAAGTACACTGGATTTGGCTCGCCCATTCGCATCGCGTCAGGGCTCGAGGCTAGCTATATCGTGGCTGAGGCGAACCTGAAGCTCGGTGATCATGCAGCGGCGTTAGCACTGATTCCAGTGAGGCGCGCGGCAGGTGGTCAGTCGCCGTTTACAGGCGTGTCGGATTCGGAGGTTCTCGTTGAATTGATGGCCCAGCGCGCGCGCGACTTCTACATGGAAGGTAAGCACATCGCGGATTTCGTGCGGAATCCAACGGCGACGCCGTACATCCAACCAGCAGGAACGCTGTTTTATCTGTCGAGCGGGCAGTCGTTCGGAGACCAGATGTGCATCCCGCTTCCGCTGGTAGAGACTCAAGCGAATCACAACTTCCCGCAGTGATCGCCAGATTCGGAGGCGGTGACAGTGCTGATGTCGCTTAAAATGCGACACCGCGCTTGTGTGAGCTTACTCGTGGCCCTGGCGATGCTCCCCTGCGTCACCACCGCGCAGAACGCCCGCACAACGGTGGTCGACAGCCTGCCCTTGACTGTGCGCAACACAATCACCGCTCGGAGTATTGGGCCTGCAATTGTCGGCGGTCGCGTATCCGCCATTGCGATGGCCCCCGGCGATCCAACGACTTTCTACGTCGGCGGTGGCATGGCCGGCGTGTTCAAGACGACGGATGGTGGTGTTACCTTCGATGCCCTCTTTGATCATGAAGCGGTTGCGTCTATCGGCGCTATTGCCGTAGCGCCGTCGGACGCGCGCGTGGTATGGCTAGGCACTGGCGAGGCGAACGACCGGAACACGGAAACCTGGGGCGGTGGAGTCTACCGCTCGATCGATGCCGGTCGCACGTGGAGTCATGTCGGCCTTATTGATAGCCGCGCGATCGCGCGCATAGCGGTCCACCCAACGGACCCGCGGACCGCGTACGTTGCCGTAGTTGGTGACCTGTGGCAGCCCAGCGCTCAGCGCGGCTTGTACAAGACTATTGATGCCGGCACAACCTGGAGCAAGGTCCTTTCGGCACTTGCTCCCAACGATACACGGGTGGGCGCCGGTGATGTGGCGATCGATCCGTCGAATCCAAACATTGTGTACGCCGTGTTGTATGCACGACAACGACGGCCGACCAGCTTCGCAGCCGGTGAAGCGGCATCAGGCGGAAAGGACGAAGGCGGAATCTTCAAGAGCGAGGACGCCGGCACGACATGGCACAAGCTCGCGAACGGCCTGCCAGCCCACACCGAACGCATCGGATTGGCAATCTACGCTAATAATACGAGCATTCTCTACGCGACTGTGGCGACCACCAACACGAACGCTGGCGGAAGCACCGGGCCATCGGTCTCCATGAGTCCTACCGGCGGTGTGTTTCGATCAGACGACCGAGGTGCACACTGGCGGCGTATGAGCGCGCTGTTGAATCGCCCAGACTACGCTGGCCAGATGCGGGTTGACCCTACGGACGATCGGCGCGTATACAATCTGTCTGCGTCGATCGTAGTATCGGAGGACAGCGGGAAGACCTGGCGTGAGGACATCTCACAACTACATCCAGACCACCACGCGCTCGTCATCGACCCAATCAATCCCAAGCACCTGATCGAGGGCAACGACGGTGGTGTGTATCAATCGTTCAGTGGTGGCGTGACCTGGGAACATCTCGCCCGTTTTGCCGTTGGTGAGTTTCGCAGTGTTAACGTAGATCGTTCTATACCTTACCGCGTTTGCGGTGGCTTGCAAGACAATGGGACATGGGTCGGACCTAGTACTGTCCTGAACACTATCGGCATTCGCAATGGTGATTGGAGCATTGCTGCAATGAATGATGGCGGCTACTGCGTCTTCGATGACAACGACTCGGCGATTCTCTACTGGTCAACGAACAGCAAGCTGCGTCGCACGGACTTCGGAAGCGGCCACAATGCAGATGTAACACCGGGATCGAGCGAAAGTGGTCCCACATCTGCATTGCCGCTTAACTGGACGCCGCCATTGATCGGGAGCCACCACCATCGCGGCGTTATCTATCTCGGTGCGAATCGAGTAATCAAACTGTCCGATCATGCGGAGCAATGGGAGGCTATCTCACCTGACCTCACCCGTGGTGGAGTGCAAGGTGGACGTCCTGCGATCTCGACGCTCATCGAATCGCCTGTCCAGTCGGGTGTACTGTGGGCGGGGACGGACAACGGAAAGATCTGGCGCACGTCCGACGAGGGTGTGCACTGGACTGATGTTAGCGGCAATCTTCCGGAAGTCGCGCGAGGACATTGGGTGAATCGTGTTGAGGCGAGCCATTCCAACGCCGCTGCTGGTTACGTGGTCATTTCAGCATACCGTGACGGGAACCGTGCGCCGCTCGTGTACGCCACCAAGGATAGCGGGCGCACGTGGCTTGATATTGCCGGAAATCTGCCGCGAACGGAACCGGTGCGTGTAGTGCGTGAGGATCCAGACAACAGCAACGTGCTGTATGCCGGTACCGAATTTGGTTTGTGGTTGACCCTCGACGGCGGTCACTCGTGGTCCCGGTTCGGAAACCTGCCAACTGTAGCCGTGGACGATATCCTGATCGAACCGCGCACGCATGATGTTGTGATCGCGACGCAGGGACGTAGCCTGTACATCATCGATCAGGCTCGGCCCTTTGCACAGATGACGCGACAGATCCTTAGCCAAACGGTGCACCTCTTTGCACCCGAACCTGCGATACAGCTCAAGTACATAGAGGGCCTGCTCGAAGGAGCACAGGGGAATCAGTACAGTGGCCAGAATCCACCGATGGGGGCCGTACTTACATACTACATCAAGGATTCTGGCCACCGGGATGTTGACATCGTGGTCAAGTCGGCTAGCGGCGAGCTTGTAGCGAATCTCACGGGGCCAGCAGTCTCGGGGCTCAATCGTGTGACGTGGGATCTACGGCAAACGCGCGATATGCGCGCGTCGTTCCAGGGCACGCTGGGTGCGCGGTACCTCGTGCCGCCGGGCACTTACACAGTGACAGTGACAGATGGCGCAGCCAGCAGCACGCAGCGTCTGGAGGTGAGGTCGGGACCTGGCCCGTTGAAGAATTACAATCGCGAGTGGCCCTCCGACATCAGGCCCTAAGAAGAGTGTTCACTATGTCCCAGCAGGTTTCGATTCGGCGCGTTCTGTTTCTGTCGCTGACATGGCTATCCATCGCGCCGGCGTTCACGATCGCGCGCGGACAGGAGATCACCCCAGCAACGTACCAGTCGTTGCAATTCCGTCACATCGGACCGCCGGGGAATCGCATCAACGCAGTCGCCGGCGTTGCGGGCGATCCCAGTGTCATCTACGCGGGAGCAGCGTCTGGCGGCATCTTCAAGAGCGATGACGGGGGCCTTCACTGGCGGCCGATCTTCGACAGTCAACACGTTGCCTCAATTGGGGCACTCGCCGTCGCCCGCACAGACGCCGGTATAGTCTGGGCTGGCACCGGAGATCCGTTTATCCGCCCGAACATCGAGATCGGCGACGGCGTGTACAAATCCGCCGACTCCGGCAAGACCTGGGCCCACATGGGGCTCGATAAAACCGGGCGCATTGGACGCGTTGTGATCGATCCGCGGAACGCGTCGGTGGTCTACGTGGCTGCAATGGGACACAGTTACGGCCCGCAGCAGGAGCGCGGAGTCTTTCGCACGCGCGACGGCGGGAAAACGTGGGAGCGCGTACTGTTTGTCGACGAGAACACTGGTGTAATCGACATAGCGATGGACCCCACCAATCCGTCAATTCTCTTCGCAGCTACCTGGCAGCTCACAATTCATCCGTGGACCAGCGAGAGTGGCGGACCGGGTAGCGGTATATACGTATCGCGCGATGGCGGCAGTACATGGAGTCATCTCACTGGGCACGGACTCCCTGTTTCGCCGCTCGGGCGTATCGCACTAGCCATCGCGCCGAGCAACCCGAAACGGGTGTACGCGCTTATAGAGACTGCCGCCCCGGGCAATCTGTGGAGATCCGATGACGGCGGCGTGAACTGGTCCATCGCTAGTCACGACCCGAATATTAATCGACGGGCGCGCTACTTCTCACGGATCGGCGTGTCGCCGGATAATCCGAACGAGGTCTACTTTCTGGCTCAGGGGCTGTACCGTTCGCTCGACGGTGGCGCGAGCACGAAAATCATTCCCGAGCTCTTTCCAGATCATCACGACATCTGGTTCGATCAGCTGAACCCGAATCGCATCATCATCGCCAACGATCGGTACGTTAATATCACGACGACACGTGGCCGCGGCTGGCTCCACGCGAATCTGCCGAATGCTCAGGTGAATCGTGTCGCGGTCGACCGCCGGATCCCATACAACGTATACGGCAGCCGCCAGGATGGTCCGGCATATCGTGGGCCGAGCAACAGTCTTGCTCAGAGCACTGGTGTCGGGGACGCGGACGAAGGTATCGGATTGATCGCACCTGACTTCTGGGAATGGACGATCGGCGCCGAGAGTGGCTGGGCAATTCCAGATCGCGGAAACGACGACATCATCTGGGTCAGCAGTGGTTCCAATGTGCAGCACGTCGACATGCGCACTGGCAAGATGCAAGGTACCGGTCCGTGGTCGGTGTTTGGTGCGGACTCGAGCGAGCGCGGCTCAGTCGCTAACCGGAAATTTCGCCGTAACTGGGCCATTCCTCTTGCGCTATCTCCGCACGACTCGCGAGTAGTCTACGCCGGTAGTCAGTACGTGCATGCGACCGCCGACGGCGGGCGCAGTTGGAGTATTATCAGCCCCGACCTCACGACCAATGACAAAACCAAGCAGCAGATTCCGGCCGGAGTAGGGCCGGAAACGCAGGACGTACCATGTTCACTCTTCGCTATCGCCGAGTCGCCAATTGAGCGCGGTGTTATCTGGACTGGCAGCAACGATGGACTCGTGCACGTGACACGGGATGACGGGAAGACGTGGGCCGACGTTACGGCTAATCTTCCCGGACTGCAGTCATGGGGCACAGTGACGAGCATCGAGCCATCGCGGCACGCGCTGGGTGCTGCATACATCACAGTGGATCGTCATCGTGCAGCAGACAACAATACGTATGTGTTCAAGACCGAAGACTACGGCCGCACATGGCGGGCGATTGGAGGCGGCATCCCCAAGAGCGTATTCGCGTACGCACGCGCCGTCCGTGAAGATCCGCATCGCAAAGGCATGATCTATCTCGGCACCGAGAACGGCCTGTACGTCACCGTGGACGATGGCGCCACCTGGTTGCCGTTACAGAACAACCTGCCGCATACACCGATCGCCGGACTTGTCGTTCAGGAAGACTTTAATGACCTCGTAGTGGGGACATGGGGAAGGGGCTTTTGGATCCTGGATGACATCGGGCCCTTACAGCAGCTGACCCCGACGATTCTAAAAGAACGAGCGTATCTCTTCGATCTCCGGCCGGCGTATGCATTCGCACTGCGCGCCCCTACCACAACGGAAAGCTTCGCCGCCGAGTTCGATCCACCCTCGACCACCGGGCATAATCCGCCTTATGGCGCATCGATCAATTATTACCTGCGCTCGCCGGCCGCCGGCGCGGTGCAGTTGACGATTGTCGATGACAAGGGAAAGACAATCCGCGTGCTCGATGGCCCGAAATCGGCAGGAATCAATCGCATCTGGTGGAACCTTCGCGGCGAGGCACCGAAGGAGGCAACCGGTAGCCAGGCGCAGGCTGGTGAAGGTCGACGTGCGCGCGCGGCGTTGGCGACGCCCGGAACTTACACCGTTACGCTCTCGGTCGATGGCGTAGTGCAAACCGGGAAACTCACTGTACGGAAGGATCCCGACGCGTAACCGTTCTCCGACCATTTGCTCCTTATCCAGACAAGATGTGCAACGGATGCGGAATCATCGTTGCGCGATCTGTTCGAACCACGATCACTTATTAACCGTAATATGTCACTGATACCCATCCAACGAATCCGGGATTGTCTCTCGCCGGCCATAACGTCGCTCGTACTGCTAACGATGCTTCCGATGGTCTCTGCCGCGCAACAACCCCGAAAGCCGTCCGCAGTATCGTTACCTAACGAGTCGGCTTCGTTGCATCCGCGTTCGTGGCCGGATCGCGACTGGCGCGAGATTGGCCCAGCGTCGTTTGGAGGTCGTGTTGATGATATTGAGGCGGTCGCGGATGATCCTAATATCATCTTTGTTGGGACCGCATCAGGCGGTGTGTTCCGCAGTCTGAATAACGGCGTGACGTGGGACCCCGTATTCGACACGGATGGCACGGCCATGTCGATTGGCGACATCGCCATCGCACCGAGCGATCGCAATGTCGTATGGGTCGGTACGGGCGAGCCCAATAACCGTCAGACTTCCACATGGGGGGACGGAGTTTACCGCTCACTTGATGGCGGTACCACGTGGCAGAATATGGGCCTGCGCGAGACGCAGAGCATCGGCCGTATCGTGATCGACCCACACAACCCAAGCACGGTGTTCGTTGCAGCAGTCGGACATTTATGGGGACCCAACGAACAACGTGGGCTGTATCGCACAAAAGATGCAGGCAAAACGTGGCAGAAAGTACTTGGAGTTGATGACAATACCGGCGTAACGGATGTCGCAATCGCCAGCGACGGACGGACCCTTATCGCCGCGACCTACGAGCGCCGTCGTCGCGCGTGGGGATTTGTCGGCGGCGGAGCAGGGAGCGGTTTATGGCGCTCCCTCGACGGTGGCGACACATGGAAACGCCTGACTAAGGGCCTCCCGACGGGCAGCACCGGACGCATTGGAATCGACATTGCGCGGAGTGATGAGAACATCGTTTATGCCGTAATCGAGAACCATGATGGCGGAGTATTTCGCTCTGCAGATCGCGGCTCGACTTGGACCAGGCAGAATCCTGTCAGTCAGCGTCCGTCCTATTTCAGCCAAATTCGTGTAGATCCCAAGAACCCCAACCGCGTCTGGTTCATTGCGATGGACATGTATCTGTCTATCGACGGCGGGAAGACTTTCACGACGGATTCAGTTGCGGCGAAAACGCACGTTGACCGGCACGCCCTCTGGATCGATCCCAACCATCCCGAGCACATGATGCAGGGTACGGACGGGGGGGTCTTCATCACGTACGACGGGTCTCGCACCTGGGATTTCGTCAACAATCTTCCAATCGGGCAGTTCTACGACGTCTCAATTGACGACCGAGATCCGTACTGGGTCTTCGGCGGTGCCCAAGACAACGGCACGTACGCATTTCCGAGTGGTACACATTCGAAGGGACCTTTCACCGATGATCAGGTAATGCTCATTGGTTACGGCGACGGGTTTCATGTTGCGACGGATCCTACTAACCCGCGTCTAGTCTATACTAACGCACAGAATGGCCGCGGCTATGTCGCCGACATCGAGACGCGCGAGGAACGCCGGATCACGCCAGTTTCGTCGGACCGCAAAGCACCCTACAGATTCAACTGGAACACGGCAATCCTGGTGTCACCGAACGATCCGCACGTTTATTACTACGGTGCCAACAAGCTGTTGAAGACTACGGACCATGGTACCACATGGCAGGTGATGAGTCCGGATCTTACACGGAACCAAGACGGCACGAAGCTTAACATGGGCCCGGGGATACCACCACGTGACAGCACAACACTTTCGCGAGATGATGGTGTTGGCGCATACGGTAATATCACGACCATCAGCGAGTCGCCGAGGGCGGCAGGCACCATCTATGTCGGCACGGATGATGGCAACGTGCAGATGACGACTGATGGAGGCAGCCACTGGACAAATCTTACTCCACGCTTTCACCTATCATCGCCTCGCTGGGTGAGCACGGTAGTCGCGTCGAGTCATAACGCTCGAACCGCCTACGTTACGTTCGACGGCCATGCTGACGACGACATGAAACCGTACGTCTTCAGGACCACAGACGGCGGCGCGACATGGGCTTCCATATCTAGCGATCTTCCGACGGGCGGATCGGTCAAGACACTCGCAGAAGATCCGCGCAATCCCAACCTTCTCATCGCAGGAACCGAGTTCGGTCTTTACTGGTCATTCGATGGCGGACGGCACTGGGCATTTCCTGGTGGAAGTCTGCCGCGGGTGATGGTTTATCGCATTCTCGTCAACGAGCGCAATAACGATCTTATACTCGCGACTTACGGGCGCAGTATCATCATCCTTGATGACATTCGGTCGCTCGAGGCTGGTGATCCGGCGCAGTCCGTGGACGAGGTGCACCTCTTCCCGCTCCGCGCTGCGACGGAGGTGTACCAGTGGCGGGACATGCCATTGGGTGGGCGGAAGTTCTACGCGCCAAACGCTCCGATCGGAGTTCTGATAAACTACGCTCTAAAGCAGCAGGATAGCGACACGACGACCACTGCCGTGCACATCCAAGTGACAGCGCCTGACGGCTCCATTGTAAGAGATATGTCGGGCCCTGCGACGTCTGGCATGCATCGTGTGGTCTGGGACCTACGCTCGCAACTGGCGTTTGTCGCACCGCCCTCCGACTCGGGATGGTATGGCATTTCACGCGCGCCATACGTGTCGGCTGGTACTTACGTGGTGAAGTTGAGCGCGCGCGGTCAGACGGTGAGCCAAACTGTTCAGGTGCGAACCGATCCGCGCGCAATCACCACGCAGGAGGCTCTTCGCGCGCGCAATGCGCTTCAAGTACGAATTGATTCCCTCAACCGGGTTTTTGCCGAAGGAAGGAAAACTCTCGCGGCGCTCGATACTGAGTTCAAACACCTGAATCTGTTGCTCGAGCGACGCCAGTTATCACCGGCACTCGATAGCCTGCGCACAAATGTCGCTGCGCAGATAGAGAAGCTGAACCCTAAAAGTGGCGGAGGATATGGAGCCACGCCAATAGGCGAGTTGTTTGACCTGCTGGGCGGTCTCGGATCTTCGTCCGCGACTCCCACGGAGGCGGAGCAACGCGTGTTCGATTTCACGGCTGCCGACATCAGCAGCAATATCGCGCAGGTGCACCAGATACTCACCAACGATATGCCGAAACTCCGCGCCGCGCTGAGTCTAGCGCCACCGACTACGGAACCCCTGCAACTGCCACAATGAATCCATGCTGCCCCTGATGGTCGATGGCTTCACTGATGGATATACATCGCTTGGCTGGACTCAGCCGAAAGGCCGTAATGCACGGTTCAAATTATGGCAACGAAGAGCGTCTCTGCTTTAATCTTACCATGGAGCCGAGTCCATCAAGCGCAACCGTAACTCGTAAGCTCTAACCAACGCCTCGCTTCGAAAGAGGGTGCCATGGAGCCAACAAGCAAGGAGCCGGAAGCGGTCGAAACCTAATGGGGACGGACCGAATGGGGNNCCGCACTGAAGGAGCGCCGCTCACGCTTCTCCAAATGGCTCGCCCTGGCAGATCCCTTTGCTTTTCCCATCGAACACCTCCTGCCTGAATATCAGGCTTATTGAGGGGTCCATCAAATCGGGTCAGCTCCAGAGCGCAACTAGCCGTGCAATGGTCGCCTCTGCTGCCAGTCCATGCAGCGGCACTCGCCCAACTGGGTGAGTCATAGTCGTAGCTCTCAACGCTATCTCGCCCGAATGCTGTGCCAACTCAGATCCTCTGTGATCGATATTCGCGCTCGCTCGATCGGCTGCTTCGCCGGGGGGCATTCGAAATCATTGACCGTGCGTTCAATATGCGTCTCAACGTCCATCGGCACCGGCTCCACGGTCTGGAATGCATGCCGTTGCCGTTACCTCATTGCACTACTGGAGAGCGCGCCCCCCAGCAGAAATGTCCCGACGGTCCGAATCATCCACCGTTGTGCAGTCAGGCCGCTTGCCTTACTCAGTCGTGAAATTTGTGACAGGATATGACAGTACTTGCCATAACCAGTCAATTTACGCCATTATATGTTAGCTTCTTCGTCAACCTTCTCGACATCGTGCCTGACCTGCTCAACCCCAAACAGCTCGCCGAGTATCTGCAGCTATCGCCACGGACCGTCTATCGCCTGCTGGAACGCGGCGAGATTCCGGCGGCCCGGGTTGGCGGGCAATGGCGTTTTCGGAAGGCAGTTGTGGACGCATGGCTCGACGTCAACATGCAGCGCCTGGATGCCGATACCCTCGATCCCATCGAGGATGAGACAGGGCAGCCACCCCGACTGATCGCTCATCTCCTGGCGCCCGAGAACGCGCGTCTCATGATCCCGGCGGCGCCGCGGGACACGGTTGTCAGGGATTTGGTGGCTCGTGTGCGGTTCCCGGAGCCGGTGAATCGGACGCTGGTCTCGGAGCGGGTGCTCGAGCGCGAGCGAATGTGCAGCACGGCACTTGATGATGGAGTGGCGCTGCTACACACGCCCCGGCGCCGCCCGCGCGTCCTCGCCGCGCATGACCTGGTGGCCATCGCGAGCATCGAGACGCCGATCGATTTCGGTGCGCTCGACGGTAGCATGACCGACACGCTGATCCTCCTTCTCGCACGGAGTGAGCGGGACCAGCTTGCGCTACTGGCCAAGCTTGGCCGGCTGTGCCGGGAAGCAAACTTTCTTACCGCGCTGCACGATGCTGGCACTGGCGAGGAGGTCATCTCATTGATTGCGCGCGTTGAGAGCGAGCTGTTCGCATTGCCACTGTGAACCCGCAGCCGCGCATGGTATTACTCGATTTTCTGCGTTGGTGCGCTCCCGAATGCACTTGACCATTCGCCAAGCTGCCTCGTATCTCGACGTGTCCGAGCCGACCGTTCGGCGCTGGATCGCCACGCGCGGATTACCGGCGCATCGCGTGAACGAGCGACTGCACTGCAATGCTATCGAGCTGTGGGAGTGGGCGACTGCCAACGGCATCCCGGTTGGGCAGGGCCTGCTCGAGAAGGCGCGTGAGATGCCTGAGGACGTTCCGCCACTTTCGGTATTGCTCGCCGAGGGCGGAGTGCATCGGGATATCGCCGGGGCATCGCGTGTTGAGGCGCTCCACGAAGTCGTCGCGGCACTACCGTTGCCTTCTGACCTCGACCGGGAGTTTCTCGTCACGGTTCTCGAGGCTCGTGAGACGATGGGGTCTACGGCGATCGGCGACGGCATCGCGATCCCGCACGTCCGCAATCCGATTCTGCTGCATGTGGAGCGCCCGTTCGTCGCGCTCTGCCTTCTGAAGCATCCAGTGGACTTCGGCGCACTCGACGGCCAACCGGTGAGAGCGCTCTTTGTCGTGGTGAGCCCCAACGTGCCTGCCCACCTCAAGATTCTGGCGCGGCTCGCGTTCGTTCTTCGTGATGCGGGACTGCGATCCATGCTGCGGGATCTTGCTGCGTCGGATGTGATCCTGGCGCGGATTGCGGCACTGGAAGCCGGCGGTACCGGCGCCAATTCACACGGTGATCCCCGGAGCGCCGACGCGGCATCGTCGCGTCGCGCACAATGATCGCGTTCGCGATTGCGCTTCTGTCGTGGCTTGTGGGCTCGATTGGCGCATGGCTGTTTAGCCAACATCGCGCCGGTGTGTGGTTTGGCGTCGCCGGCGCAATTGTGGGCGGGATCAGCGGGGCGGTGGCCGCAGTGCAGGGAATGACGGCCAATGCACCCATCGCATGGCAGAGAACATGGAGTATCCCGGGTGGAACGTTTGCACTCCGATTGGATTCGCTGGCTGGGGTTTTCCTGATTCCTGTCGCGGTGATCGGCGGCCTTTGCGCCATTTACGCCGTGGAATATTTGCGCCATCACGCGGAAGGGCGGCCTATCGGAGGCGCATTCGCCGCGTACAACCTGCTGCTGCTCAGCATGGCGGTGGTTGTGACGAGCGGAGATCTGGTGCTGCTCCTCGTCGCGTGGGAGATCATGACGCTAAGTTCGTGGGCGCTCGTCATTCACGACCATGACCAGCCATCAGTCCGCGCGGCCGGCCTGGAGTATCTCGTCGCTGCGCACCTCGCGACCATCGCGCTTTTCCTGCTCGTCATCTTCTGGGCAGCGGGGAGCGGAAATTTCGCGATCGTCGCGCTTGGAGCGCACTCGCTTGTCCCGACTGGAGTGCTCTTTGTGCTCGCGCTCGTGGGCTTTGGCACCAAGGCGGGAATCGTCCCCTTGCACGTTTGGCTCCCCGACGCGCATCCGGCGGCTCCGTCGCATGTCTCTGCGCTCATGTCCGCCGTCATGATCACGATGGGCTTCTACGGGCTCGCCCGCGTTGTGCCGCTGCTTGGTGAGCCGGCGACGTGGTGGGCATACATGTTGATGACGCTTGGAGCTGCAGGCGCGATGGGCGGTGTTCTGTTCGCGACAGTACAGCGGGACGTGAAGCGCGTGCTCGCCTATTCAACGGTGGAAAATGCGGGAATCGTGACGCTTGCCATCGGCGCAGGCGTGCTCGGGAGCGCGCTGCACGAGCCCGTGCTCGCCGGTCTTGCATGGGCGGCGGCGTTGCTCCACATCTGGAACCATGCGTTCGCAAAGGCGTTGCTCTTTCTCGGGTTCGGCGCGGTTGCACAACGCGCAGGGAGCCGCGATCTGGACGCGCTGGGTGGCCTCCTGCGCCGCTGGCTGGTAGTCGGCACCGTCGTCGTGCTCGGCGCTGCGGCGATCGCGTCACTACCGGGGCTCAACGTCTTCACCAGCGAGTGGCTTCTGTTGCAGGCGTTGTTCCGTGGCGCGTTGCATCAGCGCGGGATCGCGGAGGTCGCGCTCATTGCCGGTGTCGGTGTGATCGCCTTCACGGGCGGCCTTGCCGTCGCCTGCTTCGCGCGGCTCGTCGGCGTCGGGCTGCTGGGTACTCCACGAACGACCGCCGCTGCGACGGCGCCGGCTCCCGGGTGGGCGATGAGCTTCCCGCTGCTCGTGTTCGCGGCGGTGTGCGTGCTGATGGCGGCCGTGCCAAGTCAGGCAGCGATGGCGCTCGCTCGTGCAGTACATACGGTGGCCCCAGCGGCGGATGTAAGTGTGGCGAGCGTGGCACTTCGGCCACTCGCCCTGATGCTCCCATTGATCGTAGCTGGACTCGCGCTCGCGTTCGTCCTCCGCGGTGTTGCTAGCTCGGTGGTGGCGCGCCGACGCGCACCAACCTGGGGGTGCGGCTACCCGGCACCAACGGCAGCAATGCAGTACAGCGCCACGTCGTTCAGCGAGCCACTGAGCCGGCTCATGCAGCGAGTGCTGGATACGGAGACCATACAGAACGGGATCATGGTGGTTGACTCGGTCACGGCGACCGAGGCGTGGCCCGTCACAGCGAGTTGGGCTTCAGTGTCGAAAGACCGGGTGCTTGTCGGGGTCTATGAGCCGTTCTTCGCGCAAGTAGCGCGTGCGGGCAGCTGGCTGCGCGGGTTGCATCAGGCGCGGGTGACGACGTCGCTCCTGTATATCGTCGGCACGATGGTGCTTCTGCTCACGTTGTTGTTCCTTCCTGGCGTGGGTCGGTGATTCTGTTCGCGGCAGGCCTCGTGCTCCTGGTCTTCGCGGCGCTCATGGAGATCGCACCGGGACTCTCGGCGACACTTCGGGACGCACTGTTCCGCGTGCTCATACTTGCCGGATGCGCGGCCGGTGCAATCCCCGCTGTAGCGGTGCTCGCTGGATCGCCCATCAACGTTGTGCGGATCCCGGCAGCCGTGCCGGGCGGCGCGTGGGAATTCGGGATAGACGCGCTCTCCGCGGTGTTCNNCTACCAAGCGCACGAGCGACCACATCGTCCGGTGAGTGGTGCACATGCGCTCGTCGCGGTACTGCTCGCGGCGCTCGCCGTTGTGGTTACTGCGCGTGCAGTTATGCCGTTCCTCATTGCGTGGGAGACAATGGCGGTTGTCGCGTACTTTCTCGTGATCTTCGAGGCTGAGCAGCCGGCTGTACGCCGCGCTGGGTTGATCTACCTTGTGGCCACACACACAGGAACGCTCGTGCTCTTCGCGATGTTTGCGGTGTTGGGCATGGGCGCCCGCAATCTCTCGTTCGCTGCGCTGGCGGAGCACGCGCGAATGCTCCCTGCACACGGTTCCGTAGTGCTCGCGCTGGCGCTCGTCGGCTTCGGCGTAAAGGCCGGAGTCGTCCCGCTGCACTTCTGGCTTCCTGAGGCGCACGCGGCGGCCCCATCGCACATCTCGGCGCTCATGTCGGGGCTCGTCATCAAGATGGGGATTTATGGATTGTTACGCGTGCTGCTTCTCGTCGCAATGCCGGCCGCGTGGTGGGGGTGGCTTGTACTTGGGGTCGGTGTGACGTCGGGTATTCTCGGTGTGGTCTGGGCGCTGGCGCAGCACGATCTCAAGCGTCTTCTCGCCTTTCACAGTATCGAAAACATCGGGATTATCTGCATTGGTGTGGGTGCGGGCGCTCTGGGGATCACTTATGGTCACCCGGTCATGGCCGTACTGGCGTTTGCAGGTGCCGCGCTCCACACCTTAAACCACGCGGTGTTCAAGAGCTTGCT
>PLEG01000404.1 GCA_003136975.1 Gemmatimonadota bacterium | reverse complement strand
GATCGGAACGGCGGATGAGCGCAGAGGTGGCAACGCGAACTTCATTGGCCGTGGGACAGCCTGTCGGGGCCGCGCGGGCGATCCAAGCGGATTCCGGCCCGTTGGCGAACGAAGCCCGCCCCAAGGTTGCAAGCCGTACTGCCCATTGTGCCTTGCGCCAATCCGGCCGACGCTTCGGACGCGATAACGATATATCGGCTGATAGAGTACGCCGGACGGATATGCGTAGGGTAAGAGACCATACGCCGAGTACCCGTAAGCGTACGGCGAGTAACCATAGCCGCCGGCGCCGTAAGGGTCATATCCGTAGGCGTACGGGAAACCGTAGCCAAAGGCCATGGGATCCATAGGATAGGCGACGACTGTGCCGCCGTAGGCTCCGGCCGGAGCGATTGCACCATCTGGGGGCGACGGGTGAAAGCAGGCTCCCAGCGCGAGCGCGCAGATGGCGGGAACCACATACTGGCCGGCCTTCAAAATTCTTTGCCGCATATAACCTTCCGGGGCGAAACGGGCATCATTTGCTACACCAACGACATGAAAAAGATCGCATTGACGATGCCGGTTGGGGCGTGGAGCACGCTGCCGCTGTACCGAGCCGGAGACAGTCGTTGTAGCTTACGCGATGACCGAATCAATTGACCCGCTGGGCTGGCTTCGGGCACTCCCGACGCGAGGAATGCCCGACGCGCTCGGTATCGAGATACTCGAGCTCACACCAGCTCGCGTAGTCGCGACGATGCCGGTCGATGACCGCACTCGACAGCCGTTCGGGTTGCTACACGGCGGGGCATCGGTTGCCCTCGCGGAGACGGTGGCATCGCTCGGCGCGTTCACAAACATTGATGCCACGCAGTTCGCCGCGGTGGGCGTGGAGATCAACGCCAATCATCTGCGTTCCAAGCGCGACGGACTTGTGCGGGCGACGGCGACACCAATCCATGTTGGACGCACAACTCAAGTCTGGTCGATAGAGATTGTGGATGAGCTGAATCGCACGGTCTGCGTGTCCCGCTGCACCCTGGCGATAGTTCCGCTGCCGACGCCTGCTAGCAGCGCTACCTAGCTACCTAGCTACCAGGTCAATCGCGGGGGCGGAGACGCGCGTCGTCCGCGGGCTCAAACGGGACTGTTCTGTCCCAGAGCGCCGGCCCTTTCAAATCACGTGTTGGGAGATCGGCGATGCCAGGCTCCGGCTCGGGCGGAAGGTCGGCGATCCCAGGCTCGGGTTGGACTGGGAGCTCCGCTCGCGCCACATCGGCGTCCCGCATGTGCCAGGCCGGTATCGGCGGTGGGTTGACCGTGCTGCCTGTCGTGGGAAAGAACAGGAACGGTAGCGTTGATTCGCGACGCCGCCGCCGTTTTCCGGCACCAAAAAAACGCCTGATCAGCAGGGCCGGAACCCCGATTGCCAGGAAGATGAAAACGAATTTTACGACAGTTGCCACGTGAGCCGGGGGTGAGGAGCGAGCGACGAACGCTGCGACTATTCTACGCCGCCATTGCACGGTTCGTGCGAGAACAGAAGATGGGCGGTATTGGCCTTCGTACCGGGCCAACGGCGCCATGGTTCCGATCTGGCCCGAACACGCCTTCCACCCGATGAATGATCTCCTCGAACAACAGCTCAAAGACGGCATCGAGCGCGTTGACGCGAGCCGTAGCTGACGCCGCACTGCCCCTGAACGGGCCCGGCGACCTGAATCCGTTGCTCGATGCGATAGGCGACGCCCGGTATGTGCTCCTCGGTGAAGCATCACACGGCACCAGTGAGTTCTACACCTGGAGGACAGCAATCACCAAACGGCTCATCGCCGAAAAGCAGTTTTCGTTCATCGGTGTCGAAGGCGATTGGCCCGATTGTTATCGCGTTAACCGCTTCGTGAAGTCATTTCAGAACGCCGGCACAACGGTACGGGAATTACGTTCCACCAATCGTTCCGCGACGCTACGACGTGCCGGAGACGTATCCGAGCGGGATGTAGCAGTCGTTACCGCGGTGACTGGCCGTTCGACGGGCGATTGCTCGCGCATTCATCTGATCGATGCGGGGAGGGGTCACGTGCCAGATCGCTTCCCGGAACGGTACCGTGCAGCTTGTGATTTGGCCGAGTCGGTTCGAACGATCCGCCAGTATCCTCGGCAATCTGCTGAGGTGTGCGATGACCGTGACGTGGGTAGAGATCGAACACGTCGAGCTCCTATCAAGCAAAGTGTAATAATGTGAGCTGTGGCAGCCCGCACCGATCTACTCCGAAAGCATGCAGATATCGCGCCCCGGTGTTGCCAGACGGCGGAATGATCGGTCTCCGCGTATGTGGGCGCTGCGCACGTTCAAGGAGCGGGGCGGCGCATGGCCAACTTCACCAAGCCAGCGCCCCGCGCAGCCGGCGCCTGGCCAGTGCGGCGGTCCAACAGCTAAGCTCGAAGTGAGAGCCGTGCGCTTGTCTCGATTTCAATTGTCGCTCGTGGGAACTGCACGACCCACAATTATCGTGATATTGTCGGTTCCACCGCCATCGAGGGCGTCCTGCAGCAGCCCTTCGCACGCGTCGCGCGCGGAAGTCATCGCCGCGAGTCGTTCAGCGATGCGCTGATCGGAAACGTGTTTTGTGAGACCGTCGGTGCACATCAGATGGGTGTTCTCCCAACCGGCCGCGAGCCGCGTGACGACGGGCGCCGTCTGTTCGCCGCCAAGTGAGCTTGAAAGCACGTTGGCCCAGGGCGACGCTAGCGCAGCTGAGCGGGTCATGACACCCTGATCGATGAACTCCTGCGCCATCGTCTGATCTCGCGTGATCTGCGTCAACACTCCGTGCCGGTACAGGTAGTAGCGTGAATCGCCAACTTGCAGCAGATATATCCATGGCCAGACACCAATCCACAACGTCAGCGTGGTAGCCATCCCGCGCAGGTCGCTGTCCTCGCGCGCACGCGTAAGTACGCGTTCATGACTTCGCATTGCAGCACGCTGCAAGACGTCGACAAACTCTTCGGCCTGGGTGTCGGACTGGTAATAGCAGAGTGTACTCTGCGTTACGTAAAGTGTGGCTTCTTCGAGCGCCACGCGACTGGCCTCCTCACCCGCGAGCTGCCCACCGACTCCATCGGCGATCATTGCGATCACACCAACACGCTCGTTGCACGCTCGTAGTTGCTCCGCCTCCGGCAGTGACGTCGCCTTTATGTCGAGATGCTTGCGCAGTGATCCGAGAAGGAAGTGATCCTCGTTCGTATCCCGGACTTTGCCCTTATGTGTGAGACCCCAGACGTCGATCTCTTCGTCGCGCGGCTTTCGCGGCGCGGATGACTCGGATATTTCGGTCACGGCATTTTACCGGTTGATTCCGCCCTCAGGAGCGAATGTATCCCCTCTGCTCGCCGGTATTAAGTTAGCTACTGCCTCATCGCCGATCGTTGCGGCACACCGTAACCTTCCTTGTACCATGAATGAGATAACCGGAATCCATCACGTCACCGCCATAACTGGCGATGCACAGGCGAACCTCGATTTTTACACGCGCGTGCTCGGCATGCGACTCGTGAAGAAGTCGGTTAACCAGGACTCGCCCGACACCTACCATCTGTTCTACGCGGATGCCGACGGGAATCCCGGGACCGATCTCACATTCTTTCCGTGGCCGGACTCGGCACCGGTACATCCAGGCATCGGTCTTTCCATGGAAGTGTCGCTGGCCGTTCCATCGGCGAGCGTCGCGTACTGGCGACAGCGAATGTTGGACCACGCAGTCGCGATAGACGGCGAAGAGAATCGTCGCGGGGAGCATGCGATGCTGCTACGTGACCCGTTTGGCCAACGACTCGCGCTCGTTGCGACGAGCGACGCACGCGAGTTTACCGCGTGGAACAAGAGCCCCGTTCCAGCCGAACATCAGGTCCGTGGGTTACACGCCGTGCGGTTATGGGAGAGAGACCGCGCGTCGACCGAGAGTTTTCTTCTCAACACGCTGGGCTTCCATTCGATGGGCGATGACAACGGCTGGCATCGTTACGGTGTCGCGGATGGCGGATCGGGAAAGCATCTGGATATCCGCGAGATACCCAGTGGCGAACGCGGACGATGGGGCGTCGGTGGCATCCATCACGTCGCATGGCGCGTAAAGGATGACGCCGCACAGTTGGTGGTGCGAGAGCGGGTACTGAACGCACATCGTCGCCCAACTGATGTCATCGACCGATTCTGGTTCCACTCCGTGTACTTCCTCGAGCCCGGCGGCGTGCTGTTCGAAGTCGCAACCGACGGGCCGGGGTTTGCGATCGATGAGAGCGCCGAGACGCTCGGCGAGCATCTCGTCTTACCACCGTGGCTCGAGCCGCGCCGCGAGGAGATAGAGGCGGAGTTACCGCCTCTATCTGTAGCCGCGACGGACTAGCAATCGCGGCGACGCCGGCGGCGGACACTCGGGAAGATTACGATGAGTCCCGTTCCAAGTAACGCTAGCGATGATGGCTCCGGCGTTGCGGACGCGACGAAAGCCCAATTCTCTCCCACCGCCGGGTCAACGTGACCTGAGTATGATCCGAAGTAACTACCGTTCACCTGATAGCCCGTGGGGCAGCTTCCGTTGTTGTTGAACGGGGCCGTGCTGCCATCGGTCGGATTCCAGCAGCGCTCACTTCCGAATGATGCGACGCCGGCGACCTCAAAGCGGCCCATGGCGGCGTCCCAGATCAACCCCGGCCCGCCGGAGTCCCCGGAACCAATGGTTCCTTCATACAGACCGTAGCCCGAATTACAGACCTGGTTGAAGTCGGCAGTCGGCAGGCCGAACGGGTTTGAGGTGCCTCCGAAAAAGCCGCACAACGTGTTGTTCGCGGCGCTCCCGTCATCAAAGTCGGAGAGCATGATGGGCGAGCCCATTCCCGTGTAGATGAAATTCGCGTCAGACGACAGAGTGGCGTCCCATCGATTGAGGGCGATGCGCCGCACCGGCTCACCCGTGCCAAGCAAGTCGTCGAATAGCGTATTGACCACGCCTCCCGTGTATCCGTTGCCGGTCAGGCCGAAGCCGGCGAAGATCGTCGGCTGACCCAACGGATCACCAAAGTACAGATTGTACCCGGTGATCCAGTCGACCGGATGGCTGAGGTGAATGATCGCGATGTCGTTCGCATCGATGGCCGACCCGCCGGAGCTCACGTCGGTTCCACCGTTGTAAGCCGGGTTCACATAGATCGCTGACGATTTTACGTTGGTCACTCCACCGGTCGAGTTAAGGAATCCGGAATACACGGCGGATGCCGTCACGATGTTGCTTCCGCTCGTGACGCAATGCGCCGCGGTCAACACATCCTGGCCGGTCCACAACAGGCTGCCCGAGCATCCCGACGTAACGTATCCCTGCGGGTTGGTCATCAGCAGTCTTGCCACGCCATCGAATCCGCTTCCATACGGGGCCTGATACACCGGCGCGTTGTATCCGACATTCGGGAGGGTGGCACTCGGCAGCGCGGGATCCGCAACTGTTATGAGCGGAGCAACGTGATCAGCGATGTTGCCAGCATACGCTGACTGTGCAGCAGCTTGCGCGCCGAGTGCACTGGCGCCGAGTGCGGTGACGAGTGCTGTAACGATCCTTAAGTCGCTCATGTGACTTCCTCGCTAGGTGTGTGCGCGACCAACAACATGCGACACGAGGGCACACCTCGCAAGAGGGATCTTTTAGCTGGCCAGCTGCTGCTCGATTGTCTTCGTCAGCACGCTTTTGACATCTCCCGTATGCTTCGTCGTCACGGTCTCGATGAGCATGACCCAACACTCCTGATCCGCGACCGGGTTGTGCATGACGCCCTTGGGAACGACGTGGAAGTCACCGGGACCGAGTTCCACGTCACCGTCCTCGAACTGGATCTTGAGCCGGCCTTTTACGACAAGGAACAGCTCGTCCTCGTCATCGTGCTTGTGCCAGGTAAACTGGCCGTGAAGCTTCGCGACCTTGATGTACTGATCGTTTACGCGGCCGATTACCCTGGGCGACCACAGCTCCTCAATCCCCTCAAACTGCTGCTCCACGTTCATTGAGATTCTCCGAGAGTCTGGTGCGCGCCGCTAACCCAGTTTCCACCCAACGCCCTGTACAGCTGCACCGTCGAGGTGAGGTACTGCTGTTCCACCTGCGCCAGATTCAACTGCGCGTTGAACAGACTCTGCTCCGCATTCAACACCTCAAGATAGCTCGACACGCCGCTCGCATACCGCCGCTCCGCGATGGACGCCGCGATCGAGAGTGCGCGCTCCTGCGTCTGCTGCGCGACTAGCTGGTCCCGACCCAGTCGCACACCGGCCAGCGCGTCGCTCGCCTCGCGCAGCGCGACGAGCACAGTCTGGTCGTATTGAGCTTTGGTCTCGTCAGCGCGCGCGCGTGCGGCGCGCTCCTCGTTCAGCAAACGGCCACCGGTAAAGATCGGGAAGGACAGACCAGCCTGAAGCGTGTAGATATCACCCTGGCCTCCGAAAAGAGTGTTTACCGCGGGTCGTTGCGCGCCGTACTCGCCGCTCACCGTGATGGTTGGAAGCCGGTTCGCGACAGCAACACCGATGCGTGCGAGTGCCGCCTGCATGTCACGCTGCGCGCGCAACACGTCGGGCCGCCGCGCGATCAGTGCACCCGGCAACGAATCGGGTACGGTCACCGACTGGACAATTTCCTGCAGCGGTCGCCCGCGCGGAATGTCGCCCGGTGGCTGGCCCAGGAGCAACGACAGTGCGTTCTCCTGCTGCCGCCGCTGCAACGCGAACTGCGCGAGCCGCACCGCGGGATCGGCGACCTGTGCCTCGAACTGTCGAACGTCCAGCTCCGAGATCTGCCCCTGCGCAAACCGACTGCGCGCGAGCTCTAGCACGGCCTGACCAGCGGCTCGTGTCGCCTCCGCGATCCGGATGCTCTCGTCGAGCTCGCGGAGTTGCAAATACTCCGTCGCCACGTCGCTCACCAGTGTAAGCTGGGTCGCGCGCGCATCCTCCTCGCGGCCGAGCAGATCGAAATGCGCCGCCTCTGCGCCGCGGCGAAGGCGTCCCCAGAAGTCCAGCTCCCACGATACGTCGCCAGTCGCACGGACCGCGTCGTATTTAATGGGAGGTGAACCAGCAAGCGCGATCTTGTTCTTAATCGCGGCCGCGTTCGCTGTAATCGATGGCATGAACGGGCCAACGGCGGCGCCATGCAATGCGCGATACTCGCGAATCCGCGCCTGGGCAAGTCGCAGATCGCGATTGTTGCTGATCGCTGTCTGAACCAGCGATACGAGCGTGCTGTCGCGCAGTATCTCGCGCCACGCGAGGTCTCGCGTGGCCTCGAGCTGGAGCGGTACCGCGGTCGTGAGAGCGTGAGGTTCCTGACTCAATAGCGATCGCGGCGTCGAGTCTGGACGATCCGCGCTCCGCGCGGTCGCGAGCGAATCAAAAAACGCGCGCGCTGCCGGCGGCACCGTGTGATCGGTCGTATGCGCTACGGGCGCCACGACGGGTGTAACAACAGTCGATGGTCCCACCGCGCACGCGACGAGTACGCATGACGCCGCCGCCACAGCAGTCCGCAGCACCTGGTTCGATAATGCCACTACTCGGACTCCAGATTGCTGGGTACCGGTGCGCCAGGGGTTGAGACGGCATCGCCTCGATTCATGAGCCCCTCGATCGCGGCGAAGAAAAGCGGAATGAAGAACACACCAACCGACGTCGCGATCAACATACCCGCGAACACTCCGGTGCCCAGCGAATGCCGGCTCGCCGCTCCGGCGCCGCCCGCAATCACCAGTGGCGCAACACCAAGTATGAAGGCAAACGACGTCATCAAAATGGGACGAAACCGCTCGCGCGCGGCCTCGATCGCTGCGTCGCGAATGGACATCCCTGACCGTCGAAGCTCTGTCGCAAACTCCACGATCAGAATCGCGTTCTTGGCCGCCAATCCCAACACGGCCAGCAACGCCACCTGAAAATAGATGTCGCTCGAAAGACCGCGAACCCAGATTCCGAGATAGGAGCCAAGTATGCCGAACGGAAGCGCAAGGATAACGGCGAACGGAATGGACCAGCTCTCGTACTGCGCTGCCAGCACCAGGAAGACAAGCACCAGGCCGAGTGCGAGCACAAGTCCGCCCTGCCCCGCCGAGGCCTGCTCCTGATATGACTGGCCGCTGTACGCGTATCCGATCCCCTGCGCCGCGTACTTGTCGGCTATCAATTTCTCGGTAGCG
>PLEG01000122.1 GCA_003136975.1 Gemmatimonadota bacterium | reverse complement strand
CAGCGTACTGCAACGGCTCCCGTGACCGACGTCGCGAGTCTGCTCGCTGCGCAGTCACCAGGCGTGCAGGTAGAGCTCGGAAACACCGTCGGCATGGGGTCCCAGATCCGCATCCGCGGCGTGAGCTCGTTGTCGCTCACGAACGATCCGATCTACATCATTGATGGCGTTCGCATGACGAGCAGCAATGGCTCGCAGAGCTCCAACATCTTCACCGGCGGCGCGCTCCAGAGTCGCGCCAACGACATCAATCCGGGCGAGATCGAATCGATCGAGGTCGTCAAGGGACCATCCGCGGCGACGCTGTACGGTACCGACGCCGCAAACGGCGTGATCGTGATCACGACGAAGCGCGGACATGCGGGAGCGACGCGATTCAACGTGTTCACGGAGGGCGGGATCATCGACGACAGGAACACGTACCCCACCGCGTACTATCTCCAGGGTCACGCTCCCGGGTCGACGGTGTCGAAACAGTGCTACCTGACGCAGGTCTCGGCAGGCACATGCGTGGCGGACAGTTTGCGCACTTTCAATCTTTTCGCAGATCCGACCACCACTCCGCTGCAGAACGGCTACCGGCGTGATATTGGGCTCCAGGTTTCCGGCGGCACAGAGGCGATTCGCTATTTCACCTCGGCGGAGCTCGAGAACAGCACCGGTGTACTTACCATTCCGCAGTTCGACCGGCAGCGATTCGACACGCTGCACGTAAACGCGCTGAATCAATGGCTGAATCCGAATTACCTGGGCAAGGGGACGTTCCGGGCCAACCTCAACGCAACGCTCACTCCCAAACTGGACGCAGCGGTTTCGTCAGGGTTCATCACATCGACGAATCGGTTACCGCAGAACGACAACAACGCTTATGGCCTTCTCTCGAACGCATTCGGTGGTCCCGGCTTCGAGACCTCAGGGCCCGGCTACAGCGGAATCAGTAGCCTGGGATATCGGTTGCATGGATACCGCGCGAACACTCCAGGCGAGAGCTTTCAGGAGACGTACACTCAATCCATCAATCGATTCATAGGCTCGACGACCCTCAACTGGCGTCCAACGAGCTGGTGGACGAACCGTGCGGACATCGGAATCGATAATACTTCGCGCCAGGACGAAGCGCTTTGCCAGCGTGGAGAGTGTTCAGATGTCGGGACGCACCGTCTGGGCTACGTCCAGGATGACCGCGCTACACTCACCACCACCACTGGCAACCTGCTCAGCACGGCGACATTCGGGCTGCGTCCGGGGCTGAGCTCCAAGACGACGGTTGGCGTGCAGTGGGTGAGCTATGCGTTCGACCAGAACTCCGCACACGGCGAGAATCTCACACCAGGCGCGACGACTGTCACTGGCGGTGCAAGTCTGCTCGCCGGCGAGGCGACGACACAGACGAAGACTCTCGGACTGTTCGCCGAGGAGCAGCTTGCGTTCAATGACCGGCTGTTCGTCACAGGTGGTCTTCGCGGCGACCAGAACAGCGCGTTCGGCACGAGCTTCCAGCGCGTGCTCTATCCCAAGGTGAGCATGTCGTGGATCCTCTCGGACGAGAGCTTCTTTCCCAAGCCGTCATGGCTGAACGAGTTCCGGCTGCGTAGTGCATACGGAGCGTCAGGTGTTCAGCCTGGACCTGTCGATGCGCTGCAGTACTACTATCCGTCCACCGTCAACATCAACGGGGCGGATCAGCCCGGTGTGCTGTACCAGTCGATCGGCAATAACAACCTCCGGCCAGAGCGCGCAACCGAATTCGAGGGCGGATTCGATTCGAAGATCTTCAATAACCGCGTCAACCTCGAGTTGACGTACTACAGCAAGCTCACGAAGGACGCGCTCGTCGGGACTGTAATTCCTCCGTCGCTCGGAACGGGTGCCACAGTTCAGAACACCAACCTCGGTTCGGTGAAGAACGCCGGATTCGAAGCCCTGATTCAGACGCAGATTGTCGACCGCCAGTCCTTTGGATGGGATATCTCGATCAACGGCTCGACGAATACCAACAAGCTTGTAACGCTCGGCACCGACGCAACAGGCAAGCCGATTCCAGCGATCGTTGGAACAACGATCCGCGATACACCGGGCTATCCATTGTTCGGCTACTGGCAGCGGCCCTACACGTACAGTGATGCCAATCACGACGGCATCATAACGCTGAACGAGCTGCACGTCGCCGACTCAGCCGTATTCGTCGGCTCCTCCACTCCGCGCTACGAGATATCGGTGGCCAATGGCTTCGATCTCTTCTCGAAGGCTGTGCGTGTCAACGCACTGTTCGACTACAAGGGCGGCAACAAGCTCCTGAATGGCACCGAGCGCATTCGTTGCTCGAGCCGCAACAACTGCCGCGGCGCGTCTGACAGCACTGCGTCGCTCGCGCAGCAGGCGGCCGCGGTTGCGGTGCGAGAGGACCCGTCGCACAGCTACTACGGCTACATGCAAGACGCGTCGTTTGTGCGCTTCCGCGAGCTTTCGGTAACGTACAATCTCCCGCATTCGTTGCTGTCGCACATGTCCGGTGCACGAGGCGCATCGCTTACCTTCGCCGCTCGCAATCTTCACGTGTGGACGAAATACACGGGGCTGGATCCCGAGAGCAACTCGGATGCAGGATCAACGTCCACAATACCATCGGACTTCCAGGCGATGCCGCCGCCGAGCTACTTCATGTTGCGGCTCAGCGTGGATTTCTGACGTGCACACTCACCGAAACCGAGATCTACATCCCATGATCCGATACACTGGCATGGTGCGGCGCGTGAGCGCGGTCTGCACCATTGTGGCGGCAACGCTCGTTGTTGGCTGCCGCGATACGCTCCTTGGAGTTCAGCATCCGGACATCATCACTCCCGGCAATCTCAACACCGCCGGTGGTGCTGATGGCCTGCGCGTTGGCGCGATCGGTCGGCTTGCGGCCATGACCGCGGGGGACGAGAGCAGTTGGTTGTATGGCGGACTTCTTGTCGACGAATGGAAGTCGGGCGACACGTTCATTCAACGAGACCAGGCAGACTCGCGAAGCATCGATCCGTCCAACAGCTTTGTCGGCGTCGCATATCGCGACATCAACAAGGCGCGCGTCGACTCCTACCTCGCGCTACAGGCACTGAAGGCCTACGAGCCCGCTCCGGTCTCCAACCTCGGCCAGATGTGGTTCGTGAAAGGGTTTGCTGAGTTTCAGGCTGCGTCGGATTTCTGCAACGGCGTTACATTCGCCGACCTCACCGGTGCGGCTCCGGCGGTCGGGAAATCCATGAGCGACTCTGCGGCTTTCGTTATGGCCGCTGCTTCTTTCGACTCCGCGCTCGCCAATTCCGGCGGTGATCCGACGGTTACGAATTCGGCGAAAATCGGCAAAGCACGCGTACTGCTCGGCCTTGGCCGGTTCCAGGAAGCTGGCGCAATCGTCGCCGGAATTCCGACGTCGTTTGCATACAACATGAGCTACGAAGCGGTGAAGCAGGATAACTTCATCTGGACGCTCAACAACAGTGCACGCCGATATTCCGTGCAGGACTCGGTGGACGCATCGGGCACTGTTCCTAACGGTATGCCGTTTGTTTCTGCAAAGGATCCACGCGTACCGACATCCGCACCGGTCAAGGTATCGTTTGACGGCGTGACGCCGTTTCAGCAACAGTTGATCTGGTCAGTGCGCGATGCACCGGTCGCAGTTACAAACGGAATCGACGCGCGGCTGGCTGAAGCAGAAGCCAGTCTCGCTGCTGGCAACGCTCCGGTGTGGCTGCAGATTCTCAACACGCTTCGTGCGGGACCAACACCAGACGGACCGCTCACCATTTCTGGGATGGCTCCGCTCGCAGATCCTGGAACCCAGCAGGCCCGCGCGAAGCTGATGTTCCGCGAACGCGCGTTCTGGACATTCGGCCGCGGTCAGCGGTTGGGTGATCTCCGGCGAATGGTACGGCAGTACGGGTTCACACCTGCGCAGGTATTTCCGGGAGAGGGCGGAGTCTGGTTCAAGACAGGCGCAAAGTACGGCAAGGATTACAACATTCCTGTGTCCGGCGACGAGTTGAACAATCCGAACTTCCACGGGTGCACCGACCGCGCTCCGTGATCGTGACCAATTAGCTGGCGCGCGCAATCGCTTACCGTGTGGAATGACATCGTAAGCGATTGCGCGCGCGTTACTTTGAGGTCACCGCCGGTGATATTGCCGGAGACTTCTTCCAGGTGCAGTGTGTGTCGATTCCGGCACTGCCACACAGGATTCTTGCGAACCCGGAGATACAGTAATAGATGACAGAGTACGTACGGTACGTGGAACAAACCCCCATGCTAATCGGGCCGGTCACACTGGAAGGGCAACGCGTTCGGCTTGTGTCAATGACAGTCGATTACATCGAGCCTTTGTTCAAGGCGGCGGACTTCCCCGAAATATGGGAGCACACGACCACGCAGCCCATGGGGACCATCGCCGACATAACAGCATACGTGGAAGTCGCGCTCTCCGAGCAGGCTGAAGGTCGTACAATCCCGTTTGTCACGACAGACCGGGTTACCGGAGAGATAATCGGGGCGACGCGTTTCGCGGACATCAGCGTCATGGACCGCAATCTCGCCATAGGATGGACGTGGCTACGCCCCGATCGTCAGCGCACCGGTGCGAACGGCGAGGCGAAAGCCCTGATGCTGCAGCACGCGTTCGACACGTGGGGCGCGCTGCGTGTCGAGATCAGAACGGACGTACGCAATACCAAGTCACGCGCCGCAATCGAACGAATCGGCGGAACATACGAAGGAACCCTCCGCCAGAACATGATCGTGGGCAACGGACGCGTGCGCAATACCGCGTACTATAGTGTCATCGATACCGATTGGCGCGACCCGAGCCATCGTGCGTACGCGAACGCCCTTACATACGGTATCATCCCCAAGCCGGCGCCCGTTGTCTGAGGTCTCGGCGCCACCGCCGCGCCACTAGATTTGAAGAAGGCAATGCCTTCCAACCCGATTTCCAGCGCCCATCCGTCAGGGCAAGCCGCCGCCTCCGGCGCCGTGACGATCCGCCGCGTCGCCACGCTACCGGAATACGAGGAATGCGTCGCTATCCAGCGAGAGACCTGGGGGAATCAGTTCACCGAAAGGGTGCCGAGTACGATCCTGCGGATTACGCAGGAGGTTGGTGGAGTAACCGCCGCGGCGTTCGACGGCAACGGCGCGATGCTCGGATTTGTATTTGGGCTCACCGGAGTGCGTGAAGGTGAGCTTTCACACTGGTCCGACATGCTCGCCGTCCGAGTCGGCGCGCGCGACATGGGACTCGGGAAGAGACTCAAGGCCTACCAGCGGGAGCTATTGCTCAATATCGGCGTGCGCACCATGTACTGGACTTACGATCCGCTCGTTGCACGCAATGCGTATCTCAATCTGGAGCAGCTCGGCGCGAGGGCGGTGGAATACCGGAAGAATTTCTACGGTGATGACACCGGTAGCGTGATACACGCCGCGCTTGGAACGGATCGCTTCATAGTCGCGTGGCGGCTCGACCAGGAAGTGACGCCCCGCGTGCCAGACGCGATTTGGGCGAGCATGCCAGTCGTAAACGCCAACTCCTCCGCGTTGCTTACTGACTCTCACCGCATACGGATTGCAATTCCGGATGATATTTTCGTTGTACTCGATGCAGATCCGTCACTCGCGAATCGGTGGCGTGAATCGACGCGCGAGGCATTTACCACGTATCTGGCGCGCGGATATTCAGTGGTCGGGTTTATGCGCGGCTCCAAACCACAACCTAGTACTTATCTACTAGAACGATAACACGCACCAACGGACTCAAACGATGATTAGAATTCAGGAAATTACGCTCAACGAAATCCGGCTTCCGCTCAAGGAGCCATTTCGCATCTCATCAGGCCTCTGCACCGAGCGACGAATAATGCTGCTGAAGGTCCGCGACGCGGACGGAGTTACCGTGTGGAGCGAATGCGTTGCTGGCGAACATCCCAACTATGCGTCTGAAACGATCGACACCGCCTGGGTCGTCATCAGTGAATACGTCGCACCGCGCGTATTCGGCGCGGAGTTCGAGCAAGCCGCGCACGTGCATCCTGCGCTCGAGCGCAACTTCCGTGGTCACAACATGGCGAAGGCGGCCATCGAGATGGCTGCGTGGGCGCTCATCGCCGAACGTGATGGCATGCCGCTCGCCCGCCTGCTCGGCGGCACCCGCACCGAGATAGCGACGGGAATTTCGATTGGGATCCAGGCATCTCCGGCAGCGCTGGTCGAGCGCGTGGGTCGCGCACTGGCCGACGGCTACCGCAAAATCAAGCTCAAGATCGAGCCGGGCCACGACATCGACTTCGTTCAGGCGGTGCGCAGTGCGTATCCAGACGCACCGTTGATGGCCGATGCGAACAATGCGTACACGTTGAAGGACGCGGCACACCTCAAGCAACTCGACCATCTGCATCTTGTGATGATCGAGCAACCGCTTGCGTACGATGACATCGTGCGCCACGCAGAGCTGCAGCGCATGCTCACCACTCCTATCTGTCTCGACGAGTCGATAACAAGCGTCGACCGCGCCGAGGATATGATCACGCTCAAGAGCGGACGCATAATTAACATCAAGCCAGGCAGGGTTGGCGGCCTGCAACAGTCGCGCGCGATCCACGACCTGTGCGCCAAGCATGGAATTCCCGTGTGGTGCGGCGGAATGCTCGAGAGCGGCGTTGGTCGTGCGTACAATGTCGCCCTTGCTTCGCTTCCGAACTTCACGATCCCCGGAGATCTGAGCCCCAGCGCACGTTACTGGGAACGCGATGTCGTAACACCGGAATGGACGATGAACGCGCAAGGGATGATGCAGGTGCCGCTCGACCGGCCCGGTATCGGTGTCGCCATCGATGAAAACCGCATAGCGGACCTTACGGTTCGCTCGCAGACGCTACGCGCTCGCTGAGGTCAACAACAAAGCAAATGCCAACAGAAACAGAGTCCAACACCACGGCCGCAACATCCGACGCGCCGCACGTACCGACTTCCGTGCGCGCGCTTTACTCCGATGAGCTCGCGTTGCAGCTCTCGACCCTTCGCCGTGATCTACATCGTAATCCGGAATTGTCGTGGAAGGAACAGCGCACCGCGGACTTGCTTGCTGCTACGCTTGCGGGATTCGGTGTCACGGATGTCAAACGCGTTGCCAGGACGGGGCTCGTCGCTCGCGTACCAGGCCGCGATCGCTCGGCACCGGTAGTTGCGCTGCGCGGCGACATCGACGCCTTGCCAATTCAGGAAGACACAGGGCTGTCGTTCGCTTCAGTCAATCCAGGTGTAATGCATGCGTGTGGTCACGACGTCCATGCCACCTGGGCCATTGCGGCTACCAGGCTCCTGCTCAACTCACCGGCGCACGGTGATGTACTCGTAGTCTTCCAACCCGCCGAAGAAGTGGGCGAGGGTGCGCGTGGCATCCTCGAGAGCGGCGCGCTCGACTCGGTGCGTGCGATCTTCGGCGGTCACGTCGATCGCAGGTTTGAGGTCGGACAGGTCGTCGCTCAGGCAGGTGCGCTTGCCGCGTCAACTGATACGTTTCGAATCACCATCACTGGCGCGGGCTCACATGGTGCGCGTCCGCACGAATCCGCTGATCCCATTGTGGGCGCCGCTGCACTCATCGGTGCGTTGCAGACCATAGTTTCGCGCCGCCTCGATCCCGCCAAGCCGGGCGTCGTAACGGTCGGCACCATCAACGCCGGAACAGCCGCGAACATAATTCCGGATAGCGTTCAACTGAGCGGTACCATCCGCGCCACCACGATAGACGCGCGGGCTTTGCTCACGGGCGAGGTGCGTCGAATTTCCGACGCGATCGCCACCGCGTACGGTTTGCGCGCGACGATTACACTCAGCGGCGGCACTCCGCCCATCGTCAATCCGGAAATTACCGTGAACTGGGCTCGCGAGGCTGTCACACACGTGCTCGGCGCAGACGCACTGATGCCGCTCGGCACAACCAACATGGGCGGCGAGGATTTCGCTGAGTACATGCAGAAGATTCCCGGCTGCTTTATGCGGATCGGCGCGCGTGAGTCCGGCGGCCGCGTGATCGGCGCGCACTCACCATCTTACTACGCGGCTGAAGACGCACTGTTCATTGGTGCCGCGGTACTCGCCGAGTCCGCACGAGTCGCGTCGGCCGCACTGGGAGAGTAGAGCATGTTGCAGCGGCCGCGATGAGGCGACCGCTGCAACGCATCCAGTTTTAGTAGTCGACCGGCCTCAGATACGATTCGCCAATCGCAGTCGGGCTCAGCATCGCGACCGTTGGCAATT
>PLEG01000227.1 GCA_003136975.1 Gemmatimonadota bacterium | reverse complement strand
CATTTATCAGCTGCTCGAAGCGTGGACTGGCGCGCGCCTCACGACGTCGGTCACTCGCGTCGGCGGCCTGATGGCGGATATCCCCGATGGTTGGGAGGCTCAGCTACAGGGCTTCCTTGACGGATTTCTCAAAGTCCTCGACGACGTTGATGTTCTCCTGACACGCAACGCCATCTGGGTCGGCCGGACCGTTGGACTCGGCGTCATGAGCCCGGAAGAAGCAGTCAACTGGGGTCTCTCTGGATCGATGGTCCGCGCATCCGGTGTTTCGTACGACGTGCGCAAGGACTTTCCGTATCTCGACTACGAAACGTACGACTTCGAAGTCCCGGTAGGCGTTAACGGCGACGTGTACGATCGTTATCTCGTTCGCATGGAGGAGATGCGCCAGTCAACGCGCATCCTGAATCAGGCGCTTGCGCGGCTGCCAGACGGGCCTATCAATGTTGACGATGCACGCGTGATCCTTCCGTCAAAGGCCAAGGCAACGAGCGGAATGGAGTCGATGATCCATCACTTCAAGCAGGTGATGGAAGGTCCGCGGCCGCCGGTAGGTGAGGCGTACGTAGCGGTCGAGAGCCCGCGCGGCGAGAAAGGTTATTACATGGTATCGGACGGATCAGCCAAGCCAGTACGCTGGCGCATTCGTCCGCCGTCCTTCGTGAATCTTTCCGCGATTCCAAAGATGGTCGAGGGACACTTGCTATCCGACGTGATCGCCATCAACGCAAGCATAGACGTAGTGCTCGGAGAGATTGATCGATGACCGCCGTAACACACGAGCATGACGCTCCCTACCAGCCGGTGTTCGTCGGTGAACGGCGCAAGGAGCTCGACGCGCTTTTCCCGCTTTACCCGACCAAGATGGCCTGTATTCTACCCGCGCTCTGGATGGTGCAGGAGGATCGCGGCTGGGTGAGCGACGAGGGAATTGCTGAAGTTGCTCTGGTGCTGGAGCTCACGCCCGCTTACGTGAAGGGCGTCGTGACGTTCTATACCATGTACAACCAGCACCCAGTCGGGAAATATCTGATGCAGGTGTGCACGACCACCCCGTGCAACATCTGTGGCGCAGAGGATGTCGTGCGCGCGTTGCTCGAACGTACCGGATGCAGCGATCTGGGCGTCACTTCACCAGATGGTCTGTTCACCGTCATCGAAGTGGAATGCCTCGGCGCGTGCGGCTTCGCGACGCCGGTGATGATCAACGAAGAAGTAGTCGAGTCGGTTACGGCCGCTCGCGTTCCCGAGATTGTGGCAGGGCTCAAGTAATGGGATATCCGCATCCGTCGCACGCTGGCGAGACGCCGGTACTGTCGCAGTACTTTGGTGACCGCGAGGCGATCACGCTCGATGGTTGGCGCAAGCGCGGCGGCTACAACGGGTTGCAGAAGGCGCTATCAATGTCGCCTTCCGAAATCGTTGATGTCGTGAAGGCTTCCGGGCTGCGCGGTCGCGGCGGCGCTGGCTTTCCAACGGGCATCAAGTGGTCCTTCATGAAGCCCGGCGACGGCAAGCCGCACTACCTCTGCTGCAACGCCGACGAATCCGAGCCAGGTACGTTCAAGGATCGCGAGATAATGCGCTGGACGCCGCACGCGCTGGTCGAAGGCTGCGCGATCGGCGCGTACGCAATCGGCGCCGAAACAGCATACATATATATCCGCGGCGAGTTTACCGAGCCGCTCGCTCGCATGCGCGCGGCCGTACGTGAAGCGTACGACGCAGGCATACTCGGCAAGAACGCGATGGGGACCGGTAAGCGCATCGATATCGTTATTCACAAGGGCGCCGGCGCTTACATCTGCGGCGAAGAAACCGCGATGATGAATTCGATCGAGGGCCGGCGCGGCAATCCACGAATCAAGCCGCCGTTTCCCGCCGTGTCTGGTGTCTTCGCGCAACCGACGACCATCAACAACGTCGAGACGCTGGTTGCCGTTCCGCACATTATCGTGCGCGGCGCCGAGTGGTATAAGGGACTATCGCTGTCGAGTCCAAAGAGTACCGGCTCCAAGCTCTTCTCAGTCTGCGGCAACATCGCCAAGCCCGGTAACTATGAAGTCACTCTTGGCTTCTCGTTCAAGGACTTTTTGTACGACCTTTGCGGCGGTCCGCTGCCAGGGCGCAAGTTCAAGGCAATCATCCCCGGTGGAATCTCTGTTCCGATTCAGACCATGGAAGAGGCAGAAGCGACCAAGATGGACTACGAGGGCTTTGTGGAGCAGGGCTCGATGCTCGGTTCCGGCGGCGTCATCGTCTTTGACGATCAGCAGAACATGGTAAAGCAGATCGCGCGCGCCGCAAGATTCTTTGCGCACGAGAGCTGCGCGCAGTGCACGCAGTGTCGCGAAGGCACTGCATGGACCACCAAGATCATGGAACGTATTCGAGACGGTGAAGGCACCGCCGAAGATCTCGATACGCTTTTCAGTATCGCCGATAACATGACTGGCAAGACGATTTGCGTGCTCAGCGACTCGTGCGCGGTGCCAGTCGTGTCAGGAATCAACAAGTTCCGTTCGGAGTTTGAAGCCTTGATCAAGAAGCCCACGTTTCACCCCGTTACGGCGGCGGTAGCGTAGATGGCGACGACTGCTGAACCGACCACGGCCATCGCGCAGCCCAAGATGGTGAACCTCACCATCGAAGGCCGTCCCGTTTCGGTCCCGGAGGGAATGTCGATCCTCGAGGCCGGCAAACGCGCGGGGATCCTGATTCCGCACTACTGCTATCATCCCGGTCTCTCGATCGCTGGCAATTGCCGCATGTGCCTCGTTGAAGTCGAGAAGGCACCCAAGCTCGCGCCATCGTGCGCGACCGCGGTCGCCGAAGGGCAGGTAGTACACATCTATACTGAGAAAGCACTCGAGGCGCGTAAAGGCGTGCTCGAGATGCTGTTGATCAACCACCCGCTCGATTGCCCGATCTGCGACAAGTCCGGCGAGTGCGAGCTGCAGGACTTCACGTACCAGGAAGGACCGGCAGAGTCGCGGCTTCGCGATCCGAAGCGCTTCAATCCAATCGAAGATTTTGGTGGTGACGTGCTCTACACCACCAACCGATGCATTCTTTGCACGCGCTGCGTCCGGTTCATGGACGAGATCGCCCAGGACACAGTGCTCAACGTGACGGAGCGTGGAGACCGCGCGTTGATTGGCAAATTTGAAGGCAAGGACATGACCCACGCGTGGGCCGGTAACGTAATCGACCTCTGCCCGGTTGGCGCGCTGTTGTCCAAGGACTCGCTCAACAAGGCACGCTCGTGGGAGTTGGATCACGCGCCGTCGGTCTGTCCCGGCTGCAGTCAGGGCTGTAACATGTCGATCGATACGCGCGACAACGTAGTAGTGCGGTTGCGGCCGCGTCCAAATGAGAGCGTCAACAAGTACTTCATGTGCGACGTGGGCCGTCTGGACTACCGCTGGATCAACCGGCAGGATCGGGTCGAAGTCCCATTGCTGCGTCGCGGCGAGGCTCACGTTGCGGCAGATTGGGATATTGCGATTCCCGCAACCGCTGCATTGCTCGATGGCAAGCGTGTTTTCGTGGCCGCTTCGCCCAACCTGTCCAACGAGACGCTATACCTTCTGTCGCGACTCATGCGCGCGAACGGCGGCTCCGGCGCGTTCACTGTCGCGACTGGCTCCGAAGCGCCGTTGCCTGGCGTCGAGGATCTTGCGTTGCGTGCGGAGCGTGCGGCTAATGGAAACGGCGCCGAGTTGGTTGGGTTCAAGCGCGCGGCCTCGCCGCTCGATGGCCTCGCCGCTGGTGACGTATTGGTGATTGCGGACGCGGATTCGACCAACATCTCCGCCGACAAGCTCGCATTGGCCAGCGCGATAATCGTGATCGGTACGACCCTGCCGGAAAACCTGCGCATGGCGTCGGTAGTACTCCCAATCGCTAACTATGCAGAAGAAGACGGCACCTTCACGAATCTTCGTGGACGTGTGCAGCGTTTCTCCCAAGCGAAGGCGGCGCCAGGTATGGCTCGTCCAAGCTGGTGGGTAGTTGGAGATGTTCTCGCGGCGCTCGGAAAGGGTGACGCTTACTACCTCGCAAGCGAAGTGTTTTCCGCGATGGCATCTGACGTAACGGCATTCGCCGGAATGAGCTACGACACGCTCGGAATGCGTGGACTCGTTGTTTCCGGAGGCGCGCTGTGATTCCCGTTCACGCGCTGCTCCAGATAACCGACCCGCAGGCTCCGATCACGGGTTACACCACGTTCATCATCTTCTCGCTCATCAAGCTCGTCCTCGTCTTCACCGTGTACATGGTGGCGGCCGCACTGCTCACCCTCGCGGAGCGCAAGATTTCCGCGTGGATTCAGGGACGGCGCGGACCGAATCGAGTTGGCGGCCGAGGTGGTTGGCTCCAGCCCGCCGCGGACGGCATCAAGAACTTCATGAAGGAAGAAACTGAGCCTGGCAACGCCTCGCAGCCATTATTCAGCATGGCGCCCGCGCTGTCGTTCATTCCAGCGATGATCGTCTGGTGCGTCATACCATGGGCCTCTCCACTCCCCACACGTTGGGGACGCGTCGATCTCGTTGTTGCGGACCTGCCGGTTGGATTTCTCTTCATACTCGCAATCGCGTCACTCGGCGTTTACGGCATCGTACTCGCCGGTTGGGCTTCGAATAACAAGTATTCGTTTCTGGGCGGTTTGCGCTCGAGCGCGCAGATGGTGTCATACGAAGTAGCACTCGGCATGTCGACGATTCCGGTCATTCTGCTCGCCGGAAATGTCACGATGAGCCAGATTGTGCGGCAGCAAGCGCACAGCATGTGGAACGTGTTCAATCTCACCATCGCGTTCATCATTTTCATCGTCGCATCACTGGCGGAGACAAATCGTGTCCCGTTCGATTTGCCGGAAGCTGAATCGGAGTTGGTCGCTGGTTATCACACCGAGTACAGCGCGATGAAGTTCTCGCTCTTCTTCATTNNCCGAGTACGCGAACATGGTGACGTCGAGCGCGTTGATGGCAACGCTGTTCCTCGGCGGTTGGGACATCCCGTTCACCGGCTGGGACAACGCGGCGCCATTCACGGTACTCAAGACCATTCTCACGCTCGGCTGCTTCCTGACCAAGACGAGCTTCTTCATCTTCGTCTTCATCTGGATCCGCTGGACCGTGCCACGGTTCCGTTATGACCAGCTCATGTCACTCGGTTGGCGCGTAATGCTGCCGGCCGCGCTTGGCTACATCGCGTTGATCGCAACGACGTTGCTGATTCTTCAGGCCGTGGGGATAAACCCGGGCCCGATGCACAGCTTCGTTCTCCTGATGGAGAACATCTGCTTGCTTCTCTTGTTCTTCGTGATGGTTGACGAGGGACGCATCATCAGCCCGGCGTACGGGCGCGCACA
>PLEG01000333.1 GCA_003136975.1 Gemmatimonadota bacterium | reverse complement strand
GGATGCGCTGCAACTCGTGAGGAAGCCGAGTCGTCCGAGATTGACACCGAGGATTGGAACGGCGGCACCATCAAGGAAGCGCGCGGTTCGGAGCAGAGTTCCGTCACCACCGAGCGAGAGCGCTACGTGAATCTGCGACGCAGAGGTGAGAAGCGGCTTGTCGGTATCATCCAACAGGCCCGGCTCGAAAAACAGTGTCGCGCCGAGCGTTTTGGCTTCACTCTCGAGCGCAGCCATTATGGAAGCGAGCTCGGGGTATCCTCGGTGACCGATTACCCCGATATTGATCATCCAGCGACCGCCTCTTCGGCACTTCCATGGAGTGCGCGAACGCGTTCCGCGATTCCGGACGCGTCGAGCCCTGTGAGGTGCAGTTGACGCTTGCGCGAAGCCTGCTCAACGAAGCGATCTGCGACGCCGTGTGCGGATACGCGAATCGTCGGATCGAGCCGGCCGATGATCGATGCCATGTACGCGCCGAATCCGTTGACGACCGTTCCTTCCTCAACGACCAGTATGTGCCGGTGATGGGCGAGCAGCGCGTTAAGCGTGACTTCGTCGTGCGGCTTGAGAAAGCGACAGTTGACGACCGTCACGGAAAGCCCCTCGGCGGCAAGCAGCTCCGCCGCCGCAAGTGATTGACCAACCATCGTGCCGACCGCGAGCACCGCTACGTCAGAACCACTCCGCACCACTTCCCAAGTACCGAACGGAATCGGCTGAATCTCCGCGATTGGCGGCACGATGTCGGGAGATGCATCACGCGGATACCGGAGCGAGAACGGGCCGTCGGTGTGCGCCATGCTCGTGCGCAGCAGGCCCAGCATCTCCGTTCCATTCTTTGGAGCTGTAACCGTCATGCTGGGAACTGCGAGCATGTACGCGATGTCGTACAGCCCCATGTGTGTGGGGCCGTCCTCTCCAACGAGTCCAGCGCGATCCATCGCGAACACGACTGGAAGATGCTGGATAGCGCAGTCGTGAATCACGTTGTCGTACGCACGCTGGAGAAACGTCGAGTAAATCGCGCAGACTGGTTTGATTCCGCGTGTAGCGAGACCAGCCGCGAATGTTACGGCGTGCCCTTCGGCGATTCCGACGTCAAAGAAACGATCGGGAAACGCCCTGGCGAATGCGCCAGTTCCGGTGCCGCTTGGCATTGCAGCCGTTATCGCAACCAGCCTGGGCTCGATTGCACCGAGCTCCGCGAGTCCCTTGCCGAAAACCGCGGTGTAGCCGGGATTGGCGGACGACGCTACTACCAGTTTCCCGGTAGTCGGATCGTGTCCGGCGGGAAGCGCGTGCCATTTCTCCACATTTTCGCCGGCCGGGAATCCCTTCCCTTTCTTCGTCACGACATGGACGAGACGCGGTCCGTCCATCGCGCGCACAGCGGCGAACGTTTCAAGCAGAAGGTCGATGTCATGACCATCGATCGGACCGAAGTAACGGAATCCAAGCTCCTCAAAAAGAACGCCTGGCGTGAGGAAAGATTTCATGCTTTCCTCCCACTTGCGGACGAGCGTGCTCATTCCCTGAAGCGGACCGGGCATGCTGTCCACCATCGTTCCAATGGCGGAGCGCAGTCGGTTATAGATGGGATTGCGCTGGATGGAATTGAGATACTTGGACATCGCGCCGACGTTGGGCGCGATGGACATCTCATTGTCGTTCAGAACCACAATGAAGTCGCGACCAGATGCGCCGGCGTTGTTCAATCCCTCGTACGACAAGCCCGAGGTGAGTGCGCCATCGCCGAGCACGGATACGACCTTGAATGACTCACCCTCGATGTCGCGGCCGACAGCCATGCCAAAGCCCGCGGAGATCGCCGTCGCGGCGTGGCCCGCGCCGAATGCGTCGTAGGGACTCTCAGCACGCTTGAGGAAGCCGGATATGCCATCCTCGGTGCGGAGAGTGTCGAAACGGTTCGCGCGACCTGTGAGAAGCTTGTGCGGATATCCCTGATGGCCAACATCCCACACTATCTGATCAGATGGCGTGTCGAAGGCAGTGTGCAACGCGATGGCGAGCTCCACAACACCGAGTCCGGCGCCGATGTGGCCGCCGGTCCGGGAGCACGAGTCGATGAGGAACGCGCGCATCTCGCCCGCGAGTGCACGCAGCTCGTCGCGCGTGAGCGACTTGAGGTCTGACGACGAATCTATCCGTTCGAGTATTGCCATCTTCTCTTTCAATGCGTGCGAGTAATCACAAGATCAGCCAGGTGGCGTAGCTCCTGACTGAGCAGGTTGTGTTCGTTCAGCGTCCGGCATCCCTGCCTGGCGAGAGCGATCGCGCGGTCCATCGCGCCGTCGACGCCCAACAATGCAGGATACGTGCTTTTCCCCAGCTCCGCATCCCGACCGGCGGTCTTGCCAAGCTCAGCGGAGGACGATGTTACATCCAGAACGTCGTCCACGATCTGAAACGCGAGTCCGAGGTCGGCTCCGAAGCTGCCAAGTGCCTGTACGGACGTGTCGGGCGCGTCGGCCGCCATGCCGCCGACCTTGCACGAGGCGGCCATGAGCGCCCCCGTTTTTGCGCGATGGATCCGTTCAAGCTTTTCGAGCGAATCGGCTGGTGTGTTTTCGGCGATCAGATCCTGGAGCTGACCTCCAATCATACCGCTCGCGCCGGCCGCCTGCATGAGCGTGGCGACAATTGGCGCCACGCGAGGCGCACCGCGGTGCATTCCGCCAACAGCGTCCGCGGCGGCTCTTGCCGCGAGCGGAATAATCGCGACTCCGGCAACAACCGTAGCCGGAACCCCGCATGCCTTGTGCGTGGTCGCGCGGCCGCGACGCATCTCATCGTCATCCATGCAAGGAAGATCGTCGTGCGCCAGTGAGTATGCGTGGAGCATCTCGACGGCGGCGGCGAGTCCCGAGACGTCGCCGCCGCCACCAGCCGCACGATACGATGTGGTGACTAGCATCCCACGCAGTCGCTTACCCGGACCGCGCAGGGTGTACCGAATCGCCTCGGCAAGCCTGGACGGCAGAGGCGGAAGCGAATCGCATAGCTTCGCGATCGCAGCATCTATGTCGCTGCGATCGGGCGCGATGTCCACTGCGAACATGGGCTCAGCCATCGATGTCTCGCGTCTCGAAGACGCCTTCAGCCCGCTCGATGAGAAGCTGAACGCGACCTTCCGCCGTGGTCAGTTCATCGGACGCGAGGCGAAGGATTTCGATACCCTCTTCGAACAGCTTGAGGGCGCTATCGAGAGGCAGTCCATCGCTCTCGAGATCGGCGACAATTTCTTGAAGCCGTTCGACCCGCTTCTCGTAACTCATGCTTGCTCCGCGACTCGCGCCATGACGTCGCCGTCGCGCAATGTGAGGGTGAACAGCGAGCCAGCGTGAAAGTCTTCTACGCTCGCGAGCGTTCTGCGATCGGTGGCATCGCGTGCTACCGCATAACCTCGGGCGAGTGTCGCGAGCGGGCTCAACGCATTGAGTCGTCCCGCGGTAGCACCGATGGAAGCGCGCCGTCGCTCAGCGTCTATCGATGCGGCACGACGGAGCGCGCCAGCGGCGGTCTCAAGATCTCGGCGGCCATTTCTCGCGCATTGCTGCAATGACGTGCACAATTCATCGCCCATCGCTCTCAGCGCGGCAAGGAGATCGGCGCGCATTGGCACTGCCGCTTCGGCTGCAGCCGAGGGCGTTGCTGCACGATGGTCCGCTACGAGATCGGCGATCGTGACGTCGATCTCGTGGCCCACTCCCGAAATGACTGGAACCGTCGCATCGGAGATGGCACGCGCGACCGCTTCGTCGTTGAACGCCCACAGATCTTCGCGTCCGCCGCCGCCGCGTCCGACTATCAACACATCGATCTCGCCAAACCGGCAGATGCGCTGTATCGCCGCGACTATCTCGGCGGGTGCGTTGGCGCCCTGAACGGTAGCGGCACTCACGATCAGACTCACGTGCGGCGCGCGGCGCCGAATCACGGATATCACATCACGGAGCGCAGCGCCATCCGGACTCGTCACCATTCCAACACGGGTTGGTGCTGTTGGCAGTGTGCGCTTGCGACCCGGAGCGAGCAGTCCGTCGCGATCCAGCCGCAGGCGCGTCTCCTCCATCGCCTTGCGCCAGAGTCCATCGCCAACTGCGTCGAGCGCGGAAACGTTGAGGTGCATCTCACCGCGAGCTGCGTAAACGGTGAGCTGTCCGTACGCCGTAACTTCCATTCCCTCGTCTGGCGCTGTCGGAATGCCGCGCTGGCTACGAGACCAGACCACGCAACGCACCTGCGCGGAAGCGTCACGGAGACAGAAATACCAGTGTCCGTTCCGGTGCCGCTTGAAGTCACTAACCTCACCGCGCACCCACAACGGCGACAACGAGCCCTCGATCACCGCGCGTGCCGTCTCGGTAAGTGACGCTACCTGAATCGCGGTCTCAGGCGAGGAGCCAGGGCTGGCAGGTGCGACGAACGCGGGCGCGCCTGCCGACGATCCGAAGAGATCGAACTCGACGCCCGAGCGTACGGGACGCGCTCCAAAAGAGCGCCTCAACGTGACAACCTCACGCAGCCGCCAGCCGTTGTGCCGCACGCACAGTATTGCGAAGCAGCATCGCGATCGTCATCGGACCAACACCACCTGGGACTGGCGTGATCAGACCCGCAACTTTGCGCACGGATTCAAAGTCAACATCTCCAACGAGCCTCGTGCCACTCTTGCGCGTGGCGTCGGGAATTCGTGTGATCCCAACATCGAGCACCGCGGCGCCAGGCTTCACCATGTCGGCGGTGATCAGTCCCGGACGGCCGACCGCAGTAATGAGAATGTCGGCAGACCTGGTGTGCGTTGCAAGATCGCGGGTGTATCTATGGCAGATGGTGACCGTGCAATTGGCGGTCGGGGCATCCTGCACCATCAGCGCAGCCATCGGCTTGCCGACAATGTTGCTGCGCCCGATCACAACACAGTTGAGCCCGTGAGTCACCACATTGGACACGCGAAGCAGCTCCTGGATTCCCGCCGGCGTGCATGGCACGAAACCGTCACGTTCTCCGGCCATGAGCTTGCCGACATTCACTGGATGAAAGCCATCGACGTCCTTGGCCGGATCGAT
>PLEG01000399.1 GCA_003136975.1 Gemmatimonadota bacterium | reverse complement strand
GAGACGCTGATCGTGATGCTCTCGCTTCCGTTCGCGGTGGTCGGTTGTGTGTGGCTGATGTGGTTTCTGGATTATAACCTGAGCGTCGCAGTCGCTATCGGTTTCATCGCGTTGTCCGGCGTGGCGGCGGAAACAGGGGTGATCATGCTCATCTATCTGGACCACGCATATAGCGACCGCGTGCGCTTGGGGCAGATGCGCTCCATAGCCGATCTGCATGCCGCCATTGAATACGGCGCGGTGGAGCGCGTGCGGCCGAAGATCATGACAGTGGTGGCAATCGTGGCTGGGTTGCTCCCTCTGTTATGGAGCCAGGAGGTCGGTGCTGATTTAACGAAGCGGATCGCCGCACCGATGGTGGGCGGAATGATTACGAGTGCTGTGCTGACGCTTGTGGTCATCCCCGCCATTTACTCACTGTGGCGAGAGTGGCAGTTGAACCGTGGCGCGCAGGCAGCGCGTCGAATGCCAGCACCAGCATACCGGCTTCCTCGAATATCAGGCCAATGATGCGTCCATCATGCCTATTGACAGTTTCCGCAATCAACCCCGTACCAACGCCTTGTACTTGATGCGGGAGCAGAGCTACATACACCCGACAAGAAAATGGGGTCAGAGTACACATCTCTTGGTATACGCGATCGGTTGGCGTCCAGAAAGTCCAGTCTGACCCCATTTTCCCAGAGTTGTCGGATCGTAGATCTCGCGCACCGCCGGCGAGAACGCCCTTGACGTCCGTGCCATCCCGTTGCTTATTAGACGGATAGCGTTAATAATACGCCTCGTTTAATAGGCCACTTTCGTCTAATTATGGCTACAGCGACGCCGGGCTGGCTCATCAGGCGGCTCAAGCAGATCCCCAACTCCCATGTCGAGCCGCTGGCGACGCCTGGACGCCTCGCGATCCGAATCGGCGATAGCAAGCGAGTCGTCTTCGAGGTCGCGTCACGACTCTCGCAGAGTGGTACCGAGGTCCTCAGGTATGCTCAGGAGCTCAATCGTAGCCAGCCCGGAAAGCATCGTCTGCTACTCGCACTCGACAGCATTCCAAGGACAATACGGCATGAGATGGCGCAAGCGGGCGCATCATGGGTCGAGCGACGCACGGGCGTGGTTCACGTCGAAGCCGACGGCATTTATGTGCATGACGCAGAGCCGAGTTCAGACACGCTCGACCAGCGCGAGCGGGAACACGAAGTCGGACTCAAGCGGCCGACCCGTCTCCGCGGACTATCCGGACGCTGTGCGGAAGCGCTGCTACTTCAATCAGCATCGTGTGTGGATAACGACGTCGTTGCCATCTCGCCGAGTCAACTCGCGTCGCTCGCGTCGGTTTCCACTCCGCTCGCTAGCGCGGTCCTGCGACGACTCGAGTCCGCTGGAGCAATGACTGCCGAACGAGCGATGCAGCGAGCTAGCTCCTACCGCCTGACGCGTCCAGCGCTCGTACTCGATCTGTGGTCTGAGGAAGAGGACTTCGCGAGCGTGACTACGACTCGCGCGTATGTCTGGGCTCCATCGTTCCCGCAACTCCTTCAGCGACTATCTCGCTTGAACGAGAGCATTCCCGCCTGGGCTCTCGGCGGCGAGACCGCTGCGAATCTCTACGCACCGACACTGACCGCTGATCCCGAAGTGACGATCTGGATTTCGGATGTAACGCCTGCGGAGGATGTCGCCAATGCACTTGGTGGGCGAGTCGTGACAGATGGTGCCAACATGACGATCCGCCAGCTCGCCCGCGATCCATGGGCTCGCTTTCGTCGTCCGACAAGTCCCCTCTCAGACAGCAATAAACACGCGGATAAAGTAGAGTGGCTAGCACCAGACAGCACAACGATAGTTCCAGGAATCGATCGCCTTCCGTCACTGTGGTTGGTTTCCAAACCAAGGGCGATTGTAGAAGCTGCTCGGGAAGGCCGCGGCCGATCCGAAGAAGTCGCCGATGCCGCACGCCAGTCACTCGCGTTGCAGAGCTGAACGATGGCAGCCGATGAGTTACTCAACCCACCGCGGACCGCGTATACACCTGACGCGCTGATTGCTTGCCAGCGCGTGCTCGGTACACTGGTCAAGCGCGTTGGCGCATACGGTCCGCAACTGGTTGTAGTTGGCGGCTTGGTCCCAACGCTCCTCATTCCCCGAGTAGAGTCAGATTCGTTTACGGGCGAATCACATGCCGGAACGAACGATGTGGACGTCGTGCTCGATCTGGGAATCCCTGCGTCCGGCGACGAACAGTTCTACACAATCCTCGAACGTGTGCTGACCGAAGGTGATTTCACACAGGTGCTCCGCGACGACGGAAAGTCGCGGAGCGTCTGGCAGTGGATAAGGAAAGTCAATGACATTTCCATAGCCGTTGAGTTTCTCGCTGAGCGTACTCCGCTGCCAGTGCAGGAATCGAATGTCAAACCATCGGTCGGACGGCTTGCCATCGATCAGCGAAGCCAGCCCGGCGATACGGTGGGCGCCCTTCGAATCCGTGGCGCTCACCTAGCTTACAGTGATGCTGTCCGGAAGACTCTGGAAGTCGAGCTTCTGGACAACGGCGGCATGGCAACCGTTGATGTTTGGACAGCGAACCTACTCCCATTCATCGCCCTCAAGGCATTTGCAGTACGTCAGCGTGAGAAGGATAAGGACGCAGCCGATCTGATCTGGTTGCTCAACAACTGGAGTGGTGGACCTGCCGGTGCGGCCACCGATGCATTGCGAAGCGCGGTACGAACTGATGATGATGTAACAGATGCGCTCACTCTGCTACGGAGCGATTTCGAGTCCCCTGAACGCAACGGCTGCTACGGCTACGCGCGGTTTCAACTCGGGAAGAATGCCGATCCGCGATCAGACGCATGGATCCGACGGTGCCGTGATGCACATGGTACGATCGAAGCGTTTTTGAAGACTTGGCACGAGCAATTTGCAATTGATTTATAGTTCGCTGGTAGTTCCGTCGATTGCTGGTTTTTAGGCTCCCGGCTGACGCAGCGACTCATACAACTGCGCGTGATTCAACAGGATATCCCTCAATCCATCACGGATTTCTTCCGAATTCAGCGCCTGCGTACTCATCGTCGTGTGCGCATCAAGTGCCCCGATGATCGCGCTCAACAGTTCGGACTTGAGATCGGGCGAGTTCGCGAACTGCTCCTTGGTATTGTTCGTAGCCTGCTGCTTGAGCGTGTCCGACTCCAGCAACTTTCCTTTCAGGACGTTGTTCACGTACACCAGCTTGTCCAGGTCGGTCAGATCGCCGTCGAATAGCTGATTCACGCTCTCGATGATCTCGTTCAGATAGGCACGCTGCTTCTCCTGAAGACTGCCACTCCCCGCTTCCATGATCGGCGACAGCGTCGGCGGTAGACCATCGGCGAGGATCATCGGCTGCTTGCCCAGGCTCTTCAGTGTGTGGTGCGTGAGCTTCACCTTCGATAGATCGATCCCCTCGCGCTCGCGGCCGAACTCCAATAGTGGAAGCAAAACCTTATAAAAGATCGCGCGCTTCTCGATGTCAGTGTTTCCATAGTCGAAGATCTGCGATAGAAACGTGTACAAGCGGATGTACGCGGCCATGTCGGTCTTGAACAGCACGAGCGCGTTCAACTCTCCCTGCGCAGCCTCTTTCGCAGCCGCATCCTTCTTGAGCACCGCGGTACGCAATACCTCCTGCGCTGCCTTGTAGCGTTTCATCAACCTGTCTTCCACCGGTGTGATTGCGCTGACGAGATCGCCCTGCTTCGCGCTCGGCGTGAGTTGCACCTGAACTACACGCTCCACTTCGAAATCGTCGTAATGTCCCGCTGCATCCAGCTTCGCCCGCAGATCATACACCAGATGCGGATCGGTCACGTCCTCCAGCGTCGCGGTACTGTAGTATGCCCTGAATGCCTGGAGAACCTCGTCTGGATCGTTGACGAAGTCGACGACATACGTCGTATCCTTTCCAGGAGGAGCGCGGTTGAGCCGCGACAGCGTCTGAACGGCCTGAATGCCCGCCAACCTCTTGTCGACGTACATGCCGCACAGCAACGGTTGATCGAAGCCAGTCTGAAACTTGTTGGCGACGAGCAGTATCTGATACTCATCCGTCGCGAACGCCTTCCTGATATCGCGTCCCTTGAGCAAGGGATTGAGCGTGGCACTCGTCTCCGTGAATGGATCAGGGCCCGATTCATGATCGGTCACCTCGCCCGAGAACGCGACGAGCGCCCGTATCTTGTAGCCCTTGCTCTTTATGTAACGATCGATTGCAAGCTGCCATCTCACCGCCTCTACTCTACTCGCAACCACGACCATCGCCTTCGCCCTGCCGTTGAGTAGCGGCGAGACAAAATGGCGAAAGTGCTCGACGACGATCTGTACCTTCTGCGAGATATTGTACGGATGCAGGCGCACCCAGCCCATTATTCCCTTGAGTGCTGCGCTGCGCTCGACTTCCGTCTCATCAAGCTCCTTCCCTTCGTGCGCAAGCTTGAACGCGAGCTTGTACGCCGTGTAATTCTGCAGCACGTCGAGGATGAATCCTTCCTCGATTGCCTGCCGCATCGAATACACGTGGAACGGTGCTGGCAGGTTCTCGGCGCTTGCAGCCTTTGTGGGATCGGGCCGAGTGCCGAAGAGCTCCATCGTCTTCGCCTTGGGCGTCGCCGTGAAAGCCACGTAGGTAATTCCGCCGGAATCCGATCGCGTCGCCATCTGCGCGGCGAGAATGTCCTCGGTGCTGATCTCACCACCATCGTTCAATTCTGTCAGTTCGGACGCCGACAGTACCTGCTTTAATTTTGACGCGGCCGCGCCCGTCTGTGAGCTGTGTGCTTCGTCAGCGATCACGGCGAATCGCTTGCCCTGCGTCGCCGCGAGCGTCTGTACCGCCGCCAGAGCCTTCGGAAATGTCTGGATGGTACAAACAACGATCTTCTTATTACCAGAAAGTGCATCGGCAAGCTCGGCGCTCTTGCTTCCCTCCTCTCCCTTGATTGTAGCAACGACACCAGTCGTGCGCTCGAAGTCGAAGATCGCTTCCTGAAGTTGACTGTCGATCACTGTGCGATCGGAAACAACGAGCACCGAGTCGAACAGCTTGGCGTTGTTCGCATCGTGAAGATCGGCGAGGAAGTGCGCGGACCATGCGATCGAATTGGTCTTGCCCGATCCCGCCGAGTGCTGGATGAGGTAGCGCGAGCCCGGTCCATCGGTGAGAACTGCTGCTTGCAGCTTTCGAGTTGCGTCGAGCTGATGGTAGCGCGGGAAGATGATCGTCTCGATCTGTTTTTTGTCGTTCCGTTGCGCTACCAGATAGCGACCGAGTATTTCGAGCCAGCTCTCTCGCGCCCAGACCTGTTCCCAGAGATACGTGGTGCGATGACCGTTTGCGTTGACGGGATTCCCCGCCGCACCGTGATCGCCCTGATTGAACGGCAGAAACCGCGTCTCTGTACCTTCGAGTTTGGTGGTCATGCGCACTTCAGCGTTGCTCACCGCGAAGTGCACCAGCGCGCCGCGCGGAAAATCGAGCAGCGGTTCAGCAGATTGTCCCTTGGGGCGTGGATTGCGATCGAATCGGTACTGATCGACCGCGTCGTCGATGCTCTGGGTGAAATCAGTCTTGAGCTCGACCGTTGCGACCGGGATTCCGTTCAGGAAGAGAACGAGATCGATCGAGTTCTCATTGTTAAGCGAGTAGTGAACCTGACGGATGACGCGAAGGCAGTTGGCAGCGTAGCGCGATTCGATCTCCGGATTGAGCGCGAGAGCTGGACGGAACTGCGCGAGCGTGAGTTTCTCACGAAGTCCGAGTAGCTCGATGCCGTGGCGGAGGACATCGAGCGTGCCGCGCTTGTCGAGTTCTGTACGGAGACGGGAAAGAAGCGTGTCGGCTGCTGCGGTGCCGTGATTCTTTACGAGCGTCTCCCACGCCTTTGGTTGCGTGGTTCGGACCCAGACGAGGACATCGTCTGGAAAGAGCGCACGAGCACGATCGTACTTTGTTGCATCGTCGATGATGTACTGCCAGCCGTTGGCTGCGAGGTAGTCGCAGATCTCCGTCTCGAAGTTGATCTCGGTATGGAGACTCATGCGGCTTCGGCTGGAGCGTAGTTGCGCACGTCGACCTTGCCCGTAACTGCGGCAGAGATTAGCACGGTGCGACGCTCTTGTAGCAAGACAATCGCATGTTCAGCCTCTCCGATCAGCTCATGGAAAGCGGATATCTGTTCGCGAAGACACGATGTGATTTCCTTCTGTTCACTAATTGGCGGAAGAGCTAATCTCCGCGTTGACATGGTAGAGAGAGGAATTCGCGAGCGAGTGGATCCCGAGGCAAGTAATCCCGCATCTGCCGCGGCGCCGGCAGAAAGCTGTATTGCCACAAATTTTGAACACGCTTGCTCTCCATTCAATCGAAAACGAAAGCAGTCCGCCTTTACCATTGCGGGCTCAATTCCATCTGGAGCGACGCATGCGCGTCCTACCGTGTGCTTGTCATCGCCCAATCCAGCGATCAATACGTCGCCACCTCTGACATCATGATCTCGCAACTGCGTTTCGTAGTAACTGGGGTCAATGTAGGCTGCGGCCGCACTGGCGAAACCATCAACTCGAATATTCTGGAGCCGGACAACCCGCACGCCAGCTTCCGTATAATGTTCAGACTTCAGACCCGATCCGAATGGCCCGTCGCACCGACTCATTGTAATTCGCTCCAAGGTCATCACCTGCCAGTGGATAGGCACATCACCAATCCACTCGACCCCCGACGGCTTCATCGGCGCGTCCGGATTCAGTCCCTTGGTAACGGCGTGCGAGATGACAGCCTGGCGCTTCTCCTTCAGTAATTCGATCAGTCGTTGCTGTTCGGCGATCAGCGCGTCGATCTTGGCGACTTCACGATCCAGAAACGATACGATCGCCTGCTGTTCAATCCAGGTGGTAACGGGGATCGTGATCTGGCCAATAATTCGAGCTGATAGATTCGCTAGACCAGTAGTGGAGTTCGACAGGCGATCCAGCTGCAAACGGGCCAAGTCGTTATTCAGAATGTACCAAACGAGCTTGGGAATGAGCGACGAGTCAAGCCTGATTCGCTGCATGAAATTTGAGAAGCAGCAGCCCGTTTGGGCAAGCTGCTTTGATACGATGGTCGTTTTCCCAATGTGAAGCGAGCTTCCGCTCGATTTTGTTATGAGCAGGTCGCCTTCCATCAGTCGTGCAGCACCCACGTCGTGGGCATTGAGCTTCCGAACGGCGGGATCCGTAATGTCCCACTCGCCTGCCACGGTTTGCTCGGTGGATCGTAATACCACAACATCGCCGAGTCCATCTGGCTCATCACCCCAAACACCCCCGTCATTCCGTTGGATATGCCTGCGAAGCGGTGCGACTTCCCAATGGTCTGGAATAGCTGCAATTAGCGACATGCCCGAGTCTTTGTACTTCGGATAACCTGAAACGCTCACGCCGAAAGCCCACCGATCATCGTCAGTATCCGATCCGTGACGATCTTAAGTTCCGCGTCGATCTCATTAAGCGCCCGAGGCGGCTTGAAAACATAAAAGTGCCGGTTGAACGGAATCTCATACCCGACCTTCGTCTTCTCATCATCGATCCACGCATCCGTCGCGTGCGGCAGCACCTCGCGCTCAAAGTACGCCTTGACGTCCTCAGACAACGGCACATTCTCCGTGTCGCGCAGATTCGAATCCAACTGCGGCTGACCCTTGAGCTTCCCCTTCGCCACCAGCACAACCTTCCCCGACTCATCGCGTAGGGGCCGTCCCACCGTAATCGTGCGATACCCAAACGCCTCGTTCGGAAAGATTCGACTGATCGGCACGCCGTCCTTCGTCACTTCCTCGAACGCGCCGAACATCTGCGTGATCTCATCGATATGCGCATCGCTCAACTGCTTGCGCTTCGATCCCAGACTCTTGCGCATCTTCTCCCACATCCCACTCGCATCGATGAGCTGCACCTTCCCTTTGCGATTCTCTGGTTTCCGATTGCTGACAATCCAGACGTACGTCGATATCCCCGTATTGTAGAACATGTCAGTTGGAAGACCGACGATCGCTTCAAGTAGATCGTTCTCGAGTACATAGCGACGAATCTCGCTCTCGCCACTTCCCGCACCGCCGGTGAAGAGCGGTGAGCCGTTGAGTACGATTCCGAAGCGGCTCCCTCCATCCACAGCGGGCCGCATCTTGGATATGAGATGCAACAGGAACAGTAGCGACCCGTCGCTGACGCGCGGAAGACCCGGCCCGAAGCGTCCGTTGAATCCATCCTGCTCGGCTTCCTTCCGAACCGCCTTCTCGATCTTCTTCCATTCAACGCCGAACGGTGGATTGGACAGCATGTAATCGAAGTGCTTCCCCGAAAGCCCGTCATCGGACAGCGTGTTGCCGAGTAGGATGTTGTCCACCGGCTGACCCTTGATGACCATGTCGGCCTTGCAGATAGCGTAGGACTCGGGATTCAGCTCCTGCCCGTAAAGAACAGGTCGCGCAGTCGGATTGTGCTCGTGGAGATATTCCTCCGCCACCGAGAGCATGCCGCCCGTACCCGCCGTCGGATCGTAGATCTCACGCACCACGTGCGGCGTGTTGAGCGCGTCGTCGTCCTCGATGAAAATGAGGTTTACCATGAGCCGGATCACTTCGCGCGGCGTAAAGTGCTCACCGGCGGTTTCGTTCGAGAGCTCCGCAAACTTTCGGATCAATTCTTCGAACACCGCGCCCATCTGCACGTTGGACACAACCTTGGGATGCAGGTCGATGTTGGCGAATTTCTCCGCCACCAGGTAGAGCAGTCCAGCCTTCGCCAACCACTCCACCTGAGCATGAAAGTCGAACGCCTCGAAGATGTCGCGCACCGCCGGCGAGAACGCGTCGACGTAGGCGATGAGGTTATGCCGGATGTTGTCCTGATCGCCCATCACGGTCTTCATGTTCCACTTGGAGGTGTTCCAGAAAGACTGGCCAGCCGCTTTTTGAAGGAATGGCTCTGGCTTGAGCCCGCTCTTCTTTCGCTTCGTCAGTTCGGCAAGGACCGCGGCCTTGGTGGGCTCCAGCACGCAGTCCAGCCGGCGGAGGACCGTGAACGGGAGGATGACGCGGCCATACTCGGATTGTTTGTAGTCGCCGCGAAGGAGGTCGGCTACGGACCAGATGAAGGAGGAGAGGTTTGGATCGGGCATGGTGTTCAACATCAAGGTATGGTCGAACATGCGCATCAACGGCGAGAAGATACGGCGAGCATGTACCCTCTGCTACCTAAGTCCGAGGGAAGTGAGGCGGCAAATCGCACCGTAAACAAAACCTGGAAACCGCTTGGTCTGTCGCTGGAACTCCGGGCCGGGTTGTGTTACTATACAACCCGGATACTCGCGGCTGAGAGAGAATACTGACCAAACAAGCATGTAGCCTTGGATCGCGGCTTAGAACGGCGCGCCAAGCCAGCGGAGCAAGCCTTAAGCAAGCCGCGCCTTACGTAGGCGTCAACTACACGCATTTATCAAAAATCGAGACTGGAGCGGCGATGCCATCGCCGGATCTACTCGCCAAGTTGGCTGCGCATTACGCTGCGAACGTAGACGACCTATTTATGGAAGCGGGTTTCTTTCCACCGGATGTCAGCAAGATCCTGGCTAATCACTTTCGAGATGCGGTCGTGCTTCTGCGAGCCCATTTCTCGGGTGAGTAATCTTTCCGCAGAAGCGCAACAACTATCTGACATTATTTGCGAGCAAGCTTCGCAGGGTCCGCTCGGTGGTCGATATGTGAACGTAAAGCCGATCACGAGGCCCGATGGTGATGGCGCTGCCGGGCACTTCTCGCTCGTCTTAGCAGGATCGGACCTACGGACCAGAAAAGACGTTGCAATCAAGTTTCTGACTCCCAGTACCCAAGGATACAGAGCGGACTGTTTCCGCCGTGAAGCTAAGATCTCGGAACTTCTGGGCGGCAGAAGGCATATCACACAAATGGTCGGCGAGCTGGACCAGCTGAGTATTACACTCACCACATCCCTGGGAACCCCGTTCCCTCTTGCAATCTCGTTTTTTGCACTCGAACGAGGAAAGGAGAGCGTCGACACTTTCCTCTTCGGTCGACGGCGTCCTAAGCCTTTGTTTCGACGCCTTGAAGTAGTCCGGGATGTGGTGATGGGAGTAAACCGACTTCACTCCGCCGGATATTGCCACCGCGATCTGAAACCGGATAATGTGTTGCTTTTCTCCGGAGGCATTGCAAAGCTGGCAGATTTGGGCACGGCACGGCGTATATCTGGAGAGGAGCGACTAGAGGCTGATTACAGCCTCCCCGTTGGTCATTTGCTGTACGCCGCACCCGAGATGTTTGCCGGAGCGGGATTTTTACCGAGTTTGTACGTGGGGGCCGATTGGTTTGGCGTCGGTGCAATTCTATTCGAGGCAGTGACTAACCAGAATTTATGGGTTGCGATCGGATTGCGTAGCCCGCATGAGATTAAGCGTACCATCGCCGCCGCTGGCAGTATGACTGGCTATTTGGCGAGTGTAGGGCGATCCGCAAGCCAATACCCGATTCCATCTGTAAGTGACTATGCAGCGTCTCCATGGTTGAATCCGATAACTGACGGGACCCTTGACGCGGTGACACGCCTCATCCGTTCACTATGTGACTTCGACTTTCGTAGACGGCTTGTAGCATTTCCTCGAGTGTTACATCGTCTCGATGCAGCGATTTTGCTGGCGAGGCGCGATCATTTTACTGGAAGGATCTGATGAATTCGGCAACAAATCCTTTAGACCCCGTAGCGCTTGCCGTGCGTAAGGGCCGCTCAAGTATTGGCATCGGCGACGAACTCATCTTCGGTCCGCGAGCTGAGTTCGAAGTCGTAATGGACCCTAACGATGAATCAACTGCGCGCCTTGCACACATCGAAGAGAGCATGGCCGATGAAAGTGCAAGAGAAATGCTCACAGCAGCTGCCGGTGCTGCCCTTGCTCGTGCCAATCGTTTACCTAATTCAGCTGAGGCCTGGGCGCAGGCAGGATTCGCTCTGCTTGCAAGCGACTCACTTATGGACGCACAGAACGCGTTTGAGCGTTCGATCAGTGTTGATCCCCAGCACCGAGCAGCAAGACTGGGGCTGTCGCGTGTGATTCAACAACGCGGCATGTTCGAAGATGCCTTGTCTATTCTGGAGAGACTCAGGACTGACTTTCCGTCTGATTTGGAAGTGTTGGTAGCGTACGCCGTCATCCTTGTGAACTTGCACCGGATCGACGAGGCTTCCAACTTATTGAATCGACAAGTGTTACCATCGTCGCGATCGGCTTTGTTCTTTGCCACGCGTGGAAGTCTCAAAGTCGCTCAGGGCGCGTACAAAGAAGGAATTGCAGACTTACGCAAGGTCGTGCGGATAAAGCCGGACTGGGTCACTGCTCGCAACGTGCTTGGGATTGCCGAATTTAAGGCGGGGCAGTGGCGTGCTGCTAAACAACGCTTCCAAGAGGCGATGCGTATAGGACCCCTCTATCAGGAGAGTTTCGAAAACTTATTACGCATCTATCTTGCAGAACGAAATTATACGGAAATCCGCCGTCTGGTTAAGGTCCAGCACAACTTTGCAAGTGCCCCCCCCATCCCAGCACGCATTGCCGGGCGGGCAGCCTTAGAGCAGGAGGATTGGGCCGAAGCAAGGAAGTGGCTTGAGTCTGCCGCCCAAAAGACAGACGATCCGTCGATTCGAGCAAGTCTTCTTAACGATATCGGAGTGACGTACAGTCGATCGTTGAGGCCTGCAGAGGCGATCAAACGGTTTGAACAAGCATATGAGCTCGTGCCGTTACCGCTATTTGCCATCAACAAGGCGAAAAGCTATGTCGCAATGGGCCAATCATATAACGCCATTACGTGGCTGCGCGCTCTAGGTGAATTACCGGAGCCGGACGCATACGAGGTGCGCAAGACCCTTGTAAACGCACTTATACAAGCGCGAATGAATGCGGATGCCATCGAGCTTGCCGAGTCGCTTCTTGCCGACGCCCGCGCTGATAGCAATCTCTATGCGATGCTCACGGCTGCTTACTCTGATTGGACAGGCGACCTTGATAAGGCAATCGAACTCGGACGGCGCGGACTAGCGCTATTCCCAGAAGATGTCACTTTGAAGAACAATCTTGCGTACGCAATGCTCCAAAATGGCTTAATCGATGAAGCAGCGTCTATCTTGAAAACGATACCAATAGAAGAAGATATAACGCGATCACACCTGACTGCGACTCGAGGTTTACTCGCGCTTTGGCACGGCGATATTGCAGCAGGCCGTATGCTTTACGATAAAGCTTTGTCTCGAGCTAAGAGTGACGGAGAACGCACTCGGGTTCGCGTTAAGCGGGACTTAGAAGTTGCCCGTGCTCTTTTGCGCGTAGATGCCGGCAGCGTCGAAGCATTCGAACTCTTGCGCCGCGCATCTGATGGAGATAACGCCAGTATCCCGTATCATCTGCATGCAGCTGCCGAACTAAAGCGACTTAGGTCATCGTAACGAGCTTCAGGGCCTACTGTGGTGCGTGCCGCGGATAGGAAGAAAATGGGGTCAGAGTACACATCTCTTGGTATACGCGATCGGTTGGCGTCCAGAGAGTCCACGCTGACCCCATTTTCTAAACGATTTCAGGTTGATCACGCAGTGACCGGCACTTCGTCGCTTACATCACGTGCTGAAGCAGCGAGTGAGCCGCGGAATCCGTGACAAAATCCGTGACAAAACATGCTGCCGACATGCTGATTTCGCCTCCCCGGCGACAGAAAATGCCGGCGACAATCCGAGGATTGTCGCCGGCATACTTGCGTCTGTAACTACCCTCGCACCAACGCCTTGTACTTGATCCTCTTCGGCTGATCCGCATCCGTCCCCTTCCTGCGATGCAGATCCAATTCATAATCCCGATAATTCCCCTCAAACCACACCACCTCACTATCTCCCTCAAACGCCAACATGTGCGTCGCGATTCGATCCAGAAACCACCGATCATGCGAGATCACAACCGCACATCCCGCAAAATCAATCAACGCATCTTCCAGCGCGCGTAACGTATCGACATCAAGATCATTGGTCGGCTCATCCAGCAACAACAGATTCCCGCCCGCCTTCAGAACCTTCGCGAGCTGCAATCGATTCCGTTCCCCGCCCGATAGATCCGCAACCTTCTTCTGCTGATCGGTACCCTTGAAGTTGAAGCTCGATAGATATGCTCTCGCATTCATCTCGCGCTTGCCTACCTGAATCAGATCGTGACCCTGACTCACTTCGTCGTACACACTCTTGGCCCCGTTTAACTGACGCTCCTGATCCGCGTACGCAAGCACGACCGTATCACCGATCACGAGTGCGCCGCCGTCCGGTTTCTCGGTTCCCTCGATCATCCGGAACAATGTCGTCTTACCCGCGCCGTTCGGGCCGATCACTCCGACAATCCCACCGCGCGGTAGCGAAAAGGTGAGATCGTCGTACAACAACTTGTCGCCGTAACCCTTCTTCAATCCCTTCGCAATCACGACGTCGTTACCGAGCCGCGGCGGTGGCGGAATTACTATCTCATGCGCCATCGTCTTCTCTGCCGTATCCGCCTCGGCAAGCTCTTCATACTTCTGAACGCGAGCCTTGTTCTTCGCCTGTCGCGCGCGCGGTGCCATGCGCACCCATTCCAACTCGCGCTCCAGCGTGCGCTGACGCGCTGACTCCGTTTTCTCTTCAAGTTGCAAACGCGCGCGCTTCTGCTCCAGCCATGAGGTGTAATTCCCCTCGTACGGGATCCCCGCGCCGCGATCCAATTCCAATATCCACTGCGCAACGTTGTCCAGGAAATAACGATCGTGTGTAATGGCGACGACTGTTCCCGGAAACTCCTTGAGATAGCGCTCCAGCCACGCAACCGATTCCGCGTCCAGATGGTTGGTCGGCTCGTCAAGCAGCAACATGTCCGGCTGCTCCAACAACACACGACACAACGCAACTCTCCGCTTTTCACCACCAGACAATGTCGTCACCGCGGCATCGCCTGGCGGAAGACGCAGCGCGTCCATTGCGATTTCGATTTGACGATCGAGCTCCCACGCGTTCGCGGCGTCTATCTGCTCCTGCACGCGACCCTGCTGCTCCAGCAGCTTGTTCATCTCGTCGTCGCTCATCGGCTCCGCGAACTTCATCGAGATCTCCTCGAACTTCTTGAGCAGATCGCGCGTTGCCTTCACGCCTTCCTCGACGTTCTCGCGCACAGTCTTCGTCGCGTCAAGCTGCGGCTCCTGCGACAGATAACCGATCCGCGTTCCCGGATGCGACCACGCCTCTCCCTGATAATCCTGGTCGACGCCGGCCATGATGCGCAACAACGATGACTTCCCCGCGCCGTTGGCGCCGAGTACGCCGATCTTGGCGCCAGGATAGAACGAGAGCCAGATACCCTTCAGGATTTCGCGCGAAGGTGGAACCACCTTCCGGAGATCCTTCATTACATAGATGAATTGCGGTGCCACTGAAACCCCGGAAAAGCCCGATAGCGTGTGAGACTACTGGGTGTGTTTTGGAACGAGAGACGGCTTGGGCGTGTCAGTGTACTGCCTCGTCCTGCCCTAAATGTAGTGCGACGGGCAATTCCCTAAACGTCGCCGTAACGCAGCGTCATCCTGTCGGGTGGCGTGCCGCTAGCGGCGTGCACGATCTCCGAAACGCGCGGAGAGACTGGAAGCGCAGCAGTCTCGGGATCGGCAGCGAATTCATGACGCCGGCGTTCGAGTGCCGTCGCCCACAAAGCCCCTTGGCCAGAAATCGCAGTATTTTGGCTTGATTCAGCACTACCAGCGCCGCCCCGATGATCGCAGCTTGCATCCTTATGACTGTCTGGGAGCTACAATCCTCAATAGATGACGGCCGCTGCAACTGGGCCCAGGTGTACGACGCCCTGATCAGCGCGGGTCTCTCCAGAGACGAGATCTATCGCTTCATGGAGGGAAAGCTCACGCTCGAGCCGCGCGCGGAGGCAATGCTACGCCAATTGTGTGATGAGCCGCGGGACGCCGCCCATGAATATCCTCGAAACTGACCGGCTAGTCCTCCGTCATCTCACCACCGATGACGCCGAGTTCGTCCTTCGGCTCGTCAATGACCCGTCGTTCATCGCGAACATCGGTGACCGCGGGATCAGGTCCGTTGAACAGGCTTCGACTTACCTGCTCGACGGGCCAATCAGGAGTTACACCGACCATGGTCATGGCCTGTACATGGTCGCGCTCAAATCGTCGCTCGCACCGATCGGCATGTGTGGCATACTCAAGCGCATTCAATTCGATGACGTCGACCTCGGCTATGCTCTGCTCCCGGAGTTCTGGTCCCAGGGCTTTGCCTTCGAAGCAGCCTCGGCCGTTCTCCACTTCGCCCACAGCTCACTCGGCGTTCCCCGCACGCTTGGACTGGTCTCGCCAGACAACCTCCCGTCCATCAAGCTGCTCGAAAAGCTCGGTTTCATCTTCTCGGAGCTTCGCCAGATGAAGCCAGATGGCCTCCCGACGGCCATCTACACCCATTCCCTCCCGTCGTAACTTCGCCAACCGCCCCAGAATGATCTGCCCGCAAAGGCAGGCCTGGTGCACATCCTGCACACCGGGCCCGCAGACATTCATAACCGCAAGGGCAACTCGTGAATCTCAAACTTCACCCCCAGATCTCTCGCCTGAGACGGCAAACCGCGGAAGAACAAACGTCCGATCTTCTCAAGGCCTATCTTGAGCACTGGCCGGATCCGTTCGCATCGACCGACGATCCAACCGAGCGGGATGAGCACCTCTCTGGGCTCATCGCCGGGTTCATCATCCCTGCACGGCGAACGGCCTAGCCTCCGCGATGAGGGGCTCCTGTCCCTCATTGATATAGAACGGAATAGCCTGGGACTCGT
>PLEG01000161.1 GCA_003136975.1 Gemmatimonadota bacterium | reverse complement strand
ATGCTGCTGCGCATCGAGGACACCGACAAGGCGCGCAGCACCGACGAGAGCACGCGCGCGATTTTCGAAGGACTGGAGTGGCTCGGGCTCGCTTGGGATGAGCCGGTGGTATATCAGGGCGCCAACCTCGAGCGACATCGCGCGGATGTGAAGCAGTTGCTTGACGCGGGTCTCGCGTATCGCGATTTCACGCCACAGGCAGTGCTCGACGAGCGCAGAGCTGCCGCGCAGGCGCGTGGCGAGACCTACAAGTACAAGCGCGAGTGGGCCGAGCTTCCGTTGCACGAGGAGCAGGAACGACTCGAGCGCGAAGATCCGTACGTCGTGCGATTCCGTGTGCCGGAGGAGACTGGCGTGACCGAATGGGACGACCTCGTTCACGAGCGCATCGCGTTTCCAAACAAGGACGTCGACGACTTTGTGATTCTCCGCTCCGATCGCACGCCCATCTACAACTTTGCGGTTGTCTCGGACGACATCGCGATGGGCATTACGCTCGTCATGCGCGGCGACGATCACATCTCCAATACGCCCAAGCAGATAATGCTCTACCGCGCACTTGGCAAGGAGCTTCCGCGCTTCGCGCATCTGCCGATGATTCACGGATTGGACGGCAAAAAGCTGAGCAAGCGCCATGGAGCGACCGCTGTAGGCGACTATCAGCACGAAGGGCTGCTCCCGCAAGCGATGCTCAACTTTCTCGCATTACTCGGCTGGTCCCCAGGCGGTGACCGCGAAGTGATGTCGCTGGCTGAGATGACTGAGCTGTTCGCACCAGAAGGATTGCAACGCAAGGCCGCGATATTCGATCCGAAGAAGCTCGAGTGGATGAACGGGCAGCACATGTCCATGATGCCGCTCGCCGATCTCGAACCGGTTGTAACTCGCGCGATTGTTGCTGCCGGGCTCGCGACGGCCGACGAGCTCGCCGAGCGGCACGACTGGTATCTGCAGCTCGTCGATCTGCTGCGCGTTCGTGCCCGCGTGGTCGACGACATCGTTCGCCAGGCGGCACCGTACTTCGCGGACGAGATCGCATATGACCCGGAAGCAGTCGCCAAACAGTGGAAGGACCGCGCAGCATCACTCTCGATTCTCTCGTCCACTCGCGACACGCTTTCCGCTGCGCCGTCCTGGGACGCGGCGACGCTCGAAGCCGAGCTCCGTGGTCTCGCCGAGCGGCACGGAATTGGCGGTGGAAAGCTATTTCAGCCGCTTCGAGTGGCCCTGACTGGCCTGACAGTCAGCCCGGGAATCTTCGACGTTCTTGTGATGCAGGGGCGCGACCGCGCGATCGGGCGACTCGAACGAGCGATCGAGTACCTTTCTCAGCAAACCGATGGTTGACCAAGTGCAGAAACAGCCGCATCTTAGTGCTCCAACGTACCACTTGAACCCACCAGGGAGTCCCTATGTCTGAGCAATTGACGCGCCTCGAAAGCTCAGTCTATCAGTATCTGCTCGACTTCACAGCAGAACATACGTACCAACCGAGCATTCGTGACATCGGTAAGCAATTCGAGATCAAGTCGACAAAGACAGTCTCGGATTTACTGCAGTCGCTCGCGCGGAAGGGTTACATAGAACGCGATCCATCGCGCTCACGCGGCGTTCGTCTGTTGGGCTTCAGTGGCGCGGCGCAGTCAACGCCGGTCCCGTTCTACGGTCGCATCCACGCCGGCGAGCCGGCGTTGCTTCCAGAGCATCGCGAAGGCTTCATAACGATGGATCGAAGATTTCTTCCATCAGATCGCGTCTTCTTCCTCAAGGTGAAGGGAGAAAGCATGATCGGTCGCGCGATAGAGAGCGGTGACTTCGTGATGATTGATCCCGCGACAACCGCAAGGGATGGCGACATAATCGCGGCGCGCATCGGCGAGGAAGCCACTATCAAAACGCTCGCGCACGAAGGTCAGACGGTCGTGCTCAAGGCTGCAAATCCTGCCGATCGAGACATCAGCATCGGCTCGCGTGACGACTTCGGAGTGCTCGGAGTGGTGTGCGGCGTGTTCCGCCCGTTCAGCGTAATGAACACGCAGAGCATGCAGACGGCAGCGTCAGGAATGATTTCGTAAGCGAAATCGAAATCGTAACGAAGATTCTCTAACCAATATCGTCATTCCCGCGAATGCGGGAATCCATGGCCGGCGACCATGCGGTACAGTGTCGCTACGCAGGAGCGTCGGGTCGCGAGTCTAGTTCGGTTGGGAGGCGGCCTGATCGGCCGCCTTTTTCTTTTCGGCCTCGGCCTCGCGACGCTCGCGCTCCTTTCGTTGGCGAATGCTGCGCACAGCCTTGTCGAAATCGGCGTTGTTCATTCCGCGTTGAGCCTGCTCGAATATCTCGTCGTGGTTCGCTGTTAGCGTCTTGTTGCGCTCGTACGTCGTCGGATTGCCAGTGAGGTTGATCGGCAACATCGCGAGAACCGCAGTTGGGATCGATACCGGCCCGAGCCGTATGTATTTACTGTCGATTCCGTATTTCTGGCCATTCTTCTGGAATGTCCAATCACCCGGCGCGCGCCGGCCGGCATTTGCCACACGCACCGAATCGTTGTACGCGCCAATGTCGTTGACTATTACGCTGTCCAGTCGCTCGGTCGCTGTCTTTGGCGCGGTTGCTATCTGTCCGGGCGCCGCCCACACGCGCGAATCTTCATAGCGTGGTTGAATTCCGAGAAGCTGGCCACCACCGCCGATGAGTGGTCCGCTGGACGGTCCAATTGACATCACCGGCGGTCCCTTCGGCGCCGCGGTAATTGTCGTCGGTACAACAGTCGGTGCTACCGGGAGCGGAACGGCACTCGGCTTCTTCGAAATGCCATCGCCGCCACTACGGCCAGCTGTCACGGGCCCCGGATTCTTCTGCTGCGGGAGTGACAGGAATCCGATCCGCTCCACAACCGCTTCCGGAGCGGGACGCCCGAACGACATGAAGAACGGATGCCGCGAGAGGAGCGCCTGGATGAAAAGCACGGCCACCACCAGGTGAATGGCGACCGATGTTATCCATGCGCCCGACGGGCGGCGAAGATTCATGTTCTGGCGAGGCCTAGTCGTTGAACGAAGCGAGCACACGTCCGGCACGCTTCGCGGCTTCACGAATGCGATCCGGTGACGTGATGAACGAGATGCGGAAGAATCCTTCCCCGCCCTGTCCGAACGCGGCACCGGCCATCACGACCACTCCCTCTTCCATCAACTTGTCGGCGAACACCTTGCTCGGAATGTGCGCGGGCAGCGGAATCCAGAGATACATCGCCGCTTTTGGCACATCGCACGTGAAGCCGTTCTCGCGGAACGCAGCGACCGCGGCATCTCTGCGCTCGGTGAAGATCGCCATGTTCTTCGGGACAAACTCGTCGTGAACGTCGAGCGCGGCCGCTGCTGCTGCCTGCACGGCGAGAAACGATCCGGTATCGATGAACGACTTCACAGTCGCAAGCGCGTGCACAAGCTCCGGCTTGCCGCACGCCCACCCGCAGCGCCAACCCGTCATGTTGAACGTCTTCGACATCGAATGGAACTCGAGCGCCACGTCGCGCGCGCCCTCCACCTCGAAGATGCTCGGCGGCACATATCCGTCGTACGCGACTTCGGAGTACGCATTATCGTACACCAGCACTATGTCGTGCTCCTTGCACTGCTTGACGACGCGCTCGAGATAGTCGAGCGGCGCGATCGCTGCCGTGGGGTTGCCGGGATAGTTGAGATACAGAATCTTGGTGTGCGCAAGAACGTCGCTCGGAACCTCATCCAGATCCACGAGGAAATTATTGTCGGCGCGCAATTCGTACCGGTACGGCGTTCCATTCGACAGAATCGTTCCGCCCATGTAGGCGTTGTAGCCCGGCTCCGGCATTATCGCGTAGTCGCCACGATCCAGATAAGCGAATGCAAGATGCGCGAGCCCTTCCTTGGATCCGATCAGCGGAACGACTTCGGTGAGCGGATCGAATGTGACGCCGAAGCGCTTCTTCATGAAGCGAACTATCGCTTCGCGGTATTCCATGAGGCCGAGCTCGAAACCGTAGCGGCCCATCGCGGGCTCGCGGATGGCGCGCTCCATGCGCTCGAGCGCGGCTTCAGGCGGCGGAAGGATAGCGTCGCCCGCGCCAAGATCGATGAGATCAACGCCGCGCGCGATCAGCTCCCGCTTTTTGCGCGGAATGTGTGCGAGCGGATATGGCGGCAGGTTGGTGATTCGTTCGTTGTACGGAGGCACTTAGACGGTGTTGGTAACAGGGTTGCGTACTTTGCTGAATCCGGGAATCTCCACTTCCACCACATCGCCAGCCACGAGCTTGCCTACACCCGCAGGGGTCCCGGTTGCTACGACGTCGCCAGGCTCCAGCGTCATGATTCCAGATATATAGGACAGTAGCTCCGGAATCGAGAAGACCATATCACTAGCTGCACCGTGTTGGCGTTCTACACCGTTCACCCGGGTTAGTACCACTAGGGTTCCGAGGTCCGCCGGCGCCGGCGACTCCGGCCCGATCGCGCAGAATGTGTCGAAGCCTTTGGCCCGAGTCCACTGGCCATCGCTCTTCTGGAGGTCGCGCGCCGTAACGTCATTCAGGGCGCATACCCCCCGAATCGCTCCGCGGGCGCTCGCCGCATCCACATGCGACAGCCGCGCGCCGATCACGATCCCGATTTCCCCCTCGAACTCCACCTGCTTCGATTGGGCAGGAAGAACTATCGCCTCGCCTTCCCAGACCACGCTCGAGGGTGGCTTGAGAAAGAGTAGCGGCTCTTTAGGCACATCATTTCCGAGCTCCTTGGCGTGCTCGGAATAGTTACGGCCCACGCAAACGATCTTTCCAGGTCGGTCAGTCATTGGACATGCTGTAGAAGCGTTGAAGTTGCCGCTCGAGCGCACTCCACGCTCCGCTCATGCGCTTGGCGGGAGGAAGGTCGCGCAATAACTCGCGACCGTATCTCTTTGTGATTACGCGGGGATCGGCTATAACGATGGCGCCACGGTCGCTCGCGGTCCGAATCAGCCGGCCGAATCCCTGCTTGAGGCGGAGCGATGCATGGGGCAGCATGTATTCGCCGAATGCGTCTCCACCGCGCGCCGTGATCGCCTCGCATTGCGCAGCCGTTACCGGCTCGGATGGGACACGGAACGGCAGCCGCGCGATGACCAGCGCGCGCAACGCCGATCCCGGCACGTCCACCCCTTCCCAGTACGACGAGGTGCCCAGCAATATCGCGTTGCCGGAGTTGCGAAAGCGCTCGAGAAGCGCATCTCGCCCATCTTCTCCGTGCACCAGCAGCGTAAAGTCATCCGCAAGGCCGCTACGTCGCAACGACTCCGCGGCTGCGCGGACGTCGCGGTGGCTCGTGAACAACACGAACATTCCGCCGCCTGATGCGCGCGCCACACCTTCGACTATCCGCAAGACCGCGGCGAAGTGGGACGCGGCGTCCTCGTTCGGCGCTGGTATGTCAGTGGGAACGATCAACAATGCCTGCGACTGATAATCGAACGGCGAAGCGAACGCAGCGGTAACAGGCGTAATCGCACTTCCGTCGAGTCCAAACCGGCGCGCCACGAACGAGAAATCACCCTCGGTGCCGAGCGTTGCGCTCGTGACGATCGCGGTCTTTACACGCGTGAACAGATCGTCGCGCAAAATCGGAGCAAGATCCAACGGTACCGCGGTCACAGCCACATTTCCTTCCCGTCCCTTTACCTCGAGCCAGCGCACCATCGGCTCGACGGTCGCCGGCGGGCGTAGAGCGAGCATCAATCCATCAGCAGACGCGTCGAGTCTGCGCGCAACTGCGCGGAGCTCGTTTACGAGCATCAGCAACGTGTCGTCACGCGTGCCCCCACCTTGCAGCCTATCGCTGACGAGTGTCAGACTATCGCCGAGTACGCGCAGCTCCCGCAACAGATCGGTCAGCGCAATGTGCAGGCCGCCTTTCCAGACCGGATGCTGCGCAAGTCGTCACTCATACGCATGACGGGTGCAGCGCCGGTGTGCAACACGGCGAGCAGCAAGTCGAACAACAGGTCGCTCTTTTCCCGCGATGCGCGAACGGCCGGAACTATGCGCTGCGTGACCACGTCCAGGCTCGCGGTACCGAGTAGATCACGCGACGCGGACAAACGCTCGACAAGCGTGTTCACCAATCCGCGCCCGCGACGATCGAGTCGTCCAAACAACCGTTGAAGCGCACGGCGTGATGTCGTAACACCGAGGTGAGCGGACGCCGCGTCCTCAAGATGATGTCCTTCGTCGATTACGAGGCGAGTGTACGACGGAATCACCGCTGCATCGTCCCAGTTGCCAGCCGCTCGGCGTACCGCGACATCCGACATCAGGAGATGATGATTCACTACGACAACATCTGCCTGTGCGGCTTCTCGCCGCGCCTTGAACAGGAAGCAATCCTGAAAGTGCGGACATGCATTCCGGGTGCACAGATCCGGCTCCGCCGCGACCTCATCCCACACTTCACCACGTGGCGGCGTTGTGAGATCGCTGAGTGATCCATCCTCGGTCGTTTCGCTCCATGCGCGAATCTCCTCCAACCCCTCGCTGGTGTCGTCGTCAACGAGTGTCGGGCCGAGCAGAGTCGCTTGCGCGAGGCGCAGCTTGCAGAGATAGTTGCGCCATCCTTTCAGTAGTGCGAACCGAACGTTCTGCTCCGACGCGAGCGCGTCACGCAGAAACGGGAGATCCTTTCTTACGAGTTGTTCCTGAAGATTGATCGTGTTCGTCGAGACGACGGTGCGCTCGCCATTCGCGGCGGCCCAGCGGAGCGCGGGAATGAGATAGCCCAGCGACTTTCCCACTCCGGTTCCCGCTTCCAGCAGCCCAACGCCACCCGAGTTGTAGAGATCGACAACGGCATGCGCCATTGCGCGCTGAGTCGGACGGTCTTCGAAGCGCAACATCGCGCGCGCGATCGGACCGTGAGGTCCGAGATCCGCCGACACCGCAACGGGATCGAGCGCCCGGAGCTCGCGGACCTGTTGGGTCGCGGGCGGCGACGCCTCGTCATCGGCGTAATCATCCAGCACCATCCGGGTCGCAGCGGCGACGAGATCGAGCGGGGCGATCATCGGGTTATTTTCGGGCTGAACGACACCCTGGGAACTTAACCCGCTGGAGTGGAATCCGGCGGAGAATGCGCAAGCTTGTACGCGACGTTTCGCGGGACGCCAAGCTCGTCTGTCAGCCGTTCAATGATGTCGCGCGACGATGCCCCCTCGGAGCGCATCTTCGACACCGTGTCGCGCGCTTCGCTCTCACTCGGCGNNGCTCGGTCGCTCCGGCGATCACGAGCACCAATTCTCCGCGCACGCCGTCCACCGTTCCGGCGTGAAGCGATGAGACGGTTCCGCGGCGCACATCCTCGAAGTGCTTGGTCAGCTCACGCGCCAGTGCAGCCGCTCGGTCGCCGCAGCCAGCTTCGACGAGATCTGCGAGCGTCGCCGAAATTCGTTGTGGTGACTCGTAAATCACGATGGTGAACGCAGAGCGCGCGAACGTGCGCAGCATCGACTCGCGTTCACCGCCCTTGCGCGGAAGAAAGCCGAGAAAAGTGAACTGGTCCGCCGAGATTCCCGACGCGACCAGTGCGGAGAGCAGTGCTGATGCACCCGGTATCGGGATGACGCGCAGCTCTGCCTCGAGTGATGCGGCCACGAGTCGCGCACCGGGATCCGAGAGCAGCGGCGTCCCCGCGTCCGAGATCAACGCGATGGATTCACCCGCGAGCATTCGCTTGACCAGGCGCGGTGACTCGCGCGCTTCGTTGTGCTCGTGATACGCGCTCATCTTCGTCTGAATTCCGAGATGCGTCATCAGCGTGCGCGAATGCCGAGTATCCTCGGCGACGATCAGGCTCACCGATTTAAGCACTTCGACGGCGCGAATTGTTATGTCGCCGAGGTTACCGATCGGCGTTGCGACGACAAATAGCGAGCCCGGTGCCGCGGTGGATTTATCGGACAAAAAAGGGGCGGTCATCCAATCACCATGATCGAGTCATGGCTGACTGAACGAACGCCCCTCGTGCGACCGGGCGAGAATTACGCCGCGTGCTGCTGGAACTTCGCGGCGAGTTGTGCCTTGGGAACTGCGCCAAGGACCTGATCCACAACCTTTCCGTCCTTGAAGAAAAGAATCAAGGGGATCGACCGAACGCCGAAGCGCTGGGCGAGGCTCTGATTCTGATCGACATCCACCTTCGCTACTTTGGCCTTGCCGGCGTACTCGGTAGCGAGCTCGTCCAGGAGCGGGCCGAGCATGCGGCACGGGCCACACCAAGGAGCCCAGAAGTCCACCACTGCAAGGCCGTCGTGCTTCTCGATCTCGCTCGAGAAGGTGGCGTCCGTAAGCTCCACCGAATTCGACATCTTATCTTTCTCCGCGGCAACCATGCCGCTTTTCGTGAGTGCAAAGTGTTCACGTGCTCACCTTCTAATCTAATGACCCGAGCAATGAGCAAGACAGGCGCCGAGGCTGGATCATCCGGCAAACCCGCTCACATCGCGCACGTCGGAATCGCGGTCGAATCGCTATCGGCCATCCTGCCCTTTTTCCGGGATGTGCTGGGCATGCCCGAGATTTTGATGTCGGACTCGGACGGCGCGCGGATCGCCGCGGTTCAGAGCGGCGAGTCGTTGATCGAGTTTCTGGAGCCCGTTGGGCCGGAGACGCCGATCGGCAAGTATCTGGCGCGCCGGGGCGCAGGGATACATCACATTTGTGTTGCCGTTGCCGATATCGATATCGCGATGGCGCGGTGCCGAGCCGCTGGGGTCCAGCTGATCGACGAGGAGCCGCGGTTGGGGGCCGAAGGAAAGCGGATTGCCTTTCTGCATCCGAAATCGACGGGCGGCGTGTTGATCGAGCTCTCGGAATAGCGCACGGTGGCCTAGGTCCCCGACGTGCATAATTCTCATAAGAAGTCATCCTCGCCGAAGGCGAGGATCCATGGCCGACGATTGAATGCTATATACCACCCTTGCAGGTGTAACCTGCCGACAGGTGCGGCCGACGCCCAGCGACAGTGCCAAGCAGTCAGAATCAACAGC
>PLEG01000171.1 GCA_003136975.1 Gemmatimonadota bacterium | reverse complement strand
CCGTGCGTGTTAGTCAGATCCAGCACCTGCTGGCGACCGCCGATGGTGATGGGCGTGCCGCCCGTCGCCGTGAGATTGCCATACAACATCCGGCCGTGAGAATCCACGACGCCTGTGGGACCGACCAGCGCGAGGTTCTGGTAGAACGCGTTGCTGATGGCCTTGGTGTACAGACCTTCGACCGTGCTGATGAGGCCGTTCGAGAAACGATGGTCGTACGCCGCCGAGATCTTCTGGTACTGCGGGAAACGGAACTTCGGATCGATCGTGTTGACCGCCGAACCAGCCGACGGACCAACGATCGTTGCGCCTGGAATCGTGTTGCCCGCGAATGTGCCGCTTGCGCACGTCGTTGGCGGGCTTGCGATGTTCGCCGAGTTGAACGCGGGAACCAGTAGCGATGTCTTCGAGCTAGCCGTGAGCGCCGCACCGTTGCACGTAAGCGCGACGAAGCCGCTCGAGCCCGAGTTGCCGAACGCATTGGAGAGATACACGTATGGAGGCGGACCGCTGAAATAGCCGATACCGCCGCGCACCTGGTTGCGCTGATCGCCAGTCACATCCCAGTTGAACGCGACGCGCGGTGAGAACTGGCCACGGGTCGGGACGGTGCTGGTATTGCGACCGTACTGATCGATCACGTTCTGCGTAACTGGAGGCCTATCGCCGAAGCTAGGCTTATCCCAACGCGCACCAACGGTGAGGTTGAGTCGCGGCGTGGCCTGCCAGATGTCTTCGATGTAGTAGGCGTACATCGTTGCGCGGAACGTCGCGAGACCGTGCGCTGCATCCGTGGGTGCCGGCGCGCTGACTGCGTAATTCGATGCCAGTCCCTTCTGCAGAGAATCAAGGTTGCTGAAGGTCCATGAGCCGAGTGAATTCTGCGCGAACAGGTTCACCGGCTTGTAGAACTGATCCTTGGTACCGATCGTGATGTGGTGATCGCCGATCGGGAAAGTGAAGTTGTCCGTGATCTCGAAGGTGCGTTGATCCAGGGTATTGCCCTGGGAAGACGCCTCGGTGCCGGCAACGAAGTTAGCAATGCCGTTGGGGGTGTCGGACCGCGGAATTTCCCGCACCGTGATCTGGGGGTAGTGAACCGGAACGGTGCGGAAGTCGCTTGTCTTCGTGAGGTTGAGCAGGAGCTCGTTGAAGACGCCATTCGAAAAGTTGCTCAGGAATTCAGCGACAGACGAGTTGGTTTTGGTGCTGAACTTGTATGCGTTGGACGTGAGTCCGAAGTTCGGTACGGCTGTTGTCGCCGTGCCGCGACCGAACGAGACGTTATCCGCGGCCGCATAATTGTGGCGCAATACGAGGCGAGTACCGAACGGCAGGTATGCATCCACGCGAGCGAAGATATTCGTCTTGGGATTGAGCCGCTGCACCTGTGCGCCCGTGCCGCCACTGGCGAGTCCGTACGTGTTGGTGAGAATGTTGTTGAACTGGTCAATTGACCCCTGTGAAACGAACTGGTCTGGTGAGCCAACGAACGAGCCAGTTGTCGGAGTACGGAATTTTTCCCACTCCGGATTCACGAAGAAGAAAACGTGGTTCTTCACGATCGGGCCGCCAAGCGAGAAACCATACTGCTGCTTGAGGAACTGATTGAGATACGGCTGCGAGCGCTCGAGGTTCTGCGTCTGGGAGTAGCCGTACGCCGTGCCGTGAAAGTCGTTGGTGCCGCTCTGCGTTACGGCATTGATGAGAAGACCACCGAAGTTGCCCTGACGAACGTCGAACGGCGAAAGAAGAACCTGGTACTCCTTCACAGATTCGAGCGGAATGGACTTCGCGTTGGCCTGACTGCCCGGCTGGCCCGTGGTGCCAAGTCCGAAGAGATCGCCTGCCGCCGCGCCGTCGATCTGAATCGCGTTCTGGCGAAGATTCACGCCGCCGCCGGAGAGATATCCGGTGGTGGTGGAGACCTGCGGCACAAGCGATACGAAGTCGGCGAAGTTGCGGTTGAGGGTCGGCAGACGGCGTAGCGCCGAATCCGAGATCGTCGTTCCCGCACCGGTCTTGGCGGACGAGATGACCGCATTGTTCGCGGCGCCCGTAACCTGCACGGCGCTCAACGTTGCAGCCTGACGGGTGAGCTGGAAGTCAGCACGTGTGGACTGACTCAGCGTAACCCGAAGCCCTTCCTTCGCGAGCGGCGCGAAGCCAATGCGACGAACCGTTACGGTGTACGGGCCGCCGACTTCGAGGCCCTGTACGATAAAACGTCCGGCGTCGCGGGTGGTCCCGCGAATAGTGACACCGGTGCTATTGTCCCGAACCTGGACCTGTGCGCCTTCGACGGGAGCACCCGCCTCATCGGTGACAGTTCCACTGATTGAACCTGATGTAACGTTCTGGGCACTGACCAATCGTGTGGTTCCGAAGAAACACACTATCGCCAAGCCCAGCGCCGTAAACAAACGACTCTTGAGCATGCAATCTCTCAGATTGAGGAAGCATACATTTTACGGAAAGATTCGAATTTGGGGCAGGGGCAATTTGCAACGTCTGTGCAACTATTTTACCGAATGATCGTTCGATTAATCCAGGGATAGAACAACAGGCCAGAGAATATCACGGCGAATATCGCCAGCGTTGGTATTCGCGCCGTGGGATCGGCGAGGGCGCTGCCAAGCAGGTAGAGAATCGCCAGGACGAATATGACTGGGGCGATTGGGTACCCGAGAGCGCGAACGGCGGGCTTGTAGCCAGCGCGCTTCTTTCTGAGCGGAAAGATCGCCGCGACGCCGAGCGCGTAGAACGGAATTATCGCGGTGACAAAGGTGTCGGCGAGCTGTTCGAACGTGCGCAGCATGACGAAGACGACGCCCAGCGCTGTAGCGAGCAGGATCGCGGCGCCGGGTGTCTGAAAGCGAGGCTGGACCTGACCCAGCCTCCGGAACAACAAGCCGTCGGTGGCCATAGCGAAAAGGATGCGTGGACCGGTGAGCATGGAGCTGGCGAGAGTTCCCAGCGCCGAGAGCATGACGATGACGCCGACCGCCGCAACGCCGGGCTCGCCGATGAGGCGCTGCGCAACGTCGGCGGCAACGAGCTTGGAGTGTCGCATCTCGTCGATCGAGAGCACGGACAGATACGCTATGTTCGCCAATAGATAGAGCGCGATCACGGCGAGCGTTCCGAAGATCAGGACTTTCGGAAGATTGCGCTCGGGATCTTTCACTTCGCCGCCAACAAAGCTGACGTCGGCCCAACCATCGTACACCCAGAGCACTGAAGTGAGCGCGAGCGCGAACGGCACAAAACCAAAACTGCCGGCCGGTGCGACAGGTGTGAAATGGCCGCCAGTGTGAGGTAGCGCGGCCAGCGCGACAATCTCGATGGCCAGGAGGCCCGCGCACTTTAGCACCGTGAGCGAATTCTGAACGAGTGTGCCCCACTTGACGCCCACGTAGTTGAGTACGCCCATGATCGCGATCGCGATGGCAGCGACATAGTGCACCCACTGGTTGTACGGAGCCATGGACGGATCATGTCCGAACGATCGCAAAAGATATTCCGCGAATGTCGTAGAGATGGCACCGAGTGCCGCGGCGCGGATGATCACCAATTCGGCCCAGCCAAAGAGGAAGGCGGGGAGACGTCCCCACCCTTCTCTTATATAGACGTACACACCGCCGGTTTCCGGATACGCACTGGCGATTTCCGCGAGCGTGAGAGCGCCGCAGAGCGCCACGATGCCTCCAAACACCCACAGCGCGAGCATAGGAAGCGGGCCCGGCAGGCGATCCGCAATTCCAGCTGGTGATCGAAAAATGCCGGATCCAACGGTGGATCCGACAAGAATTGCGACGGCGCTCCAGAGGCCAATTCGGCGCGGCAATGCGGAAGGCATCCACAACGGTACTGCAACCCGCGTGGGTTGGCGAGTAGCTTTCGACTCTAAAATGGAGCTACATCGCGCCCTGTTCTGGGCATGCCTCGCTGTAACGGTCGTCGCCGAGCTGTTGATTCTGCGGTCGGCGTTTTTTCCGCCGACCGACATGGTACCGGCGGAAAACATGCCGCGGTCGCCCAGAGTTGTAGAAATGGTCTGGGGGGTTTTGCCAGCGATCGCGCTCGCGGCTGTGTTCTGGGCTGCGTGGAGGGCGATGTGATGACCCGCGAGAATGGGGGCGGCCACGGGGGCACGCCCCTACTGCGCTGGCTCGGGTATCTCGCGACGCTGCTCGCCTTCGCGCAGATAATGTTTGGCGCGATCGTGCGGATTACTGGCTCGGGAATGGGCTGCGGCGACCACTGGCCTACGTGCCAGGGGTATCTGATTCCTCCGTTCGAGCGACCGGATCTGATGATCGAGGTAACGCACCGCTATATCGCGGCTGCTGTGACGATCGCAATCCTTGCGCTGTTGGCAACTGCATATGTCCGGCGTTCTGAACGTGGCGTGGGCGGTCTCGGCGGGGTGCTTCGCTCTGCGTTGCTCGCTACTGGACTCGTGATCGTCGCCGCGGTATTCGGTGGAATCACGGTCAAGCTTTCGCTCAACCCGTACGTCATCGTAACACATCTCGCGATCGCTATAACGCTGCTCGCGATTCTGTCAATCGCCGTGTTGCGCGCCGGCGGATGGGGATTCGACGGCACCGGCGTGGCGTCGGAAATGACATATCGCGGCGCACGAGCGGCGGTCATTCTGGCGTTCCTAGTACTGATACTCGGCGCTCTTACGGCAAATGTGGCGGGTGCAAATGTGTCGTGTCAGGGATTTCCGTGGTGCCGTTCGATTGCCCTTACCGGATCGCCATTGTACATCCAGGTAACGCATCGTGTTCTCGCGTTCCTGCTTTTCTTTCATGTGATTGGTCTCACAGTATCTGTGCACCGGCGACGCGAATCGCCACTGGTGCGGCGTGCCGCTTGGGCTGCCGTTGGAGCGATCACGCTGCAGATAGTAGTCGCCGCCGGAATGGTCGAGATGCACCTGCCGCCCAGCTGGCGTTCGTTACATCAGGCAGTTGGAACGCTGGTGTGGTTGTCGATCTTTACGCTGGCGGCGCTTGCGAAGTATTCGCTGCCTGAGCGTACGTCCGCGGTTGTGGCATGAGCGCCGGACAGGAGATGAGCGCTGACGATGCGATGGCTTCTGCGCGCGAGCATTCAATGGTTTCCGATCTGGTCGCGCTCACCAAGCCGCGAATCATCTCATTGCTGCTCGTCACGACTGTTGCCGCCATGTATGTCGCGGGGACGCCGAGCGGATGGCTCGTTGTCACAGTACTCGTTGGCGGGTACCTGATGGCGGGCGGCGCACACGCGGTAAACATGTAT
>PLEG01000182.1 GCA_003136975.1 Gemmatimonadota bacterium | reverse complement strand
CGGGCTTGGACTCGCAACGGTTTACGCGATCGTGAAGCAACTCGGTGGTCACATCTGGGTCTATAGCGAGCCGCGCCACGGCTCCGCGTTCAAGATCTACCTGCCGCGCGCAACGTCCTCGACCACGCCGGAAACAGCGCCGGTTCAAACTGGACGCACGACCGCAACCGGGACCGTATTGCTTGTGGAAGACGACGAGGCCGTTCGCCGCGCCACACGCCGCATGCTGGAGAAGGCTGGATTCAAAGTTATCGAAGCGTGCGACGGCGAAAACGGATTGGCGGTTGCGTCCAACTATTCCGGCGAGATCAATGTCGTCGTGACGGATCTGATGATGCCGCGAATGAATGGTGGTGATTTCGCGCATGCATTGGCGGAGACGCATCCGGAGTTACGCGTGGTGTTCACGTCGGGTTACACCGATGAGGCTGTTCTGCGGCGGCNNTACTGCCACGCACGCGTTCGTGCAGAAGCCGTTCACCGGCGATCAGTTGGTGCGAACGATCACCGGGTTAATCGACGGTGCACTCACGAGCTGAGCTGAGCATTTGGCGCGTCCGATGGATGTGAGATGCAATCGTACCCGTGATCGCCGCGCGTGCCGGAGTGCAAGGTGAAGTGGTATCTTTGGCGATGCTTCCCACACGGTTTCGAGTGACCGTTACAGTTCTATCGACGACGCTTGCCGCGTTCATGATGGCGACCACACCAGGAATGGCGCGCGCTCAACTGCCTGACTCCGTCACCGCCAGAACGGATTCCATCGATCCTCACGCAGCTCAACCCGAGCGACCCACCGTGGCGACTCACGCCTATACCGTTGCTCCCGGTTACGTCGAAATCGAAGTGGGGGGCCAGGACGCGCGGCCCGCAGGTGCGACGCAGTTCGTCGCGCCGGTCGTCGTCAAGTTCGGGATCGTTCCGCGACTGCAACTGGAGCTGCAGGGCGGCTACGCGCGCAATGCCGCGTTCGGCGCAACGACATCCGGCGCCAGCGATATTACGATCGCGCTCAAGCAGCGTGTGCTCGACGCCGCGCCGGTGCTGCATGATTTCTCGGTGCAGGGATCAATCAAGCTCGCGACTGGCTCCGCCAACATCAGCACCGGAACGACGGACCTCTCGCTGCTACTGATATCCAGTCGTCCCATCGGCGCCGCGGAGCTCGATCTCAACGCGGGCTACACGCATCGGTCCGGAGACGGTACAATTGCGCCCGTGAGCGCGACTTTGCTCACCGCATCATTCGGGACGCCGATTCGCGGTCCGTTTGGCGGTGTCGCCGAGTTGTTCAGCTATCCGGCTACCAGTGGTCCGGCGGGGGCTGCCACTTCTGTGGGATTTCTGTTCGGCCCAACACTGCAGATCAAACCGTGGCTGGTGCTCGATGCCGGTGCGATCCTGAACGTGCGCAACATGGGGGCGAACGCGGCCTACGCTGGCCTCACCTACAATGCCGGGCGAATTCCGGGCTTCCCGGGTCGGCGGCGCGGCGAATAGTAGCGAGGCCAAAGGGCGGGCCTGCTGGCCCGGAACGCATCGCAGTTAGTGTCCCCCCTAGCGCCGCGGGGCCAATCGATGTAACATACTGGCGAGTTTATTACTGGCTAAACACCGTCCTGCGGCCACAAATACCCCTGTACCTCATCACCATGGCCGCCACCAAAACCCTGCGCTGGGAGCGCCGCCCCGATAGCCGTCCGCAAGAGCTGCTCGATGCGGCGCTCGCGGTTTTTGCGCAGCGCGGCTACCGTAACACGCGCATCGACGACGTCGCCGAGGCGGCGGGCGTAACCAAGGGCGCCGTTTACCACTACTTCGCGACCAAGGAAGAGCTTCTTCTTCGCGCCATCGAGCATTACCACGATCGCGCCTTCGGTGAGATCGGTGATGTGTTACGCGACGCCGGGGGCCCGGTGTCCGCGCGCATCCGATTGATGATGCGGAAGGCATTCGGTGCCACGAGTCCCAGTGGCCGCATGACCCTTGCGCTGATCCTTCAGGGTGTTCGGCACGATCTCCCCGAAGCGCATCAGCAATGGTTACGCGGCGGACCCATCAAGGGATGGAAACTCCTCGCATCGCTTATTGAAGAAGGGAAGTCAGTCGGTGAGTTCCGTACCGACGTCGACTCCGAAGTAGCCGCACGCGTCGTGATCACTGGTCTGATCACGCAGATGATCTGGCAGCCGCTCGCTCTCGATGTGCCGGAACTCCTCGTGGATGAAGACAGGCTCATCGACTCGACTGTCGAGCTCTTGCTTCATGGCCTGTGGCCTACGGTTGTGATCGCGGCGGCCGAGACGTTTGAAATCTGAATTGACTCGCAATCACTATTTCGCCGCCGGCTCTGCGCCGGCCGCCGAATTCGCAATTAAATACCGGTGGGTATGCCTGCAAAGCTTCAATCGCCGCGACTGCCGGTCGCCGCGTAATGACTAAGTCCGTTCGCATAATCGAGCTGACCGCCGACCAGGAGCCGACGGCGATCCTCGAGCCGGTCTCCAGTGAGTACGAGCCTCGCAAAGGCGCCGAGCACCGCTACATCATTGCATTCGCGGTGGTGCTCGCGGCAATGATGCAGGTGATCGACAGCTCCATCGTCAACGTCGCGCTCCCGGACATGATGGGCAACCTCGGCGCGAGTCTGGACGACATCGCGTGGGTCTCCACCGGATACCTGCTCGCCAGCGTCATCGTCATCCCGCTGACCGGTTTCCTCGGCGACCTGCTCGGCCGCAAACGCTACTTTGTTGGCTCGATCGTGCTCTTCACCGCCGCGAGCTTCTTCTGCGGTGCGTCACACTCGCTTGGTGCGCTGGTGTTCTGGCGCATAGTGCAGGGAGTTGGGGGCGGTGCACTGATGACAGTCTCGCAGGCCGTGTTGTTCGAGTCGTTCCCGGTCGAGGACGCTGGGATGGCGATGGCGCTGTTCGGACTCGGCGTCATGGTCGGTCCGACCATCGGCCCAACACTCGGCGGCTGGCTCACGGATAACTATGGCTGGCCCTGGATATTCTACGTCAACATACCGGTCGGAATTCTCGCGGCGGTGATGATCGCGGGCTACGTGCACGACCCCGCATTCCAGAAACGGCCGCGAGTCATCGATTACATCGGAATCGCGCTGCTCGTCGTGAGCGTCGGCTCACTGCAGTATGTGCTCGAGCGCGGCGAACGTGAAGACTGGTTCGCGTCGCACTTCATCGCGTGGCTCACGGTGATCGGCGTGGTCGGCGGCATCGTGCTGATCTGGCGCGAGCTTACCACTGAGCACCCTGTCATCGATTTCCGGGTGCTCAAGCATCGCCAAATGTGGGTGGGCACATTGCTCGGTGTCGTAATGGGAATCGGGCTCTATGCAATGTCGTTCACGCTGCCGGTGTTCATGCAGGGAAACCTGCGCATGACGGCGGAGCAGACGGGATGGATCCTGATGCCCGGCGCGCTCGCGACTGCAGTGTCGATGGCGGTTGTGGGGCGGCTCACCAACAAGTTCGATCCGCGACTGCTGATTACCGCGGGCGCACTGACGTTCGCGCTCGCGGCGTGGAAGCTGTCTCTGATAACGGGTGAAAGCGGCGCGCGCGATTTCTTCTGGCCACTGATTCTCCGTGGCGTTGGGCTCGGCTTGATGTTCGTGCCGCTCACGACGATTACGCTTGCCGAGTTGTCGCCGATGGAGTTGGCGCAAGGGACGGGGTTGTACAACTTCTTCCGTCAACTTGGTGGCTCGTTTGGCATTGCCGGTATCTCGACGCTGCTCATTCGCTACACTGCGCAGAATCGCGCCAATCTCGTTGGACACGTATCGACGATGGACCCAACGAGCGTTGCGCGCATCGAGATGTTCACGCGCGGCCTGATGGCGAAGGGCGCCGATCTCTGGACTGCGCAGCGGCAGGCGCTATCGCTCGTGGACCAGCAGCTCATGGGGCAGGCGAGCGTCATGGCGTACGGCAGGATCTACGAGCTGAGTGCGTTCCTGATCCTGCTGCTCATCCCGCTATTGCTCCTGGTCCGGAAGACCAAGGGTATCACCGGAGCGCATGCGATCATGGAGTAACAGCGGCTAGTAGCGACCTGCCGACCGTTGGTGCGGCGCTGCGCCAGTTATCGCGTTCTTTGGAATGCCTCAGCTGCTGCATTCAACGTATGCGCGATTTCCGGCTCACCGTGCGCCGTTGACACGAACCATGTCTCGAACGCTGACGGTGGTGGTGACACACCCTGCTCCAGCATCGAGT
>PLEG01000022.1 GCA_003136975.1 Gemmatimonadota bacterium | reverse complement strand
CGTCGCCGCGCGGCAAGAAGACTCAACGCATTCATCTGCTGTCAAGTGGAGAGCGCGCGCTCGTTGCGCTGTCGCTTCTATTCGGTATCTTCCTGATGAAGCCGAGTCCATTCTGTCTCATGGACGAAGTTGACGCACCGCTGGACGATCAGAACATCGGTCGCTTTGTGCGAATGCTCAACGAGTTCAAGGCGAACACGCAGTTCATCGTCATCACGCACAACCCGCGCACCACGACGGAATCGGCGGACGCGGTGTATGGCGTAACGATGCAGGAACCGGGTGTCTCATCCATCGTCAGTGTCCGCCTTCGCGGGCCGGCAGTGGAAGAAGCGATATCCGGAACCGTTCAGGCCAGAGTAGAGCCTGCAACGGTTGGAGTTTGATGAGCTGACGCAGATCGAGCGCCAGCCGCTATACCCGAGATCGAGAGCATCATGCTTGTAGTCATGCGCCACGGCGCATCCGCGGCTGACGTAGAACGTGTAGTCGCGATTATAACTGAGATGGGATACGCAGCGCATCCGATGCCCGGCGCGCAGCGAACCGCTGTTGGAATTGTCGGCAACGATGGACGCATTGACGCTGGACGCATCGAAGCACTCCCGAGCGTCGTGCGCATCATCCATGTTACGCAGCCCTACAAGCAGGTATCACGCGAGTGGCGCGACGAGCCGACGATCGTCACCATTGCACCCGGCGTATCTTTCGGTGGAATCGAAGTACCAATCGTTGCCGGGCCCTGCTCCGTGGAGTCCGAAGCTCAGATCATTCGCGCCGCGCAGATCGTGCGTGCAGCTGGAGGAACGGCACTGCGCGGCGGCGCATTCAAGCCGCGTAGCTCGCCATACTCGTTCCAAGGACTTGGCATCGAGGGATTGCGCCTGCTCGTTCGTGCGCGCGAGGAGACCGGACTGCCCATCGTCACCGAGGCGATGGATGATGAAGGTGCCCGTCTGATCGCCGAATATGCTGATTGCATCCAGATCGGCGCGCGTAACATGCAGAACTATTCGCTCCTCAAGGCAGTCGGCAAGTTGGGCCGGCCTGTGCTGCTCAAGCGCGGATTGGCCGCAACAATCGCTGACCTGCTGCTGAGCGCGGAATACATCCTTGCCGAAGGTAACAGTCAGGTGATTCTCTGCGAGCGTGGCGTTCGTACATTCGATCCCGCCGTGCGCAACATGTTTGACCTGACCGCGATCCCACTCGTGCACAGCATGTCGCATCTACCAATAATCGCAGATCCAAGTCACGGCACCGGTCTCCGCGACATGGTGACACCGATGGCCCGTGCCGCCGTAGCCGCCGGCGCGGATGGAATTCTCGTCGAGATGCATCCCGAGCCCGAGCGCGCGCTATCCGACGGCGCACAGTCGCTCTACCCGGACCAGTTCAAAGCGCTCATGGACGAGCTCCGTGGTGTTGCAACGGCGATCGGGCGAAGCGTTCCATCCGCACCGCAGGCGTGATCAGCCCGGAGGTTCGCCGGAACGGCACGCCACGATGCGGGTATGCTGTAGCCATGATCGCATTCCGCAGAACTACGCTCGTGCTCACACCATTGCTGCTTTTTTCCGCCGGCTCGCTCGCTGCACAACGACCGGATGCGATTCTTCAGCGTGCAGTCGCGGCGTACGGGGCCGCCGAAACCATCTCGGCGCAGTTTGATCAGACAGTCACCAATCCGCTCACCGATCGCACTCTCTCCACGAGCGGAGCGCTGTTGCGGCGGCGACCAAACTTGTTGTCCATCTCGTTCAGCGGCACAGATCCGGATCGCATTGTCGCGGACGGGTCCAATCTGTGGGTGTATCTGCCGAGTAGCGCTCCGGGACAGGTGATCAAGATCCCCGCCGCGGCTGGCCAGAGCGGGATGCTCATCGATCCGATGGGACAGATCCTGTCGGCGCCGCCTGGAAGTTACGCCGTATCGGATGCCGGCACCGTAACTATCGCTGGTCGGCCGACGCACGCAATAACACTGATCCCAAAATCGCGCGCAGCCTTGTTCACAAAGGCAACGCTCTGGATAGACGACTCCGATGGTCTCGTGCGTCAGCTCGAGTCAACGGAGCCAAGCGGATTGGTTCGAAAGATCACCGTTACGCGATTCAGAACCAACGTCGCTATTCCGCGATCAGCGTTTCAGTTCACCCCGCCTGCCAGGGCCCGCATCATCGATGGCAGCAGCATGGCCGCCGGATAGGCTTGCCGCAGCGCGCGCGAGCGCGTCGTAAACCGCTAGCATTTCAGGATCGTATCGGAGTGCCGCGCGATGCGCGGCGATGCCCTCAGCATCTCCGCGGGCGGCAGGGCCCGTCAGCACCGTGCGTGGCGACCCGTGCTCGAGATTGGACACCGCCCCCGCCATGAGACGCTGCACCACCTGCTCTGCCGCTCGCTCTTCCATCCCGGAATCTGTCAGAAGCCGCGCCGCGAGCGCAGCAAGCACGATCGGAAAGTTCGAAGCCATCACCGCCGCGGCGTGATACATAGCCTTGCCACTGGCCGGGATATTGACAGTTCGCGCACCTATTGCGGCCGCCAATCGCCGCGCGGCGGCGCACGCGGTCGGATCGCCATCGATTCCAACCCAGCCGTCGTGCAGCGCGGATGCGCCGCGCTCCGCCGTGGAGAACGGCGCCAGCGGGTGAAACGTTCCACTCGGCGAGCCCGCAGCACGCAGCTCTTCGAGTGCCGGCGGACTCACGGTACCCGATGTGTGCAGCACGATCGTGCCATGTGTCAACGGAGAGCCCTTCTCACGCGCTGTCACCGCTAGCGAATGACAGACATCGTTCAATGCACTGTCCGATACGGCGATGATCACGACGTTGGCCTCGCCCATCGCCCTGGGAGCTGGGCCGCTTGTCGTTGCGCCATCACGCGGCGTTCTAGCGTGTACTCCCAACACCTGCAAGCCTGCTGTCCTGAATGCGTGCGCGAGCCCGCGCCCGACCTTGCCGGCGCCGATGATGAAAACTCGCTCGCTCACTCCCTCTTCCGGGCGCGCTGCATGTCTTCCGCGCGGCGCAACGCGTCAGCCTGCGAGTGCGAAGCACCCAACAGTTGCTCTGCAGCAATGAGGACCTTGTCGTCTGCCGCCTTCCTTCTAAACTCGGCGTCGGCGCCGAACACATACCGCGCGACCTCATAACCAAACAATCGCGAAACAAGCGGTGCGGCAGCGTCGTACGTGCTGCGTGGGACATCGACACCGCGCTTCTGCATCCGCATGTAGATCGCGTCGCGCATCACGCTGGTCACGACGAAGTCCGGTGATTTCACGACGCCACTCGCCTTGAGCTNNGTGCGTATCCCGTGAGTGCATCATGGAACAGCGATACGCCAGTGCCGATCGCGCGCATGAGCGCCAGATTCTCCGCAGGCGCCACTGTGTCGCCAATCGTGACGTCGGGGGTTATCCCACCGCCGCCGAGGACAGTTCGTCCAGCCGGCGTCCGGTATTTGGGACGCGGCGGTTCACTGTCAGGAACGTTCCCGTCAGCCGGTAGCGGCGGCTGGGAAATGTAACGTCCAAGCGGAGTGAGCCAGCGTGCAGTTGTGAGTCTCAACGCACCGCCCGCCGTAACCGGAAATACGTGCTGTACACTTCCCTTGCCGTACGTCGTCATGCCAAGCACAACCGCACGATCATGGTCCTGCAGCGCACCAGCCACCACTTCGGCAGCGCTCGCCGACTTGTTGTCCACGAGCACCACGACCGTAAGCGTCGGCCAACGCTGCGCGGCGCTGTCGGTGAATATGACATTATCTGCCGAGTCGCGGCCCGCTGTGCTGGCGACACGTTTGCCATGGTCGAGGAATAGACCGGCGACTGCGACGCCCTGGTCCAGGAGACCGCCAGGATTGGAACGGAGATCGAGCGTTAGGGACGTGGCGCCCAACTTCACGAGCGAGTCCACGGTAGTCTTGAGCTCGCGCGCAGTGGAATCGCTGAACACACTCAACGCGACGTAACCAACGTTGGCCGGAAGCAGAGCCGCGCGCTTGATCGCGCTGTGATGAATCGCGGCGCGAACGAGTGTCAGCGTAACCGGGTTTGCGAATCCTGGATGCTGGATCGCCACCTTCACGGAAGATCCTGGCACACCACGCAGGAGCTTCTGTACCTCCTCAGCAGTCCACCCGGCAACCGCCTTGCCGTCAATCTGCGCAATGCGATCGCCAGTAAGAATTCCAGCCCGATCGCCGGGTCCCCCTGGCAGCGGACTCACGACGACGAGCGATCCATCGCGCACGTCAACCTGCAAGCCGATACCGGCATAGCTGCCGGAAGTTCGCTCCGATAATCGATTCGCGCGATCCGGCGTGAGATAGGCGTCATACGGATCATCCAGCTCCGACAACATCCCGTCGACGGCGAGCTGGTAAACCCGCGCTTCGCTTACCGTATCGACGAAGTTGTCCCGCACAGCAGCGCTTACCTGCGCGAACAGTCTGGTCCCATTCACCCTGTCGCTGATCGCACCGCGCTGAAACATCCACGCGCCCGCGACAAGGGCGAACGTGAGAATGGCGGCGAACACGATCGTCTTCGGCCGAGTCCTTCCCTCGCTCACTTCGCTACCTCCTGTTCCAGCGCACCTGTCAATGCGACATTGAGCTGCGGTGTGTACGGCGTGAGCGCATGAACGATGCGTTCGAATACCTCATCCACGGATCCGCTCGCGTCAACACTCACGATCGGCCCGCACTCGGCGTGCCCGGCTTGCCACGCCGGTGTCACGAACTCATCGAACGCGGCGCCCACGCGCGCGTGGAAGTCATCGCCGAGCTGCTCCATGTAGTCGTGGCCGGAACGCTTGCCAGCTCGCACGAGTCCGTCGTTGCTGGGGAGCCGCAATACAACCGTAATCGTCGGCACGAGATCGCCGACAGCGAGTTGATTAGCGGCCTGTACTTCCTGCGAAGGCAGGCCGCGAGCGTGGATCTGGTACGCATATGTCGAGAGAAAAAATCGGTCGAGCACCACAACGTCACCCGCGCTCAGTGTGGGACGAATCTTCTCCGTCACCAGCTGCGCACGCGATGCCATGAACAGCAATGCCTCTGCCGGCGGTGTTACGGTGCGGGATGGCTCCAGCAATACGTTGCGGATCGCTTCACCGAGTGAGGTACCGCCGGGCTCGCGAAGGTGCTCGCAGCGGATGTCGTGCCGCTCGAGCGCAGCTACAAGCCGGCGCGCCTGCGTCGTCTTGCCCACACCCTCTGCACCCTCGAACACGATGAGCGATCCCGGCGTCACAGATCAGCTCAGCCGAGTGTGATGATGGAGCTCTGTGCGCCCTTCGAGATACCGTCGCTGATCCAGTCATTCACGAGGCGCATCACCTTGTCCAGATTCTCCTGCGCCACAGCCACTCGCTGGTACGAAGGGTTGGTCTGAACTTGGGTGAGGAGATCGTCGAGCTGCTTCTCCATCTCTTCCGTTGGCTCCTCGCCGCGCTGCAACATCGCCTGCGCCTCGCGCCGCAGCCCTTCCATCTGGCGCAGCAAAGCGGTCGCCTCGGTGTCGCCGGCCAATCCTTCGTTTGCGCGCGTGACCGCGCGGTACTCATCGCTCTGCCCGATTATTCTGCCAAGCTCGCGAGCCTTTTCTTCAAGTGCCACACTTTCCTCCTAGGAGCGCCGGGCGATGACAAATCGCTCGCGCCCCGCCAGGTCCAGCCGGACAGCTATCTCGCGATACCGCGGATCCACCGCCAGCGATTCGGCAGCGAGCGACGCTCGCCGCGCATCAACTTCGAGTGCCAGAATTCCATCCTGCTGCAACAGGTCAGCTGCGCCGCGAATTATCGCGTTCGTGGCCGACATACCGTCCGCACCGCTCAGAAGCGCGAGCGTGGGTTCCCAATCCCGCACACTCGACGGCAACTCGGCCGCCTCATGATATGCAATGTAAGGGGGGTTCGACACGATTACCGCCGCACGAAGGTCCTGCACCGGGGCGAGCAGTGATCCGTGCCGAAATTCCACCGGTGCCCGGAGCGCGCCGGCCAGCCTCGTCGCATTCTGCCTGGCTACAGCCAGGGCGTCCATCGATACGTCCGTCGCCACCACATGGTCAAACGTCCCTTCGCTCGCCAACGCGAGCGCAATTGCGCCAGAGCCCGTGCCCACGTCGATCGCGCAGCCGCGCACGCCCGCCGACATTCGCAGCACTTCCTCCACCAACCCCTCGGTCTCCGGACGCGGGATCAGCACTCGCTCATCGACATCCAACGTCAGGTGCCGGAAAGCGGCGCGCCGCACAGCATACGCGAACGGGGCGCCGCTCTGCAGCCGCGCAACTGCGATGCGCGCTGCACGGCATACCCCATCATCTATCGCATCAGCGCCGTTCGCGGACGGCCAGAAGCGCGGTACATCCAGCAGCGACGCGATTATGTCGTGCGCGACGCGAGAGGACGTGTCAGACAGCAGCAGTTGCAGCTCCATGGCGAGCGCGCCGACGCTGCGCACATCGGTACGCGCGGCGCGGCCGGAGCCGTCACTCACCACTCAGCCGCTCCTCGACATCCGCCATGCGCAGCGCGTCGATGAACGGTTCGATACCGCCGTTCATTATCGCGGCGAGATCGTGCGACGTGAGACCGATGCGATGATCCGTCACGCGACTCTGCGGAAAGTTATACGTCCGGATCTTGGCCGAACGATCGCCCGTGCCGACCTGCGTCTTACGCATGCGAGCACGCTCAGCTTCACGCTCCGAAAGTCTTGCGTCGAGCAAGCGCGCGCGCAGTACTTCCATTCCCTTGAGCTTGTTCTGAAGTTGCGACTTCTGATCCTGTTGCGATACGACGATACCAGACGGGATGTGCGTTATGCGCACCGCCGAGTCGGTCGTATTCACCGACTGGCCACCGGGACCGGATGAGCGGAAAACATCGATGCGCAGATCCTTGTCCTCAATGCGCACGTCGACTTCCTCAGCCTCTGGAAGCACAGCGACGGTCGCAGCTGACGTGTGAGTCCTTCCCTGGCTCTCTGTGACCGGCACACGCTGTACACGATGCACGCCTGACTCCCAGCGCATTGCGCCGAACGCGCCCGTTCCGACAATCTTGAAGATGACTTCCTTCACACCGCCGAGCGTTGCTTCCGAGAGAGATATGATCTCGATGCGCCAGCGACGACCCTCGCTGAAGCGAGTGTACATGCGCCACAGCTCGGCGGCAAACAACGCAGCCTCGTCACCGCCCGTGCCTGCGCGGATTTCGATGATCGCTGGCCGGTCGTCCAGCGGATCTGGAGGAAGCAACGCTGGCTTCAGCTCGATCTCGATCTGCGCAATGTCGTCAGTGAGACGCTGCGCCTCGGCCTGCGCTTCCGATGCCATCTCGGGGTCGTCGGACTCCGCGAGCTCGCGCACCTCGGACAACTCACGCTCTGCGCGGTCGAGTCGCTGCGCGAGCGACACGACAGTCTGCAGCTGCCGATGCTCGCGCCCAAGCTCGGCGAGACGCTTGGAGTCGCGCACGGTTGCATGCTCGCTCAGCTCGGCTTCAACCTCGGCTGCGCGCACAACGGATGAAGCGAGGCGGTCTCGAAGACTCATGGCTGCGGCGCACTCATATCGCGCGAAAAAAGATCACTCATCAAGCTAGCGGAAGAAGCCGCGCCGTTGGCTGCTGGCGCGGATGACGGAAACACGAAAGCCCACGACATTCGTGGGCCTTCGATGATCGGAACGCCGGCCGCTAGGCGGTCGCGGTCGCCTTCTCCTTTCTACCGTACTTCTGACGGAAGCGCTCAACGCGGCCTGCCGTATCAACCATCTTCGCCTTGCCCGTATAGAACGGATGGCAAACTGCGCAGATGTCGGTGCTGATGTTGGCGACCGTGGAACGTGTCTCAAACGTATTACCGCACGCACAGTGAACCTTCGCCGTGGCGTACAGTGGATGGATTTCTGGTTTCATTTGGTGACCTCGGGTATGGCTAGCCTTTAAAGATAAACACGTCTGGGAAGGTTTGGAAGCCATCGGATTGAGGCTGTACAGGCACGCTCGTGAGGTCAGGCGCCGGCCAGCCCTACTCAAAGTATTCGCGTGATCTTGACTGGCCGAGAACACCAACAGTACCATACCGTACCAAGTCCGGCATTTGTCCTTTACCCACGCGTCCTCGCGAGGATCCCGTTCGGACCGAAGGCCCGACAGGACCCTCAAATTCAAGCCAATGGAGGCTGCGCGACGTAATGCCCTCCCCGCGGATCCGGCGCTAGTTGCGACTATCTATTCGCGGTAGTTGGCGGGCGGCTCGCCACGCCGCGAACAGAAAGCCGAACGTGATCACCAGGCACAGCGAGCCAAGCCAGTCGCCGAAGCGTGTATAGACAGTGCGCTGGGTAGTTGCTTCCACATTGTACGTCGCGGCGCGCGGGACGAATATCGGTGTCTCCGCGCGCACGCGACCCAGAGGATCGATCCAACCCGAGATCCCCGTGTTCGCCGCGCGCACGATCGGCACGCGATTCTCGATGGCGCGCAATGACAGATGCGCAAAGTGCTGGTAGGACGCGTTGCTGTGCTGGAACCAGGCGTCGTTCGTGATGTTGAGAAGGACCGACGTTCCCTGCACCGCGTACTCGCGCGACAACTGAGGAAAGATCGATTCGTAGCAGATGAGCACACCGACAGTTCCGAACTGAAGATGGAACGGATCTTCAGTGGTTCCACGACCGAAGCCGCCAAAGTAGTCAACTCCGCGGAACCAATCAGGATTCAGAAATGGAACACGCTCGACTATCGGAACCAGATAGTGCTTGCGGTACGGCGGCTGCGGGCTGATGTTGCCGCGCGGATCCGTGAGAAGCGCGGCGTTGTAATACGCAAACGGCACGTTCATCGGATTGCTCGAGTCCATGAACCCGACAATCATCGACGTGGGATGTTCGGCCACCGCGGAGCGCAACGAATCTACCCACGCAGGATACTGCCAGAGAAACCTGTCGAGCGCAGCCTCCGGCCACACAACCAGATCCGGCGATGACCGCGCGACTTCCGCACGCGTCATGGCTACCAGTTTCGCGACGTGTAAAGTTGGATCTGTGGTGGTAAGCTTCGCTTCCTCTGGAATGTCCGGCTGAATAATCGCAATCCGCGCGAGCGGCGTGAGCGAAATGGTTGCGATGCGCCATTCTCCGTACGCTGCGACGGCAGCCACCACCGCCAATGCGCCCATAACCCGAAGCGTCGCGCCTCGGCGCTTCGATTTGTAAAGCCACGCGTCCGCAATGAACCCGTTTACCGCGGCGATCCAGAACGTCACTCCGCGGACGCCGCTCAGATCAGCGACCTGTGCTAGAATCGGCGCATGGGCTACCGCGAGCCCAAGCGGCAGCCAGGGGAAAGACAGATCGCTCAGATAATTCAGCGCCAGCTCCGACGCGGTCAACACCACTGGCAACAGGATCGCCAGCGGCCACCCGGTAAGTTTCCGCGCGAAATAGAGCG
>PLEG01000339.1 GCA_003136975.1 Gemmatimonadota bacterium | reverse complement strand
CGATTGAATGCTATGTACCACCCTTGCAGGTGTAACCTGCCGACAGGTGCGACCGACGCTCAGCGAAAGTGCCAAGCAGTCAGAATCAACAGCATGGAATCCCGCACTTAGCCAGCTCTTGGGACTCCTGCAAGCCGGTGTGACATCATCCACTCCTCGTCCATGGTTCCCGGCCTTCGGCGGGATGACGACACTCGACGAACCCGCGCGTCCCACTGGGCCTAACCGAACGATTTCGCAGCTAAGCTACGCGGCGAGCCGGGTAAGCACGCGTGGCCCCTGTGCGGTTATCGCAATCGTGTGCTCAAAGTGCGCGGCCCTTGACTTGTCAGCCGTGACGACGGTCCACTGATCTGACAACTGCCGGGTCTTGTGGCTGCCAATCATCACCATCGGCTCGATCGCGATCGTGAGGCCCGCTGACAGCTTGATGCCGCGCTTTGGCTTGCCGTAGTTCGGAACCTGTGGATCTTCGTGGAACGTAGTGCCGATACCGTGACCGACCAGGTCGCGCGTAACGTTGAATCCGGCGCGCTCCACGACTTGCTGAACGGCGGCACCGATGTCGCCGATGTGATTATCCGGTTGAGCAGCCGCTATCCCAGCATCGAGCGCCTGGCGCGTTACTTCGAGCAGCCGCAGCGACTCGGCGCCAACATCGCCTACGGCAATCGTGGTGGCCGAATCCGTATGGTAGCCGTCGAACAATACGCCCACATCGATGGACACGATGTCGCCTTCGTGGATCGTGCGCTTGGCGCTTGGGATGCCGTGCACGATCTCTTCATTGATCGACGCGCAAACACTCGCCGGAAATCCGTACAGTCCCTTGAACGACGGAATAGCGCCCTTATGCGAGCGTATGAACTCCTCCACCATGCGATCAACGTCGAGCGTCGTCATTCCGGCGCGCACGTCGCGCTCGGCGAGATGAACCGCGGCAGCGAGAATCTGGCCGCCGCGCGCCATTATCTCGATCTCTCGTGCTGACTTGAGTTGGATCATGACCTGCTCCGTACGTGCACCGTCAGCCTGCGTGTTGCACTCTTTCGAGTGCCTGCGCGGCGCGGGCGGTCACGTCGGTTACGTCTCCGATGGCGTCAATCCGCTGAACCGGAACGCCGTGCGTCTCGTACCACGCAATCACTGGCGCGGTGAGTTCCTCGTACACGTTGAGCCTGTTCTGAATCGCCTCCGGCTCGTCATCCTGACGGCGGATCAGACGGCCGCCATCGTTGCGCGGACACGCGGTGCCTGGCTGAAGGCCCTTGAACGGCGTCTGGCAAATGTCGCACGTCGTGCGCGAGCTCAAACGCCGGATCAGCTCCGTGTGGTTGGCCTCGAACAACAGCACGGCGTCGACCTTACGACCGATCGTGGTGAGGCACTCGGCCAATCCTTCAGCCTGCGGGACGGTGCGAACCGCGCCGTCGAGTATCGCGCCACGCACAGCTTCTGGTGACGCGATTGCCTCACGCAGAATGCCGAGTATCACGGAATCCGGAACGAGGTCGCCACGGTCCATGAACTGCTTGGCCTCAACCCCGAGTGGAGTGCCTTCACGCAACGCGGCGCGGAACAGATCGCCGGTCGCGATCTTCGGAATGCCAAGGCGAGCTGCAAGCAGCTCGCCCTGTGTTCCCTTTCCGGCCCCGGGAGGTCCCAGGAGAACGATTATCACGATTGCGGCGACACGTCAGTAACCCGCGACGGCGCTCTGTCCGCGGAACCGGACCCTGCCCTTCTTCATGAAACCATCGTACTTGCGAAGCAGCATGTGCTGGTTGATCTGCGCCATCGTATCGAGCGCAACGCCCACGACGATCAGCAGCGACGTACCGCCAAAGACGAACGGGACGTTGATCATGGACCCGATAAACACAGGCAACAACGCGATGAACGTAAGGAAAATCGAGCCTGGGAACGTGATACGTGAGATCACATAATCCACATACTCCGCCGTCTTCGCACCCGGCTTGACGCCAGGAATGAATCCGCCCTGCTTCTTCAGATTCTCCGCGATGTCAACGGGATTGAAGATGATGGCGGTGTAGAAGTAGGTGAAGAAGACGATCAGTACTGCGGATAGAGCGAGGTACAACCAGGTCCCTGGCTGCATCCGCTCCGAAATCTGCTGCATGAACGGATTGCCACTGAATTGCGCGAAGGCGCCAGGAATAACGATCACCGACTGCGCAAAGATGATCGGCATGACGCCAGCAGTATTGATTCGCAGCGGGATGAAGTTCCGCGACGCCTCACGCTGACGACCACGCGACATCGTGCGCTGCGGTATCTGAATCATGATGCGCCGGGCCGCGATCGTGATCGCGATCGTGCCCGCGACCACCGCAACCATCACGAAGCCGAGCAGGATAAGCGAGAACGGACCGATCGCCTGCGTCGTCACGAACTTGAACGTGTCAAAAATCCCAGGCCAGAAGCGCTCGACAATCGAGAAGAAAATGATCAACGACGCGCCGTTACCAAGCCCGCGCTCCGTGATCTGCTCGCCAAGCCACATCACGAAGATCGCGCCAGTGGTAAGGAATAGAACCATCTGCAGCTTGAATGCGAAGCCTGGGGTAATCACCGCGTTCTGGAGCGACGAGGTGAACAGAGCAAAGCCCCATCCCTGCACTACAGCGAGCGCGATGGTTATGTAGCGGGTCCACTGGTTGATCGTCTTTCGGCCTTCCTCGTCCTTCTGCATCTTCTCGACCTGCGGAAGCACCGCTCCCGCGATCTGAATGAAGATGGACGCCGAGATGTACGGCATGATCCCGAGCGCGAAGACCGTCGCGCGAGAGAGCCCACCGCCGACAAACAGGTCATACAGGCCGAGCAACCCTCCACCGCCCTTATTCGCGAAGAAATCCGTGAGCGCCACGACGTCGATTCCAGGCGCCGTGATGTGCGAGCCCAGTCGATAAAGGACGAGGCATAGGAAGGTGAACTTGATCTTATCCCACAGCTCGGTATTACGCGTGATGTCCGCGACGGCCGATGCGGGATTTGTCTGCGCCATTAGAAGAGTCTCCTCAGACGGTGGCCGGGCCACCCGAAACTACTATAAGGACGAATCCATAGCGCTCGCGCGCTGGAGTCGCGAAGCGTCGGTGCGAATGACGAATGCCTTTTTTTGACAGATGCCATCGCACGCGACGTTATACAAAGATGGAAGCCTGAAGTTCGGCCCCCTACGGAAATTTACGCGACGGTACCGCCGGCGGCGACGATCTTCTCGCGCGCGCCGCTGCTGACCTTGAGGCCCCGAATCGTCACAGCCTGCGTGATCTCTCCGTTGGCCAGAATCTTCGCCGGACCCTTGCCGCCATGGATCATCCCAGCTTCCACCAGCAACTCGGTCGTTATCTCTTTCCCTTCGAACTGTGCCAGGTCGCCCAGACGCACCACCTGAGACTCGACGCGGAACGGGCTCGTGAAGCCACGCTTCGGAAGCCGGCGCGTGAGCGGCATCTGGCCACCCTCGAAATGTGGCTTGCCGCCACCAGGTCCGTGATGTCCCGCGCGAGCCTTGCTGCCCTTGTGTCCCTTGCCTGACGTCTTGCCTGTTCCCGAACCCGGGCCGCGACCGATGCGCTTGCGATTGCGCGACGATCCCGGTGCAGACGACAGGTTGTGTAGACCGATCTTGTTTGCCATTTGTTATGCCCCTTCCTTGGCCGGCGTGATCGTCACGAGGTGACGAACGCGCTTGATCTGACCGCGCAGCGACGCTGAGTCCTGATGGACCACCACATCGTGCGGATGCTTTAGGCCGAGCGCCTCGAGCGTGCGACGCATGCGCCACGAATGCCCAATCTTGCTGCGGACCTGCTTGATCTCCAGCTTGCCCTTTCCGGCGGGCTGGAGCTTATCTGTCGTCTTGGGGCCCCGAGTCGGATGCCACACGAATGTCCTGGCCATTACGCAACCACCTTGGTCTTGGCACGCGAGCGGTAACCGAGCGAGCTCTGCTCGACGCCGCGCTCACGCGCAATCTGTTCCACCGTAGTCAGATTCTGCAGCGCATCGAGCGCGGCGAGAACCATATTGTGCGGATTGGTCGAGCCGAGGCTCTTGGTGAGAATGTCGGTGATCCCGACGCACTCCATTACCGCGCGAACCGCGCCACCCGCGATCACGCCAGCACCAGGAGCGGCAGGCTTCATGAGCACCTTACCAGCGCCGTGCTGACCAACGATTGCGTGCGGGATGGTGCCACCGGTCATCGGTATTGAAACCATGCGACGGCGAGCAGCCTCGACGGCCTTGCGGACCGCTTCGGAAACTTCGTTCGCCTTGCCGGTGGAGAAGCCGACGCGTCCTGCGCCATCGCCGACCGCGACGAGTGCATTGAACGAGAAGCGACGACCACCCTTCACAACTTTCGCCACGCGATTGATAGCGACGACGTTCTCGATGAGATCGCTGCCTTCGCCGCGCTCGCCACCTCTTCCGCCATCACGTCCACCGCCTGGGCCACGTCCGCCGCCGCCCGGTCCGCCGCCGCGATTCGCGCCGCCGCCTGGGCCACCGCGGTTCTGGCCACCGCCAGGACCACCACGTCCGCCGCCAGCGCCACCGCGTCCGCCGCCAGCTCCGCCACGTCCGCGTTGCTGACCGCCACCGGAACGCGCGCTGCGTCCTGGTCCGCCAGTGTTGCCAGCTGGACTGCTACCTGTGCTGGGTGCGCCGCCGCTCGCGGCTGGCGCTCCGCCCTGAGTCTGTTCGTCAGCCATTAGAACTCCAACCCGCCTTCGCGGGCACCGTCGGCCACCGCTTTCACGCGGCCGTGATACACATATCCACCACGGTCGAAGACGACGCTCGTCACGCCCGCATCCTTCGCGCGCGCCGCGATCTTCTTGCCGACCTCGAATGACTTATCAACCTTCTTGCCTTCTATTCCGTTGTCCGTCACGGTCATCAGCGTGTGCTGCTTGTTGTCGTCAACGAGTTGCGCATAGATGTGCTTCTCGGAACGGAACACGACGAGACGCGGACGCTCGGCCGTGCCATTCACTTTCTTGCGAACGCGAAAGTGACGACGGGCGCGGTACTGCTCGCGGGTTTGCGGCTTCTTCATCGCTTACTTGCCCCCAGCCTTACCGGCCTTGCGGCGAACCTGCTCGCCTTGATACTTGACTCCCTTGCCCTTGTATGGCTCGGGCGGACGCAGGCCGCGAAGCTCCGCCGCGACCTGTCCTACGATTTCCTTGTTGGCGCCTTCGACCACGATCTGCGTTGGGATGGGCGCGCTCAGCTTGATTCCCTTGGGCGAGCGATACTCGACCGGATGCGAGAATCCAAGCGCGAGCTGCAACCCGTACGGCCGAACCTCGGCCTTGTAACCAACGCCGACCAACTCGAGCGTCTTCGAAAAGCCAGCCGAAACGCCCTCAACCATGTTCGCCACCAGAGTGCGGCTGAGACCGTGAAGAGCCTTGTGCTTCTGCTCGTCAGACGGACGCGCGACTACTACTTCGCCGTTCTCCATCGACACTTTCATGTCCGAATGGATATTGCGCTCGAGTTCGCCCTTGGGACCCTTGACCTTCACCAGATTGCCGTCCACTGTCACCGTTACGTTCGCGGGGACTGGGACTGGCTTCTTTCCAATACGTGACATTGTTGGCTCGTTTACCAGACTAGCGCGACGAGTTCACCGCCGGTGCGCCGTTGGCGCGCCTGACGGTCGGACATGACACCTTGCGACGTGCTGAGGATTGCCATTCCGAGTCCGTTGCGGACGTGGGGGATTTCCGTGACGCCGACGTAACGCCGGAGGCCCGGTGTCGAAACGCGCTGCAAATCACGGATTACCGGCGCGCCAGTGCCGGCCGCGTACTTGAGGATTACACGCAGAATCTGCCGGCCTTCCTCGGTCTCGAGGTTCCGGTAGTCCTGGATGTAGGAGTTCTCCTTGAGGATCTGCGCGATCTGCGATTTCACCTTGGAGGCTGGCATGTCTACGCGGCGATGCTTCGCCCGGCACGCATTGCGGATCCGTGTCAGCATATCCGCAATTGGATCTGTCATACTCATCGTTCTGCTCTACCTCGTCCCGTCGTATCCGTTGCTCGGACGTGCGGGGCTGCTTGGGTGTGGACTACAACTGCCGACCATCTCGTACGGACAGGCCGTTGGGGCGGGCCTCTGTGCCCGCCCTTTTCCGCCGCCCATTCCTTAATAAGGGCAGGCACAGGGGCCTGCCCCTACAACTGCCACGTTACCAACTCGCCTTGCGAACGCCCGGAATGAATCCGGCCAACGCCATGTCGCGGAACGCAATACGCGCGAGCCCGAACTGACGGAGGTACGCGCGCGGACGGCCGCTGAACTCGCACCGGTTGCGAATACGCACCACTGAAGCGTCACGCGGCATCTTGCGGATGGCGGTGTACGCGTCGGCGCGCTGATCCGCGGTCGAGTTCGGGTTCTTGATTATCGCCTTGAGCTCGCGGCGACGCACCGCGTACTTCGCGACGATAGCGCGGCGCTGGTCGTTCTTTTTGATCTTGGAAGTTTTCGCCATTATATGCTTCGGTTAACCGTGTACGATGACGGGCTTCTCTTCACCGCGGAACGGCATGCCGAGCTCGCGGAGAAGTGCAAGAGCCTGATCGTCCTTGTTCGTCGTCGTGACGAACGTGATATCCATCCCGTGGATCTCATCTACCATATCGTAGTTGATCTCAGGGAAGATCATCTGCTCCTTGACGCCCATCGTGTAGTTGCCGCGTCCATCGAAGGCGCGCGTGTTGAGACCGCGGAAGTCGCGAATGCGCGGGATCGCAACCGTCACGAGACGGTCGAGAAACTCCCACATGCGCGGACCACGAAGCGTGACCGACGCACCGATCTCCTGGCCTTCGCGCTGGCCGAAGTTGGCGATCGACTTCTTGGCCTTGCGGCGCACCGGGCGCTGGCCCGTTATGAGCGCAAGCTCATCGACGACCACGTCGAGCACCTTGGAGTTACGAATCGCCTCGCCAACACCGCAGTTGATGACGATCTTCTCGACCGTCGGAACTTCGTGCAGGTTGCCGAAGCCGAACTGCTTGGTGAGGCGTGTGCGAACCGTCGCCTTGTAATGCTCGCGTAGACGCGGCGCAGGTACTGCCAGTGCGGACCCTGCGTGCTCCGTCGGAAGCAGCTGCTTGCGCTCGCTGCTACGACCGGCTGACGCCTTGGTCGAGCTCTTGGTAGACGTCTTGGGGGGAGTGGACTTGGCCGGAGACTTTCCGCCGGCCTTCGCGCCACCCTTTCCGCCCTTTGCGCCGCCCTTCTTGGTGTCTTGCTTGTTTGCCATTTGCTCTATTCCTTAGCGAGTCGCCATCGGGATCGAGTCGCCGCTCTTTACGCTGACGCGCTCCTTCGTTCCGTCCTTGTCCGTGCGCGCCTTGACGCGCGTCGGCTTGCCCGACTTCGGATCGATGAGCATCACATTCGACGCAGCCATTGGGGCTTCCATCTCGCGGATGCCGCCCTCTTCCTCTGCACTGGTCGCGCGGCGATGCTTCTTAACAATGTTCACGCCCTTCACAAGGACGCGATTCTTCTTGGTATACACACGAATGACCGTGCCTTCCTTGCCCTTGTCGTCGCCGCGAACCACGCGCACCGTATCACCCTTGGTCACGTGAACGCTCACGCGCTCCGCATTGGCCGAGTGACGGTCCGTCGTGAGGCGATTCTTTGCAGTCTTCCGATATTTCAGCTCGCGCATGCTACAACACCTCCGGCGCCAACGACGCGATCTTCATGTACTTCTTGTCGCGGATCTCACGCGCCACCGGTCCGAACACGCGCGTCGCGCGCGGCTCGCCAGCGTCGTTGATTATCACGACCGCATTCTCATCGAAGCGGATGTACGAGCCGTCCTTCCGGCGCGTCTCCTTCGCGGTGCGCACAACAACTGCGCGCGCCACGTCCGACTTCTTGACAGTTCCATTCGGGAGGGCGTCCTTCACCGCCACGATAACGACGTCGCCAAGTCCCGCGTAGCGTCGGCCAGTACCGCCGAGCACACGGATGACGAGCGCTCGCTTCGCGCCGGAGTTATCGGCCACCTTCACCATTGATTCTTGCTGGATCATCGCAGTATCTCGTTAGCGTGCGCGCTCGACGATCTCGACCACTCGGAAGCGCTTGTCTTTCGACAATGGACGCGTCTCCATGATCCGTACCGTGTCGCCGAGCTTCGCCGAGTTCTCCTCGTCGTGAGCCTTCAGCTTCTTGGTACGCGTCATCATCTTACCATAAACAGGGTGCTTCACGCGGCGCTCGATGGCGACCACTACGGTCTTCTCCATCTTGTCGCTCACGACCGTACCGGTGCGCACCTTGCGCGCGTTACGTGCCTCCGTCCCCTGGGACGATGCGGCGCCGTTTGTCATATCAGCCATTCGTCTGCTTCCTCTCGTTCTGCACCGTCTTGAGCCGCGCGATGTCGCGCCGGATGTACCGCAGACGCAGCGGGTTTTCCAGCGTTTCGGTTCCAGAGCGGAACGTCAGCCGGAAGCGCTCTTCCTCTAGCTCGTTGATCTTCGCGACGACGTCTGAATCGATCATCTCGCGGATTTCGTTAGCCTTCATCTGTATGCGCCTCCTCACGCTTCACGAACTTCGTCTTCACACTCAGCTTCGCCGAAGCAAGCGCCATTGCCTTCTGCGCAATCTCCAGCGTCACACCTTCCAGCTCGAACATCACACGGCCAGGCTTCACCACGGCCACCCAACCCTCGGGCGAACCCTTTCCCTTACCCATGCGCGTCTCTGCCGGCTTCTTCGTAATCGGCTTGTCGGGGAAGATGCGAATCCACACCTTGCCGCCGCGCTTGATGTGACGCGTTAGCGCCACACGAGCGGCCTCGATCTGCCGGTTCGTGACCCAGCCTGGCTCGAGAGCCTGGAGGCCGAAATCGCCGAACGAAACCTTCGATCCACGAGTCGCCAATCCCTTTGTGCGACCCTTGAACATCTTGCGGAACTTTACCCGCTTCGGACTAAGCATCTCTATGTCTCCTTACGCGTCCGTCGAGTACGTCTTGCCACGTCGATCTTCAACGATCTCACCCTTGAAGATCCAGACCTTTACGCCAATCGTGCCGTAGGTGGTCTTCGCGGTTGACGTTGCGTAATCGATGTCGGCACGCAGTGTCTGAAGAGGTACACGACCCTCGTGATATCCCTCGACACGCGCAATCTCGGCGCCGCCAAGACGACCGCCGCACTTGACCTTGATACCCTGCGCACCCATGCGCATCGAGCTCTGCACCGCGCGCTTCATCGCGCG
>PLEG01000058.1 GCA_003136975.1 Gemmatimonadota bacterium | reverse complement strand
AAGCCGACTCGGAGTTACCGGCATGCAGCACGAAGTCGCGCCGCAGCTCGGTGCCACAGTTGATCGTCTGCGCTCGGTGACATCACTCCCGATATGCGTTGGTTTCGGTGTCGCGAATGCTCGTCAGGCCGCCGCAGTAGCGGCAGTCGCGGATGGGGTCGTGGTAGGAAGCGCGATAGTCAAAGCGGCCGGAGAGAGCGTTGGCGCCGCTGTCGCACTCGCGCGTTCCTTGCGCGCTGGCATCGACGAGGCGAGTTGAGCGTGGCTGACATCGTTTCGCTCAAGGGGATGCGCTTTCACACTCGCGTGGGTGTGCTCCCGCACGAGACGCAGTTACCGCAACCGGTAGAAGTGGACCTCGCCGTGACTGTAGACGACAGCGTGCGACCCCCCAACGTGGTGGATTACGTGGCGCTCTATACCGCTGTGTCGGAGGTAATGGCGACACGTCACATTGCCTATCTGGAGGAGGCCGCAGAACGTGTCGCGGCGGCGGCGTTGCTCGTTCCCGGCGTACGGACGGCGACGGTGTCCGTGCGCAAGCCGCACGTTCCGCTCCCCGGGCCAGTGGAGTTCGCCGAGGTGTCGATCACGCGTGGGCGAGATGGATGACGTCGCGTTCGTCGCGCTAGGCTCCAACGTTGGCGACAGACAGCAGCACCTGGCGGACGCGCTCCGGCGCATCGCTGAGATTCCTGGCTCGAAGGTCATCGCTCGCTCGAGCGTCGAGGAGACCAGTCCACTCGGGCCCGTCGTTCAGGGCCCGTATCTGAACCAGATGATAGCCCTTCGGACGTCGCTGGCGCCGCCCGAGCTGTTGGCCGCGCTGCACGAGGCCGAAGTGGACGGCGGACGGGTTCGCTCCACTCGCTGGGGGCCGCGGACTATAGATTTGGACATCGTGAAGTACGCGCGCACGACCNNAACCGTGAGTTCTGGCAGCGCGAGCTCGCCGAGCTCGAAGAGGTAGTGATTTGAGCAGCGCGCAGACGCCGCGTCCCGTGACCGTTCGCGACATCCGGGATCGTAAGGGCAAGGAGCCGATCGTAGTCGTCACGGCGTATGACGTTCTTTTTGGCCGGTTGGTGGATCAGGCGGGCGTGGATATCGTGCTCGTTGGAGATTCGGTGGGTAATGTCGTGGCGGGATTCAGCTCTACGCTACCCGTCACGCTCGATCACATGATCTATCACGGCGCCGCGGTGTGTCGTGGTGTGTCGCGCGCGCTCGTGACCGTGGACATGCCTTTCCTCACGTATCAGATAGACACCCAAAGCGCACTCGCAAATTGCGGCCGGCTGATCGCGGAAACTGGTGCGCAGGCGGTCAAGGTCGAAGGCGGCAGCGAGCGTATCGCGGCGACAGTGGCGCGAATGGTAGAGATCGGAATCCCGGTGATGGGGCATCTCGGCTTCACGCCGCAGTCCGTGAATGCAATCGGCGTACGCGTGCAGGGTCGGGAAGCTGCTGAAGCGGAGCGACTCATTGTAGATGCCAAAAGGCTCGAGGACGCTGGTGCGTTTGCCGTGGTGCTTGAGCTCATGCCGACAGGCGTCGCGGACCGTATCACCAAGAGTGTGGGTATTCCGACTATCGGCATTGGCGCCGGCGCGGCGTGTGACGGTCAGGTGTTGGTGCTTCCAGACCTGCTCGGCCTGAACGATGCCTTCGCGCCGCGTTTTCTCAAGCGTTATGCCAATCTCTCGGACACCGTGCGTGATGCAGTGCGCGCTTTCGGCGACGATGTGAAGCAACATCGTTATCCGTCAGCCGATCAGAGTTTCTAGAGCTTCACCATGTTCACAGAGACAGGGATCGCGGGGATCCGTGCGCGCCTTGGCGACCTCAGGACGCAAGGCGCACGCGTCGCGCTTGTTCCGACGATGGGCGCGCTGCACGATGGCCATCTCGCGTTGATCGATGCGGCGCGCAAGATCGCCGACGTCGTTGCGGTGAGCATCTTCGTCAATCCGCTTCAGTTTGGGCCGAACGAGGATTTTGCACGCTACCCACGCACGCTCGAAAGCGATGCCGCAAAGCTCGCGGAGCACGGCGCATCGCTTCTGTTTGCACCGTCGGGCGGTGAGATGCACGCTGAAGGGTCACGGACTACCGTCACTCCTCCCGCATTCGCGGCCTCATTCGAAGGTGCGATTCGTCCGGGCCATTTCGCGGGCGTGCTGACTGTTGTCGCGAAGCTCTTTAACATAGTGAGGCCGGACGCCGCGGTGTTCGGACGCAAGGATCTGCAGCAACTTGCGTCGATCCGCGCGATGGTCACCGATCTCAACTTTCCGGTCGAGATAGTGGCGGTTGAAACGGTCAGGGAGCGCGACGGCCTCGCATTGTCCAGTCGCAACCGATACCTGGACGAACCATCGCGCCGCCGCGCGACGCGAATACGCGACGCGCTCGTCGCCGCCAGGACCGCGTTCGAATCTGGAGTCACGGACGTATCTGGCGTCGAGGCCGCCGGTCGGGTGATTCTGGCGCAGGATGGCGCGCTCGACGTCGATTACTTCAACCTGGTTCGAGAGAGTGATTTCGAGATCCCATCCGTCGCGACAACTGGCGACTCGATAGTTGCGGCGGTAAAGGTCGGCGGCACCCGTTTGATTGACAACATCCTACTCTGACAATGCAAAGCTCGACTCTCGATCTTCCTGCGTGGGCGCGCGTGAGCACGAAACGGGCTGAACACATTCAGCGAGTTACTGCACTGCTCAATGCCTGGGGTGCGGCCATGCGCCTGCCACCCGCCGAAGCGCGCGCATTCGTTGATGCTGGCGTGCTGCACGACGCTCTGCGCGACGCGACCGAGACAGAGCTGCGCGAGATAACGGCTGACAGCGACAGCCCGCTTGGCCTGCTGCACGGCCCCGCTGCTGCTCGGATGCTCGAGAAAGACGGTGAACGCCGCACGGAGCTCCTTGATGCCGTTCGCTACCACACCGTTGGAAGCGAGCGGTGGGGAATCGTCGGCCGAGCATTGTTCATGGCCGACTTCCTCGAGCCCGGTCGCAAGTTCATGAAGCAGGACCGGTACTTTCTCGCGTTGCAGGTGCCAACGTCGTTCGATACGGTGTTCCGTCAGGTCGTGCGCATGCGGCTCGAGTGGACCGTGCGGGAGGGGAATCACATCTTCCCGGAAACGGTCGCGCTCTGGAACAGCCTGCAGTAATGCTGCGACGTTCGCTCGTCCTCGCGACGCTGCAGTGTATCGCGCTGCCCTTGATGCTGCCTTTAGCGCTGGCCAGTTGCAGGAAAAGCGATGCGCACACGACAATCTCGACCGCTGCGTCAACAGCTTCGATTGACACGACCGTAGGACACGCTCCATCCGGCGTAAGGATAAAGATCGAGGTACTCAATGCGAGCAAGAATCGCGGCGCAGCGCGTCGCGCTACCCTTTTGCTACGAGATCGCGGCTACGATGTAGTCGCGATGGGAACCACCCGCCAAACCCAGGCCGCGACTCTGGTGCTCGACCGGTCCAATCATCCCGAATGGGCCGAGCTGATTACCAGGGTGATTGGCGGCAAGGCGGTTGCGAGGCCGGATACGTCACGCTACCTCGACGCCACCGTCGTACTCGGCAGCGATTGGACGGCGCCGCCGATGCCGTTCTACCCGTAGCTGTCCGCACGCCGCGGCGATGTCCTTGCCGCGGCTCTTGCGAATTGCCACGCTGATCCCAGACCTGCGCAGCGAAGCGCTGAACCGCCGAATCCCGTCAGCCGTCGTCGGTGTGAAGTCACCAGCGCCACCGGGATGAAGTGGAATCAGATTCACGAACGCCTTGCACTCCTGCGCCAGGCGCGCCAGCTGGACGACGTCTTCCGGACGGTCGTTGATCCCGCCGAGCATCACGTACTCGAAGGTGACGCGCCGGTCGAAGCTCTTGGCGGCTTCGATCACATCAGCCAGCGGATACTTGGTGTTGATCGGCATCAGCCCACGCCGTAACTCGTCCGTGGGGGCGTGTACCGAGATGGCGAGACGGAACTGCTCGGGCCGTTCACCCAGCGCAACGATCCCGGGAAGAATTCCAACGGTGGAAACCGTAATGTGCCGCGCACCGATTCCGAGCCCCGCAGGGTCATTCAGAATCGTCAACGCCAGATCGACTGCGCGCCAGTTCATGAGTGGCTCGCCCATTCCCATGAACACGATGTTGGTCGCGGCAATTGGCGGGTCGAGCAGTAACAGCTCGCGAACCTGAGCCGCGATTTCGTACGCCTCGAGGTTGCGCGTGAAACCCATCTTCCCGGTCGCGCAAAACGCGCACTGAAGCGCACAGCCCGCCTGCGATGAAATGCAGAGCGTCATCCGATCAGCGTCGGGAATCGAAACAGTCTCGATAGCTTCACCGTCGGCGAGGCGAAACAGGAACTTTCGCGTTCCGTCAGCTGATATCTGTTGCGTCGAGATGAGGAGCGACGGTATCTCGAACGACTGTTCGAGAGCATCACGGAGCGCGGCAGGAAGGTCGGTGATATCGGCGAATGACCGCACTGGCGCCTGCCATAGCCGGCGCGCAACCTGGCGCGCACGGTAGGCCGGTTCGCCGCGGTCGCGAAAGAAAGCCTCAAGGGTCGCGTTGGCGTCCGCGGGCGTGAGATTCAGGAGGTTGATTTTGGACATGTTGGGGGCGGCAGGTGGCGGCGCGAGAGGCCTACCATAAAGCATTGCCAGACATAAATTTAACCGATCTACATGCAATCATATTCTATGGATTCCCGCGTTCGCGGGAATGACGGTGTTATGGATTCCCGCATTCACGGGAATGACGGCTTTCGGGTCGCGGCGCGACCTCTCCGCAGCGAGTGAGCGCCCCCGAATTTCCCGCAACGACCGAGCGAACCACACTCTGCGGCGCACTTCGCGCCGAGCACGTCGGCTCGGTAGTAAAGTTGGGCGGATGGATCGAGAGCTCTCGCAATCTCGGCGGGATGGCGTTCCTCAGTCTCCGTGATCGCGCTGGCACAGTTCAGGTCTCGTTCAATCCGGACTTCACACCCGCAGCGGTGATCGAAGCTGCATCGGCCGCGTCGCTCGAAAGCGTCGTGCGCGTCGAGGGCACGGTCGCGCTCCGTCCGCCGAACATGGCAAATCCAGGGATGGAGACTGGCGCGATCGAAGTGCGGGCGACAGCGCTCACAGTGGTCGGACCGGCTGAGTCGGTCGCGATGCCGGTGGTATCGAAGGGATCAAACCTTCCGGCGGAAGAGATACGGCTGCGCTATCGCTACCTGGATCTGCGCCGCGCACCGCTTCAGGCAAACCTGATTCTCAGGCACAGGCTGATGCAGGCGACGCGTAAGTATCTGGACTCGCGCGGCTTCCTGGAAATCGAGACTCCGATCCTCACCAAACCGACACCAGAAGGCGCGCGCGATTATCTGGTGCCGAGCAGGGTTCACCCGTCGGAGTTCTACGCACTGCCACAGTCACCCCAGCTGTACAAGCAGTTGCTGATGATTTCCGGAATGGATCGCTACTTCCAGATCGCGCGTTGTTTCCGCGACGAGGATCTGCGTGCGGACCGCCAGCCGGAATTCACGCAGATCGATATTGAGGCATCGTTCATTCAGGCCGAGGATATTTACGCGCTGACCGAAGGAATGCTTCAGACGCTATTCGCAGTTGCGGGCGTAACGGTGACGACTCCGTTTCCACGGATGACGTACGCTGATGCGATGGAGCGCTACGGCTGCGATCGTCCAGACATGCGTTACGGGCTCGTTATTCGCGACGTGACGAGCATCTTCGCCAGGTCAGAGTTCGGCATTGCACTCTCCGCAATCGCTGCTGGCGGCCGCGTGCGTGGCGTCGTGATTCCTGGTGGCGCCGCTTTGTCGCGCAAGCGGGTGGATGAGATCGAGCTGGTCGCAAAGAGCGCTGGTGCGGGCGGGCTCATTCGCATCAAGTGCGTCAACGGAGTCGTCGATGGAGCGGCAACCAAGACGCTCACCGATGAGGCGCGTGCAGAGTTGAAGCTTGTGGAAGGTGATCTTATGGTGCTTGTCGCGGGCCCCGATCACATCTCCAACCCCGCGCTGGATCGGACGCGTCAGGACGCGGCGCGGCGTCTGTCGCTCGTGCCAGCGGGCGCGAACGAATTGCTCTGGGTGACCGATTTTCCGATGTTTGCGGTTGACCCAGAGTCGGGCCGGCTCGATGCGATGCACCATCCATTCACGGCGCCCAATCCAGACGACATGAGCCTGCTCGAGAGCAATCCGGGCCACGTGCGCGCGCTGGCGTACGACGTGGTACTCAACGGAACCGAGCTTGGCGGCGGAAGCATCCGCATTGGCGATCCCGCGCTTCAGCGCCGGGTCCTCTCGCTGCTGGGTGTGGATGCGGCGACGGCCGAGGCGCGTTTTGGGTTTCTGCTCGAGGCGCTGTCCGCGGGTGCACCGCCGCACGGCGGAATCGCGCTGGGCTTCGACAGAATCGCCATGTTGCTCGCCGGGGCCCCCAGTTTGCGTGATGTTATCGCATTCCCGAAGACAACCGCGGCGCGGGCGTTATTCGAAGGTGCGCCCACCGCGATCCCGACGGATGAGCTCACTGCACTTCATCTCAAACTCGCATCAGATTGACCGTCTCAGAAGACAACACGGTTCTGCGAATCTCGACGGAAGGCGCCGACATGCTCACGCTTGCGGGCGTGAATGACGAGAACATCACGGAGCTGGTGCGCCAGACGGGCGCGCGCGTCGCGCTTCGCGGTGACACCATGACGCTCTCCGGTTCGCGCGAGGAAGTCGAGCGCGCGCAGCCGGTCGCGCAGCGTATGATCGACACTGCCAAGCGACAACTGCCGCTCACCGCCGATGACGTGCTCCGCATGAGCCTGGATGGTGTGCGCCCAGACGGAACTTCGACAGATGGGCGAATCGTGTTGCCTGGCATTCGCAAGGTCATTCAACCCAAGACGAGTGGGCAGGCCGAGTATCTGAAGCAGATCAGCGAGAACGACATCGTGATCGGGATCGGACCGGCCGGAACTGGTAAGACCTATCTCGCGATGGCTGCCGCGGTTGATGCGCTGTCGCGCAAGCGCGTCCGCCGTATCGTGCTCGCCCGGCCCGCGGTCGAGGCCGGAGAGAGTCTTGGCTTCCTTCCAGGCGACATGCAGGCCAAGGTCGATCCGTACCTGCGCCCGCTTTACGACGCGCTTGAAGACATGATGCCGGCGGACCGGGTGCAGAAAGCACTCGAAACGCGGACCATCGAGATTGCGCCGTTGGCGTACATGCGCGGGCGCACGCTGGCGGACGCGTTCGTCATTCTGGACGAAGCCCAGAATGCGACGAGCGCGCAGATGAAGATGTTCCTCACGCGTCTCGGTGTTAACTCACGCGTCGTGATCACTGGCGACAAGACGCAGATCGATCTGCCACGTCGCGAGGACTCAGGGCTCGTGCAGGTCGAACGCGTGCTGGCCGCAATCGAAGGCATCGCATTCTTCTACTTCACTGATGCGGACGTGGTGCGGCACAGATTGGTGCGTGATATCATCAAGGCTTACGCCGAAGACACCACGGGATGACGCGATGAACCTGTGGCGGAGATTATCGGAGCGTGATGCTGCGGAGGAGGCTGAGCCACCGGACCGCGCGAAACGCGAAAACGCGGCGGCGGCCAAGACGTCGTTCGTTCCGCGACTCGACATCGCGCTCGAGATTGCTGCGGTAATGGCGCGCATCGTGCTCGACCCCCGTGTCACGTTTGCGATTGCCATTGCGGTCGCCGTGCTGGTGCCGGGCCGCACTGGCGAGCTGGTTACCGCCTTCTTCGTTGCGTTCGGGTCGCTGCTGGTGTATCGCGCCGAGCGCTGGCGCCGGATCCCGGACCATCTCCGCTGGCTTGGATGGGCGGATCTCAACAAGCCGCTGCTTCGGCGGCTGAGTCTCGAAGCGCCGGGCACATACGCGCATACTATCGCGATGGCCAACCTCACCGAAGCTGCGTGCAACGCAATTGGCGCGGATGGCCTGCTCGGACGAGTTGGCGCCTATTACCACGATATCGGAAAGCTTCGCAAGCCGCAGCATTTTGTCGAGAACCAGCCGCGCGGCCGCAACCCGCACGACAAGCTCAAGCCATCAACGAGCGCATCGATCATTCGCTCCCATGTGCGCGACGGCATCGAGCTCGCCAAGGAGAACGGTGTGCCGCGGCCGATCCGCGCGTTCATAGCTGAGCATCATGGAACGCTACCGATCTCGTACTTTCTCGCAAAGGCTCGCGAGCGCGATGATTCCGTGAACGCGACAGAGTATGCGTATCCGGGGCCAATCCCGCAGAGTGCAGAGACGGCGATATGCATGCTTGCCGACGCCGCCGAAGCGACCGTGAGATCGCTCGCCGATCCAACACCGCCGGCGATTCGCGCCACGGTCGAGGCAACCATCGCGCAGCGGATCGGCGACGGGCAACTTGCGGACGCGCCCATAACCCTTCGGCAGCTCAGCGTAGTTCGCGAGCAGTTCGTCCGAATTCTCACAGGCATGTATCACGGCCGTATCGAGTATCCAGCACCGGTGCGGCCACTGGCCATTGCGCCGAAGCCTGACTCGCGCGCAAGCGCGTGAGCATCGCTGTCGATGTCTCACGCGATGACATGCGCATCGCATTGTCGGAACAGCGAGTGCGGGACATCGTACGTGCTGTGTGCCGCCGCGAGCACGTCAGCGAGGCGCTGATCTCGGTTGCGTTCGTCCGCAACTCGCGGATGGCGCGGATGAACAGAGAGTTTCTTGGGCACCCGGGTGCTACCGATGTCATAACGTTCGAGCTTGGCGGTACGCCTGCAGAATCGGGTGTACGCACGATCGTGGGCGACATCTACATCGCTCCGGACGTTGCGCGAGACAACGCTCGCGAGCACGGAACCGGTGTTCGTACCGAGCTCGTGCGTCTCATCGTTCATGGAACGCTGCACGTGCTCGGCTACACCCACGACGAGGGCGCTGGTCGCATGCATGGCGACATGTGGCGTCGTCAGGAGAGGATAGTTGCCGCAATCGCTTGATGCGTTGATCGCCGACTTCGAAGCCGGTAAGTCCGCGGCACTCGCTCGCGCGGTAAGCATCGTCGAAAATCATCGTGCGGGCTACGATCAGCTGATGACGCGGCTGCATCCGAACATAGGCAGGGCGCGACGTCTCGGGATCACCGGGCCGCCGGGCGCTGGCAAGAGCACCGTCACCAATCTGATTGTGCAGTCACTGCGACGCGACGGGTGTCGCGTGGGCGTGATTGCCGTGGACCCTACCTCGCCGTTCACTGGTGGCGCATTGCTCGGCGACCGGGTGCGCATGGAATCGGTCGCCCTGGATCCTGGCGTGTATATCCGCTCCATGGCGACGCGCGGATCGCTGGGCGGACTCTCTGCGCGCACCGCGGAGGTCGCAGACGTACTCGACGCGTTCGGATTCGATCGGATCATCATTGAAACAGTTGGCGTGGGGCAGACTGAGCTCGATGTAGCGCGGACTGCCGACACGACGGTCGTCGTGCTGGTTCCTGAATCAGGCGATTCGATCCAGACGCTCAAAGCCGGAGTCATGGAGATTGCGGACATCTTTGTCGTCAACAAGGGCGACCGGCCTGGCGCCGACAGATTGCGCAACGATATCGAGCTGATGCTCGGCCTACGGCGCGGCTCCACGTCTGCGAACATTCCGGCACATCATGGAGTCTCGCTCAAGACGTTCAACCCCATTCGAGTTGCACGCGAGGCCGCGAAGAATGCCGATCCGGCGCAGTGGACTCCGCCCGTGCTTGGCACCATCGCGTCCAGGGGCGAGGGTATCGATCTTCTCCTGGCGGCCGTCGACCGTCACTTTCGTTATCTTGAAGAATCCGGCGGTCTCAAGGGGCGCCGGCGCAGCCGGCTCAGAAACCAGGTGACCGAAGTGGTGTCTGAACGTGTTCGCTCTCGCCTCTGGGGTGATTCGGGAACGGTTGCGTGGCTGGAGGGTCAGCTCGACCGGCTGGAATCGGGAGAAGCAACGCCGTTCAGCGTAGCCGACGAGTTGCTGAGGCGGAGCGGTCCATTGTTGACTGGAGTCGGGGCATGACAACGGCGGAGATGTTGGAGCTCGATCGGCTGCGCGAGGAAGTCGCGCATTGGCGCGCGCGATTCGACGCTGCGAAAAAACGTAACGCGCTGTTCGCAAACTCTGGCGATGCGGTTGAGCCGTTGTACACGGCACTCGACGTGGCCGGCGACGGCACAGCCATGGAATTGCCGGGCGACTATCCGTTCACTCGTGGAATCCATCCCACCGGTTATCGCGGCAAACTCTGGACGATGCGACAGTTCGCGGGATTCGGGACCGCCCCCGAGACCAACGCGCGCTACAAGTATCTGCTTTCACACGGTCAGACGGGACTGTCGGTCGCATTCGATTTCCCCACGTTGATGGGATACGATTCCGACCATCCGCGCTCCGAGGGCGAAGTTGGCAAGTGCGGCGTCGCCATCTCGAGTCTCGCCGACATGGAGACCCTGTTCGAAGGCATTCCGCTCGACAAGGTCTCGACCTCGATGACGATCAACGGCCCCGCCGTGATCCTGTTCGCCTTTTACGTTGCGGCAGCCGAGAAGCAGGGCGTTGACACGACCCAACTTCGCGGGACGATTCAGAATGACATTCTGAAGGAATACATGGCGCAACACGCGTGGGTGTATCCGATCGAACCCGCGCTGCGTCTGATCGTCGACAATTTCGAGTGGTCCGCGGAACACATCCCGCTGTGGAATACGATCTCGATATCGGGCTACCACATTCGCGAGGCCGGCGCGACCGCTGCGCAGGAGCTGGCCTTCACTCTGGCCGATGGCTTCACGTACGTCGAGCGCGGACTCGAGCGCGGACTCGACGTGGATGACTTTGCACCGCGCCTGTCGTTCTTCTGGGACATCCACAACGATTTCTTTGAAGAGATCGCCAAGTTACGGGCCGCGCGCCGGATATGGGCTCGGCATTTGAAAGTGCGCTTTGGTGCGAAAGATCCGCGTTCGCTCATCATGCGATTCCATTCACAGACTGCTGGCGTGACACTCACCGCTCAGCAGCCGATGAACAACGTGGTGCGCGTCGCGTACCAGGCGATGGCCGCGGTGCTCGGTGGTACTCAATCGCTGCACACGAACTCGATGGNNGGACAAGCTCGAAGCCGAAGCTGAAGCTCTATTCGAGAAGATTGCCGAGGTTGGCGGCGTCGTGCGCGGGCTCGAGACCGGTTGGCTGCAGCGCCAGATCTCGGAGTCGTCGTCGCGTCAGCAGTGGGAGATTGAGCAACATCGTCGCACGATCGTTGGGGTGAACGAGTTTGTCACCGAGGAAGGAGAGCTGACGATCCCGCTGCTCAAGGTCAGTGCGGAGGCTGAGCGCGATCAGCGCGCGCGCATGGCTGTGATGCGCGCGTCGCGCGACGACGCTCTGGTGCAATCGCGGCTCACCGCGCTGCGCGAGGCTTCGCGTACGAATGCGAATCTGATGCCGTTCATACTGGATTGCGCTCGTGCATACTGCACGTTGTACGAGATTCGCGCCGCGATGGAAGAGGTGTTCGGCGCGTATCGTGAGCCTGTGTTCTTCTAACCCTTGCAATCAAGCTAGATGCGCCCTATCCGAGTGCTAGTCGCCAAACCGGGACTGGATGGTCATGACCGCGGCGCGAAAGTAGTTGCGGCCGCGCTGCGCGACGCTGGGATGGAGGTCATCTACACGG
>PLEG01000283.1 GCA_003136975.1 Gemmatimonadota bacterium | reverse complement strand
AACATCGTGCGCCACATGGAGATGGGAAAGACACCGATGCAGGCGGCATTCGACGGATCATCCGAGATCGGCTTCACGATCATGTCGATGACGCTGTCGCTCACAGCGGTATTCATTCCTCTACTGTTCATGGGCGGAATCGTGGGACGGCTCTTCCACGAATTCGCGGTTACGATCGGCGCGGCGATCCTCGTATCGGGATTTGTGTCGCTCACGCTCACTCCGATGTTGTCCAGCCGCTTTCTGAAGCCGCCCTCACACGAGCACGGGCGCATGTTCAACGCAACGGAGCGTGCGTACGAGCGAGTCGCCAACGGATACACGCGCAGCCTCGCGTGGGTCATGTTGCACCGATTCGGCACGTTGATGTTTTCTCTCGTAGTACTCGTCGCGACCGGTGTGTTGTTCAAGCTCGTCCCGACTGGCTTCATTCCTACCCAGGACACGGGCCAGATTTCCGCGACGACCGAGGCTGCGCAGGGAACGTCATACGCGGACATGGTGACGCACCAACAGCAGATCGCCGCGATCGTTGCCAGGGACACGAATGTCTCCGGATTCATGTCGTCCGTGGGCTCGGGAGGCGGCAGCGGAAACCAGGGACGTATTCTCCTCGGCCTCAAGCCGTTCGGACAGCGCTTGAGCGCCGATGCGATCGTCAACGAGCTTCGGCCCAAGCTTACCGGCGTGCCGGGCATGAATGTCTTCATGCAGGTGCCACCCGCGATCCAGATCGGTGCTCGATCGGCAAAAAGTCTCTATCAGTACAGCATGCAGGGCCCCGACATTGCGGCGCTGGATGCAGCTGCACAGAAAATGGAGACGCGCATGCGCGGTCTTCCGCAGCTTCAGGATGTGACGAGTGATCTTCAGATCGCGAACCCCCAGGTGAACGTCACAATCGATCGCGATCATGCAGCCGCGCTCGGCGTTACAGCTCAGCAGATCGAGACAGCGCTGTACGATGCATATGGTTCGCGCCAGGTGTCCACCATCTACACGCCCAACAACGAATACTTCGTGATCATGGAGCTGCTGCCGCAATTTCAGCAGGATATCCCCGCGCTCCGCATGCTGTACGTTCAGTCCTCGACGGGAGGGCTCGTGCCGCTCAGCGCCGTCGCGACACTTACCCAGAGTGTGGGCCCGCTCGCGATCAATCACTCCGGTCAGTTGCCGTCAGTCACGATCTCGTTCGACACGCGTCCCGGTGCTTCGTTGGGTGAGGCGACGACGGCCATCGAGTCCGCCGCTGCGACAACACTCCCAACCGGCGTGACTACGAGTTTTTCCGGAACAGCGCAGGCGTTCCAGCAGAGCCAGCAAGGCCTCGTCGGCCTTCTCATTCTCGCGATTTTCGTGATCTACATGGTGCTCGGTATCCTGTACGAGAGCTTCGTTCATCCGCTGACAATTCTGACTGGACTTCCGTTCGCTGCATTCGGCGCACTTCTGTCGCTGTACGTGTTTCACATGGAGCTTGACGTGTATGGCTTTGTTGGACTGATCCTGCTCGTTGGAATCGTCAAGAAAAACGCGATCATGATGATCGATTTTGCAATCGAAGCCGAGCGCAAGGAACACAAATCGGCCGCCGATGCAATTGTCGAAGCTGCGAGTGTCCGTTTTCGTCCGATCATGATGACGTCCATGGCCGCGCTCATGGCAACTCTTCCAATCGCGCTTGGCACGGGTGCCGGCGCAGCATCTCGCCGACCGCTGGGCGTCGCGGTGGTGGGCGGGCTGGCGTTCTCGCAGTTGGTGACGTTGTATGTTACGCCGGTGTTCTACACGTATTTTGATGAGCTGCCCGGAAGGATTCGAGATCTGGCACGTAGCGCCAGGTCCCGAGTCAAGGGAGCACGCGGGCTCCCGTCGGCGCCGCGCACCGCCAAACCGGAATAGACATGTTCAGACGCATCTCCTCGCGAAGTGTCGTACTGCTCCTTGCTGCGACGACGTCCGTCGCATCGGGCGTTGCCGCGCAAACCACAGCTGCGGTTACGCACACGCTCATGCCGTCGCCGACCACCGTCGCGTGGGGCTTCTACGACGCCGCGGCGAAGCCGGTGCTACACATCAATTCCGGTGACGTGATTGTAGTTGGTACGTTGCTCACTTCCAGTCCCAAACGCCTGGAAGGGGCAGGCGTCGCACCAGCCGACGTGGAGCAGTCGCTGCGGAATATCTACGACTCGGTCACCGACAAGGGACCCGGCGGGCACATTCTCACGGGGCCTATCTACGTCAACGGCGCCGACTCCGGCGACGTGCTCGAAATTCACATCAGGAAGATCGATCTCGCCATTCCGTATGCGTACAACGCGTTCGGTGGAAAAGGTGGCTTCCTGCCCGAGGACTTCGGGTATTCGAAAATGCGGATCATCCCGCTCGACAAACGCACCATGCTCGCGCACTTCGCCGACGGTATTGAGATTCCGCTTCGTCCGTTCTTTGGGAGCATCGGCGTTGCGCCGCCCGCGTCGATGGGCCGTCTCAACAGCGCGCCCCCGGGCATCCACGCCGGAAATCTCGACAACAAGGAGCTGGTCGCGGGAACGACATTGTACATCCCGGTGCACACCGCCGGCGCACTTCTCGAAATTGGCGACGGACACGCGGGGCAGGGTAATGGGGAGGTGGACATAACCGCGCTGGAGACTTCGCTCGTTGGCACGTTCCAGGTCGTCGTGCGCAAGGACATGCACCTCACATGGCCGCGCGGCGAGACACCGACGCACTGGATTGCGATGGGCACCGACAAGGATCTGGTTCAGGCAACGAAGACCGCTGTCCGCCAGGCAATCGAATTTCTCATGAGCCGCGGACTCAGCAAGGACGACGCGTACATGCTGACGAGCGTGGCCTGCGATGTGGACGTTACCCAGCTCGTTGACGGCAACGTAGGTGTGCACGTCATGATCCCCAAGTCGATCTTTGCGGGCCGAGCGGGCGCAGTCCAACGTTGAGGGTGCGTCGCCTGGCTATGACCCTGGGAGACACGTCCTTGGATTGCTTGCGAGAACAATCTGTATGGCTCCCGGTATGCCAAAAGGGAGCAGCATCAGCATGGGCGGACCCCAGCTCGCCGCCCAGGCGATCAAGGCCGGATTGGTCGACGACCTCCATCTGTTCGTCGTGCCCATCGTAGTGGGAGGCGGCAACCAGTCCCTTCCCAACGATGTCCGCGTGAAGCTCGAGCCGCTGGACGAACGGCGTTTCGGCAACGGCTTTGTTTACCTCCACCACCGCACCAGAACTTGACGTGCACCGTACGGACATCGGTGCGTACCCGAACCATTCGAGCAGGTGACGCCACGCGCAACTTGGGAAACACGCCATAGCTCCAATTCGTTTAAATTGACTCCCGTAAGCAGTTTGCCGGGCGGGTAGCTCAGTTGGTTAGAGCAGGAGCCTTTTAAGCTTCAGGTCGTGGGTTCGATCCCCACCCCGCTCATACTGGCCCTCCGGCCGTGTCATGCGCCCCCAATCTCATCCTTGCCTCCGGAGCCGCACGCCGGTAACGTCTGTTCCCATGAAGGATACGGGCGGCCTTGATTCCGATCTTCCACAACTCCCGGACCCCGGCGGAGCCGCGATCACGGCGTGCGTGGATGAGGTTAACGAGCTGGTGCGCCACCTCTGGAATGCCATGCACGGGCTCAACCACATTGCTCCTGATGATATGCGCGACGAGGTCTCCGCCGCACGTGTCGTCGTTCGCGACCTCAAGCGCGAAATCATGCAGAGCATCGAGCGTCTCCCGGCCGATTACGCTCGCGCCTACAACTCAGCGGTAATCGCCGTTTACTCACTGCTGCGATAGCGTCAGGCTACCGCGGCCACGGCGGCTCCGCCCACCGGCGACCTGAAAACTCGCGACTTGGTATTCCATCTCAAACATCCGGCTCGGCCGACAGGTTGCAATTGGTACTGGCGCGGTGGTGACCCGATACCTATCGTGGAGACGACCGGTACTAAAGGCACCGAAGCACCCAGCTATTCCCGCCGCGGAATCGTCATGACCATGGAAGCCGTGCGCGCAATGAGGTTCGTCGTCCAGCAGGGGCAACGCGTGACGCTGCTCGTGGGATGCGCATGCGCGCTCGGACTCGCTGCACCGGTTGCGGGCCAGCAAACCGCTTTCGCGCCACCAGTACGCGATCCTGCTGCTCAGCCCGTGCAGCGAACTGCATCCGTGCGCGGCCACGTCCGAGATTCCGCCGACAGGGCGATTCCGTATGCGAGAGTGGTGTGGGGCGAGGCTCAACAGGTGATCACCACCACCGATTCGGGGTCCTTCGAGCTCATCGATATCCCAGCCGGAAGGACTCGGTTCGCCGTGCGACGGCTCGGCTACGTACCAGTGGATTTTGAGCTCACGCTCAAACCAGGCGTGATCAAGCCAGTCGTTGTGAACCTCGTCCCCGTAGCCGCGTCGCTCGCGGATGTGGAAGTGGCGGCGCGCACGGATAATGACGACGACAGTTACCGGGCCGCTCGCTTTGAGGCAACCGGATTCTTCGACCGAAAGGCGCACCTTCCTGGCTATTTCATTCCGCCCGACGAAGTCGCAAGGCGCAGGCCGACGTACGTGAGCGATCTCATGTACAGCGTACCCGGGGTATCGATAGTCGGCAGGCCGCATACGCCGTCGCTGCGCTATGTCTCGTCCGCCCAGCACTGCCGCCTGCAACTGTACCTGGACGGGCACCCAGCCGGCGACGGCGACGATTTCGTCACTGGCACCGACATCAAGGCGGTCGAGGTTTACACCAGCCTGCTCATGGCAACCGATAAATTCCTTCCATCACCCGTCAAGGGTTACTGCGGCAGCATTGTCGTCTGGACCAAGTGACCGGGACGCATCGGTAGGCATATATTCGCGGCATGATCGTACTCCAACCTGCAACCCACACGCCGATCCCGTTCGGCGAACTCAGCTTCAGCTTTACATATCTGCTCGCATTGAGCATTAGGATCGGCATTGCATTCGCGCTGACGATTGTGATCGGTGCTGAGCGAGCGCGCGATGCGCACAGTGCGGGATTGCGAACCTTTCCGCTGGTTGCCGTTGCATCCTGCGCGTATGTGCTGCTGATCATCGCTGTGTTTGGACCAGCCTCCGATGCGGGCTCGCGCATGCTCGCCGGCCTCGTGACAGCAGTTGGTTTCATCGGCGGCGGTGCAATCATCAAGGACGAGCAGCGCGTGCGCGGCACCGCTACTGCCGCCGGCATCTGGACCACCAGCGCAATTGGCGCAGCAGCAGGATACGGTCAATTCGAGATAGCCGTAATCGTTGCGATAATTACGTACGTGACTCTTCGCGCGCTCCGACGCTTCGAGCCGAGCATACAGGAATAGGTCAGGCGCTTCCCGCGGAATGTTGAGCAATCGTGGATGAGCGGCGATCGGGCCCGATGTACGTTCGCGCTGATGTGTCGTCCGTGTGCACCGCGATTTCGATGAACCGAACCGGGAGCGAATCAGGATCGAGCTTCAATAGCAGCGGCATCGCAACATTGTAAACTGGAACACCAGCCGCCGTGACTCCCTCGGGTGTGCCGTTATGCGCGTGGCCATGCAACACCGCTGCGACCGGGTAGCGCGACATCGGCTCTTCCAGCCGGCCACAGCCGAGGAATGGAAATATCTCGGGTGATTCACCCATCACCGTCGCTCGCACAGGCGAGTAGTGCATGACCGCGACACGCGGCTCGGTGCGAATGCGCGCGAGCGCAGTCTCGAGCTTGAGCGCCTCGTGAATCGCTTCGTTAACGAAGCTCTTCACTTCACCCTCGCCCCACGCGCCCAGC
>PLEG01000099.1 GCA_003136975.1 Gemmatimonadota bacterium | reverse complement strand
GTTATCGAGCGCGAGGAGCCCGGGATTGGAACGCTGCTTCTTGGCGTCGCGATCGGCGCCGGCATTGCGTTGTTGCTGGCGCCGCGAAGCGGTGCTGACACGCGACGCATGATCGGCCACCGCGCCCGCCGTACTGGCGACCGGATGCGTGCGGCGGCGACCGACGTCGCCGACAACGTGACGTCGCAGGTGAACGATGTGCGAGACCGCGTGGCGGAGCGTGTTGGCGCGGCTCGCGACGCTGTGCGACGCGGCCAGGATCACGTTCTGGATGCGATGGATGCGGGACGATTCGCTGCCGTAGAAGCACGTTCCGAGCTCGAGCGCAAGATAGCCGAGAATAAAGCGGCGCGGCGCGAAGCAAACTCACTGTAGAGCGGAGCCGCATGGGCCACAAGCGCCCGTGGTACAAGCGCGTAGGGGTCGGCTTCGCAGATTACCTGCGCCGCGTATGGGACAACAGCGGCGAAGATAACATCTTCTTTCTCGCGGGCGGTATTGCGTTCAACATACTGATCGCGATAATTCCGTTTCTGCTGCTGTTCGCCACGGCGTTGTCATACCTGCTCAATCAATCGACGCAGGCGGCAACGGACGAAGTGGTTGATCTCGTTAATCGCTTTTTGCCACCGAGCACAAGCGAGCCGGTAACGCGCGTGGTGGCAAGCATCATCGCCGCGCGCGGCACCGTCGGCGTTTACGCATCCATTGGTTTCATCTGGTTCTCCACCAGGTTGTTCGGCTCGATGCGGTCCATCCTCAACGCGATATTCGACATCGAGATCGACCGCGGGATTATTGACGGAAAGATCTACGACGTCAAAGTCACCATCGTGTCGTCGTTGTTGTTCGTCGCGTACACGGCGCTGTCGGCATATCTCGCGATCGCTTCGTCGCGGGGAGTGGCCGTGCTCGCGGCCGTCGGGCTTCGCAAGGATGTTATGGGAAGCGTGGAATACACGCTTGGCCGCATTCTCGCGTTCGTCTTCATCGCGGCGCTTTTTTTCGGCCTCTACAAGTATCTGCCGTACAAGAAGATGCGTTGGCAAACCGCATTCGTCGCGTGCACTTTCACGGGCGTGATGTTCGAGATCGCGAAGTCCGCGTTCGCGTACTACGTCACGTCATTCAAGCCAGGCTCGCTGTACAGCGGAACGATTGCGGCTCTGGTAATCGTCGTGCTATGGGTCTACTACGCGTCCATGGTCTTCATACTTGGCGGTGAGGTGGCTCAGGTTTACGAACTGCGGTATGTGCGCAAACGGCAACACGAGGCGTTCGAGGACTGACGTATTTGCGCGCCGCCACTCGTATCCCGCGTGCTTGGCCTGGTACCTGCAAACGTACATGAAACAGGACCCCGATAGACGCACAATGATCGATACCGCACATTGGCGCTGTTCTTGCCGCAGTCCCTCGACAGGCTCGAACAGAACCCCATCAAGCCACGGAGGCTTCACATGAAAAGAATGCTATTTGCCGCAGCTGCTCTGACCTTATCGGCGACCGCTTGCAAGAAGACCGGAGAAGGGACGTACGAGGTGCAGAAGCCGGTCCTGGGCACCGTAACTGATACCGTTCACACCCCGGTTATTAAGACCGGCGTTGACACCACCACGGTCGCTGTTCCCAAGCTCGAGGTGAAGAAGGATTCAGCCACGATCAAGGTCCCGACCGTGACGATCAAGAAACCTTAGCTAGCTCTCACTGGGACGTCCGGCGCCCATCTATTTCGGCGTCGGGCTCTCCTGGGTTGTCAGCGCCACCGCCGGTTATATTTCAGGATTCCAGGGATATCCGGGGGGCGCGAGCCCACTAATCCCGTCAGGACCCCGAAGGTAGCAGCGGCATGCGGTGTCTTGCGTTGCCCCGATCCCCTGGAACCCCCCTTCATCCACGCCTTGCGCCTGGACCTTCCGAAGGGCGGGATGTCGCCCGCATACCCGACGCATGGCCCTCGCCCTAGCCAGGAAATACCGTCCGCGCTCGTTCGCCGAGGTGGCCGTGCAAGGCCACGTGTCGAACACGCTGCGTGGCGCGATCGCTCGAGACCGAGTTGCGCACGGCTACCTGTTCTGCGGTCCGCGCGGGACCGGCAAGACGACGCTCGCTCGCGTGCTTGCGATGGCGCTCAATTGCGAGAACAAGGGCACAGACGGCGAGCCGTGTGGCGTATGCACCAGCTGCCAGCGCATCTGGAGCGGATCGTCCAGCCTTGACGTCGTTGAGATCGACGCGGCATCCAATCGTGGTGTCGACGATGCGCGTGATCTGCGCGAGCGCGCGATGTACGCGCCATCGGGCGACGATCGGTACAAGGTGTACATAGTCGACGAAGCGCACATGCTCACGCGCGAGGCATGGAACGCACTGCTCAAGGTTCTCGAAGAGCCACCGCCGCGCGTGGTGTTCGTATTCGCTACAACCGAGCCGCAGAAAATCGCGCAGACTGCCGCCCCCGTTCTGAGCCGGCTGCAGCGCTTCGACCTCAAGCGCATCGGCAACGCCGATATCATTGCGCGGCTTGAATACATTCTGGGCGAGGAGAAGATTACGTGCGAGCCCGACGCGCTCACGATGATCGCGCGTGCAGCCGACGGCTCCATGCGCGACGCCCTGTCACTGACGGACCAGGTAATCTCCCTCGGTGAAGGCCGTGTTACCGCGGAGGCAGTTCGCACTGCGCTCGGCCTCGTTCCCGAAGATGAATACCTCGACATCCTCGCGATCATCGTCGACCGACGTGCAGGTGATGTCTTTGCCGGTGTCAGACGATTGGCCGATGAAGGGGTCGATTTCAGCAGCTTTCTTGCTGGATTCGCTGACGTCCTGCGCGCTCAGCTAGCCGTGCTGCTTGGAGGCGTCGTGTCAGATGTGTCAGCCGCCGCCACGGAGCGATTGCGCGCAAATGCTGTTCACCTCACCGCTGGTGACGTGCTGCGCATGCTAAACGTGCTGAGCGAGCTCGAGCCGCGCTTTCGCAAGAGCGGCCAACAGCAATTGCTGATCGAGCTACTGCTTGTGCGTTTCGCGCTGCTCGATCGCACGCTCTCGCTGGAAGAAGTGCTGCGTGGTCTTGGACCGGGCGGCGGCGCTACATCATCGAGTCCGGCGGTGCCAGATTGGCGTGCGGCCATCGCTGCGCCCGATCACACTGCCGTTGCTCCAACCGTGCAATCCGCACCAGCGCCAGTGCCCGCTACGTCGTCGCGCTCCGTGAGCCGATCTGAACCGCGCCCACCGCGCGAAGGTGCGGTGCCGGCTCCGCGCCGGGTGGCAAATCCGGTAACGTCGGCCAGTCCGGCCAGTCCGGGCGCGCGACTGTCCGCAATGCGCTCCGCGATGGTGGCGTCGTCGCAGGGCGAGCCGCCACTCCGCCTCAGCGACGATCAGCGCAGAGCTGAACGGGCAGAAATGTTGCGCGCGAAAGATCCTGTACTGGGCGCTGCTATCGATGCGCTCGACCTCGAATTGCTCGACTAACTCTGTAGATTCCGTTATGGCTGACTTCATGAAGTTGATGCAGCAAGCGCAGCAGATGCAAAGCCGCTTGCAGGAGATCCAGGAAGAGCTGGAGAAGCAGACCGTGTCCGCGACTTCGGGTGGTGGAATGGTATCGGTCACGGCGGACGGAAAAGGGCAGGTCACCGCCGTCAAGATCGATCCAAGTGTCGTGAATCCAGCTGACGTCGAAATGCTGGAAGATCTGGTAATGGTCGCGGTCCGTGAAGCGCAGAAAAAGGCTGCTGACCTGGCCAAAAACGAAATGGGGAAGCTCACTGGCGGAATGGACCTCCCGTTCAAGCTCCCGTTCTGAGTGTCGGCGATAGAGGACCTGGCAACCGAGCTATCGAAGTTGCCCGGTATAGGCCGGAAGACGGCCATGCGGCTCACTTATTACCTGCTCAAGCAGCCGACGGGGCAGACACGCCGGCTCGCAGACGCGCTCGTCACGATATCGGAGCGTGTGCATCCGTGCGCACGCTGCCATAATCTCACCGAGAATGAATTGTGCTCCATCTGCACCGACAATCGCCGCGATCCGGCGCTCGTCTGTGCCGTGGAGGAAGCGTCCGACATCGGCGCTATCGAGCGCGCTGGCGAGTTCCGCGGCACCTACCATGTCCTCGGCGGCCGCCTTTCGCCGCTGGACGGGATTGGGCCAGAGGATCTCGCGGTCGGGGATCTGGAGGCCCGCATCGCGGCCGGCGGCGTGAGAGAGCTGATCATCGCGACCAATCCAAGTATCGAGGGCGAGGCGACGGCGTTGTATCTTCAGCGTCGGCTCGCGAACTACCCGCTAACCGTGTCACGTATCGCCCGCGGCCTGCCCGTGGGCGGAGATCTGGAATATGCCGACGGGGTGACTATCGCCCAGGCTCTGTCGGCACGGAGAGTCATGCAATGAGTGTACGATGAGTAAGAAGCGAGAGTGGTTCCTGGCCGGTCTGGTCGGCGGAATGGTCGCTGGCCTTGCGACCTGGAGCGGTGCCCAGCACGCGTACCGAAGAGAGCTGTTCAGTCGTCATCCGTTAAGGCGGCTCGCGGCGCTCGGACACCTGTCCGGGTTGCCTACCGTCGCCACCGCCCATCTCCTGCGCGAGTACATAGCCTGGGAGTCCCGGCCGATGCTTCGGGGACGGGCAGTGAGGCTTCTCAAGCATGTCGAAAAGGCGTTGGCCTAGATGGAGATAGAATGATGGCAGGTGGAAGCGCGAAGGGCGGCGGATCGGGCACCTGGTCGTTCACAGAGGACGATTCGGTTGCAATAACGCACTCGCTTCAACGATTCCTGGCCGACACCAACGCGCGCTCCGCGCTCCTGGTGGATCGGTCCGGGCAGCTCGTGGCGACCGTCGGTGAGCAGCCGACTTTCGACCCGACCGCTTTCGCGACTCTGACCGCCGCTGACTTCAGTGCCAACGATCAGCTCGCAAAGCTGGTGGGAGAGAATGACTTCAGCACTCTGTTCCATCAAGGCGAAAAGGAGTCTATTTACCTCGCGGATGTGGCACGCCGACTCATCCTCGTCGTTCTATTCGACAACCGTACTACCCTGGGACTCGTGCGACTGCGAATGAAACAGGCCGTTCAGGAGTTGACTGTGGTAATTGACGCGATCTTCTCGCGTGAGCGCGTGGACGGCCCGTCCCGCCCGAATCTGCTACATGGCGCAGATGCGGAAATCGACGAGCTCTTCAACTGGTAGCGCGCAATGTCGATGATCAATTATGCGTCCCGCGAGATCAACTGCAAGATCGTTTATTACGGTCCAGGGCTCGGCGGAAAGACTACCAATCTCGAGTTCATCTACGGCAAGGTCAAGCCGGATACTCGCGGCAAGCTCATCTCGCTCGCAACCGAAACGGAGCGGACGCTTTTCTTCGATTTCCTTCCCGTTGACCTCGGTACAATTCGCGGTTTCAAGACGCGATTTCATCTGTACACGGTGCCGGGACAGGTCTACTACAATGCCAGCCGCAAGCTGATACTGAAGAACGTGGACGGCGTCGTGTTCGTCGCCGACTCACAGCTGGATCGCACCGAAGCCAACCTCGAGTCGATGCAGAACCTGTACGACAACATGGCTGAGTACGGATACGATCTCACCAAGATGCCGTTCGTCATCCAGT
>PLEG01000130.1 GCA_003136975.1 Gemmatimonadota bacterium | reverse complement strand
AATTTCTCGGTAGCGGCGATTCCTTCGCCGGAGCTGTGGCCGGGCGCAACTGGCGCGGTAATCATCGCTGACGGGAAGCCATTGAATCGCGTGAGGACCCCAGGCGCACCGCGGATCTCCGTAGTCGTGAGCGCAGACAGCGGAACCATGTCCCCGCTGGTGCTCCGTACATAGAAGCGACCAATGTCTTCCGGCCGCTGCCTGAACTGGGATTGGGCCTGCACAATCACCTGCCAGCTGTGACCGTACAGATTGAAGTCATTGATGTACTGATTCGAGAGCATCGTCTGCAGCGTCGAGAAGATGGCCGCGCTATTCACTCCACGCGACTCGGCCGCATCCTGATCGACGTGCACGAACACCTGCGGCACTTCGGTGCGGATATTCACGGTTGGGTTCTGCAACGACGGAACCGCCTTGAGGTCGACGACGAAGTTGCGCACTGAGTTGGCGAACGCTTCGTAGTCGGTGCCGGTACGCTCCTGAAGGTTCACCTCGAGACCGGCGGTTGTGCCAAGTCCCGGGATCTCGGGAAGATTGAAGCCGAAGGCGATTGCGTCCTTCATTCCGAACAGCTTCCCGTTCACGCGTTGAAGGATCGCATCAACACCATCAGATTTGCCACGTTCGCTCCATGGCTTCAAGCTTACGAACATCGTGGCCGAGTTTGTCTGCGATGACTGCGAGAGAATATCGAGGCCGGCCAGAACTACGACATTCTGGACGGCTGGTTCTTTGCGCACCATGTCTTCGACCTGCTTGATCACTGCCTGCGTACGTTGCAGCGACGCGGCATCGGGAAGTTGCACGGAAATGGCGAAGTATCCCTTGTCCTCGCTCGGCAGGAAGCTGCCAGGCACCACGCGCCACAGAATCACGAGAACAGCCACCAGCCCGACGAACACGCCGAGCCAAATCTTGGGCCGGTCGATCATGCGACCCGCTACGCCGACGTACCGATGCGTGAGCTTGCCGAAGCCATGGTTGAACGCGTTATAGAATCGATTGTCAGTCTCCTCTGGCGGCTTCTTGAGTAGCACCGCGCAGAGCGCCGGCGTGAGCGTCAGCGCAACGACACCAGACAGTACGACCGAGATAACGATGGTGATCGCGAATTGCTTGTACATCGTGCCGGTTATGCCGCCAACGAGCGCCACTGGGATGAACACCGAGCATAACACGAGCACGATCGCGATAAGCGCACCGCTCACCTGGTGCATCGCCTTGTTTGCCGCCACTCGAGCGGAGACGTGCTCGTCCGCCATGATTCGTTCCACGTTCTCGATCACGACGATAGCGTCGTCCACCACGATTCCTATCGCAAGTACCATTGCGAACAGGGTGAGCGTGTTGATCGTGAATCCGAGGAACTGCAAGCCGAGGAACGTGCCGATGATGCTCACCGGCACCGCGAGTATTGGAATGAGAGTCGCGCGCCAGCTCTGCAGGAAGGCGAATACGACCAGCGTGACGAGAAGCATCGCCTCGAGCAGTGTCTTCACGACTTCGGTAATGGATTCCGTGATGAACGGCGTCGTGTCGAAGGGGATCCTGGCTTCGACGCCTGGTGGCAACGACTTGGCCAGCTCCTTGAGCCGCGCTGCGACCCGGTTCTTCACGTCGAGGTTATTGGCACCGGGACGTGCGTACACCACTATCAGCGCCGTCGGCGCACCATTCACTCGGCCAGCCGCATCGTAGCCCTGCGAGCCGAGGTGCACGTTCGCGATGTCGCGTAGATGAACGATGGAGCCATCTGGCCGCGCACGAATGATGATGCTCGCGAATTCGGATGGAGTTGTGAGGCGGCCTTCGGTGGTCACCGGAAGCGTGAGCTGAGTTCCTGCCGGCGCTGGCTCCCGTCCGAGCCGGCCGGCTGGTTTTGTAGAGTTTTGCGCCTGCACTGCAGCCGACACGTCGTCAACCGTGATGCCGAGCTGCGCCATCTTTTCGGGGTCCAGGCTGAGCAGCATCGCGAAATCGAGACTGCCGAACGTGCGCGCAGATCCAACACCTGGCACTCGCTTGATCTCATCTTCGAGATACAGCTTCGCGTAGTTGCTCAGATAGGAGGCATCATAACGCGGATCTTTGGACGATAGCGTCGCAACGAGCAGAATGTCAGAGTTCGCCTTGGTAATGGTGACACCAAGTTGGCGCACCGACGCCGGAAGTTGCGGCAACGCAAGGTTGATTGCATTCTGCACATCCACCGCGGCAAGATCCTGGTTGCGCGAAATATCGAAGGTGAGCGCCAGGTTCATTGTCCCGTCGCTCGAATTTGACGACTTGTAATACAGCAGTCCATCCAGGCCCGACAACTGCTGCTCGATTGGAGCCGCCACCGATGTTGCGACGTCCTGAGCGCTCGCACCCGGGTAAATCGCCGTCACCTGTACCGCTGGCGGCGTGATCTGCGGATAACGATTCACCGGCAGCGACAGCATCGCGAAAGTGCCTAGCAGCACGATAACGATCGAAATGACACCAGCCAGAACCGGTCGCTGAACGAAGAAGTATTTTGGTGTCTCTGTAGCCTGCCGATGGACAACCGGATCGTGCGTCGGCACGCTCATCGCGTTGAGTCCACAAACGGCGTGGCATGCACCGGCGCACCGGGCCCGATCTTCTGAACGCCATCCACGACCACGCGATCGCCAGCAGCGAGGCCGCTCGAGATGAGCCATTCGTTACCGGTCCACGCCGTTGCCTTCACATCGCGTGTCGCGACCTTGTTGTCGGCGCCAATTACGTACACCATCTGGCGTCCCATCTGCTGAAGTACTGCACGTTGTGGAATGACGACGGCATCCTTGCGCATCAGCCCATGGACGGTGACGTGCACGAACTGCCCCGGCAACATGATGTAGCGCGGGTTTGCGAACTGGGCGCGGTATTCCTGGGTTCCAGTCTGCGGATCGACAACGGGGTCGATGTACCCAATGCGGCCCTCTGTCGGGAATGCAGTTCCATCGGCCAGTATTGCCTCGATGCGAGCAGATCCGCCTGGCGCGATAGCACGAGCATATGCCGGATCGCTACGCCAGGCGGTCTGTTGATCGGTCGACGGCCGGAAAACCACGTAAACCGGATCCGCCACGTCGATCGTAGTGAGAAGATCAGCTGGGCCCGTAACACGAGCGCCCACGTCCAGCAACGTACGTTCGACGCGCCCCGCGATCTGCGCGCGAACTGTCGTCTCGCTCAGGTTCTTCTGCGCTGCGTCAACACTTCCGCGCGCGTCGTCGACCGATGCGCGCGCGGACTTGACCTGTGCCTCCGCATTGTCCACGTCCTGCTTCGCGACCGCGTTCCCCGGCAACAGCGCACGAAGGCGGCCGGCCATCGTCTCCGCGTTAGCGAGAGTCGCCTGCGCTGATGCGAGTCGCGCCTTTGCGCTGCGCCACTCCGCGTCAGACGTCGTGGGATCGATGCGATACAACACGTCGCCAACGTGCACCTGTGCACCCTCGACGAACGGCCGCGCGAGAATGACCCCATTGGCCTGCGCGCGCACCTGCACGCTTCGAAACGCGCGAACCTGGCCGGTGAATTCGAGATTGTCCTCGACCGTCCGTGTAGCGACCGTCATTACCGAGACTTCAGATGGTGGCGGAGCGGGTGGCGTTGCTGGTTTGGAGCACGCGGTCACCATGATCGCTGCGCTAGCGCCAGCGAGCAGAGAAGACCAACGGGATGACGCAACGAGTTGGCGTGCGCCACTTGGCTCGCGGGTGTGGCAAGTAGAAAACACGGCAGCACTCGAGAAACGAGTTATTGACATACGGAATTGATGAGAAACAAACGTTGGTAACGCGGATCGTTCGTACGTATTGTACCGATCCATTGGGCAGCGTACTGGACTGAATGGTTGCTACGAATCGCGTACCAGTCGGGAGCGAGCATTACACCGAGGTCCGGACGATTCACTTCGTCACGAGCGTAGCACCCGGCTCGCATGCGGCGATGACGCGATCGAAGAGCCGCAAGCAGATTTCGATATCGCCGCTTGACACCTGGGCGAGCAGTTGTGCGCGATGACGCTCGACTACGGGCATGACGCGCCGCGCCAGGGCCTTGCCGGCGGCGGTGAGATGGAGCGTCTTGGCCCGCTGGTCATCCGCATCGGGACGACGCACCACGAGATCGAGGCCGGCGAGCTGATCGAGCAGCCGGACGAGGCTTGGCCCCTCGATGTCCAGATGTTCCGCGAGCTCGCACTGGTGGATGCCATCACTCCGCCAGATGCGAAGAAGCGGTGACGCGAGGGCCCGAGACAAACCAAACGCGGTAAGCTCACGGTCGAACGACCGCCGGAGCTTCTGGCGCATCGGGCCGAGCGCGGCAATGAAGGATGCCTCGAGCTCGGTGCGCTTCGAATCGGAATGATTTCGAGTGGGCAAGGAATTAGATAGCTAGCTATCTAATATAATGAGCGTGCGCCTCCGCGCTGTCTTCTTCAGACCAGTCAGTGGAGCAGGAATCATTGACGCGGTAGCCATGCTTCCCAGGAACAGCCGTACCCAGCGTCGACTCATAGATTAGCACGCGGGGAATAACGAACTATACGGCGACGTTTACTTCTCGGCCAGCGAGCACGCCGCGCACCGCCGCGAGTAGCCGTTCGGGCGTGAACGGCTTTTCCAGAAATGCCGTGCGCGGTGCCAGTGGGCCGCGCCGTAGCAGCTCGTCGTCCGTATACCCTGACACGAATAGCACCGGAGTGCCCGGATACAGTCCGACGAATTCATCAGCGAACGCGCGGCCGCTCATCTCCGGCATCACCATGTCGGTGACGACCATATCGATCTCGCCTGCGTGGCTCTCCGCGCGGTGTAGCGCGTCGCGCCCATTGCAGGCGTCGATTACAGTGTAGCCCTGCCGCGTCAGAATGCGGCGCGCGATCGCTCGCACCGGAGCCTCGTCCTCAACCAGGAGTATCGTGGCCGATGCACGAGAAAGATCCCGCGTCACGCGGTCCACGACCTCAGGAGTCTCAGCACCCGCAACACGGGGAAGATCGATCTCGAACGTAGTTCCAATATCGAGCGCGCTGGACACACATATGTGACCGCCGGATTGTTGGACTATTCCATACACCGTCGCGAGCCCAAGACCGGTGCCACGCCCCGGCCCCTTGGTCGTAAAGAACGGCTCAAACGCGTGGGCGACCGTAGCCTCATTCATTCCCATTCCGTTATCGCGCACGCTGAGTCGGACGTACGCACCGGGCTCGCCGGCAGCCCCGCGTCGTACCACATCATCCGCTGTTAGCACAACGACGGACGTTTCGATTACGAGTCGCCCGCCACGCGGCATCGCGTCGCGCGCGTTGACCGCGAGGTTCACCAGCACCTGCTCAAGTTGGCCAGGGTCGGCGAAGACCCGAGCGGGTGTAGGCGCGAGGATCGTAAGGATCTGGATGTCTTCAGCAATCAGGCGACGAATCATTGGCTCAACGCCGCGAATGATCCGGTTCAGGTCCGCCAGCTCCGGCTGAAGCACCTGCTTGCGACTGAATGCCAGCAATTGGCGCGTAAGTCGCGCGGCCCGTCCGGCTGCTTCGTCCACCATTGCGAGCTCTTCGATTGCGGGTGTACCTGGTGGCAGCGACTCACGCGCGAAGGTTACGCCGGTGGTGATAATAGTGAGCAAATTGTTGAAGTCATGCGCAACGCCGCCGGCGAGCTGGCCGACGGCTTCCATTTTCTGCGCCTGCCTCAGTTGAGCCTCGAGTACAACGCGCTCGGTGACATCCCTGCTCACACCGATCATGCGTTCCGCGCGACCTTCCGCGTTTGGTAAAACACGCGCCATGGTCTGCTGCCATCGCACCGTTCCGTCACCCGCCACAACGCGGAACTCCATGGAAAATGCACCGCACCGTTCCACTGCGTCTTCATTCAGGCTCGACACGCGGACCCGATCCTCGGGATGAACCATCGAGAGGAAGCCCGCGTGCGTTCCGCGCGTCGCTAGCAACAGTTGAGCGATGTCCGGGTTGGATGGCACGGATCGGCTGCGCAAGGAACCGGTAAGGACATCGCGCTCCCAGACCACCACGTCAGCAACGTCGATCGCAAGCCGAAGGACCGCTTCGCTCTCCCGCAGTGCAGCTTCGGCACGATAGCGACCAGTGACGTCGTGCGCAAGGACGAGCCGACAGGGGCGGTTACCGAACTTGATGGGACGCGATGTGATATCCACGTCGATGATCGTCCCATCCTTCAACTGATGTGCAAGACGCGGTACATGGGCTGCATCGGGGCCAGCGGCCATGGCGGGCGCGCGCGCAAATTCGGCGGCGTGTTCGGAATGGATATCCGTGATCACCATCGAGAGAAACTCGTCGCGGCTGTAGCCGTAATGCGACACCGCAGCGTTGTTCACCGCGACGAAACGAAGATTCTCGGATTCGTAAACCCACATTGGCAACGGGTTGCTGTCGAACAGCAGCCGGTATCGTTCCTCACTCTCGTTCACCGTGTTGCCAGCACGCACCTGCTCAGTGACATCGACGCCGTGAATTATAATTCCAGCGGGACCGCCGCCAACGTCGTCGAGCGGTTGGCACACGAAATCGATGAACCGTTCATCTGGCTCCGCATGGGGTTCGTTCTGTAGAATGACACGCGCACCGACCGCGTGGAACGGCTCTCCCGTCTCGAACACCGTATCGAGCATTGCGACAAAGCCTTGCGCTGCGATTTCGGGGAAGGCCTCGGCTATGGGCTTCCCGATAATGTGACGGAATCCCACGAGTTGGTAGTACGCCCGGTTGGCCATCTCAAAGCGATGGTCCGGCCCACAGACAGTGGCGATGAACGCAGGGGCCTGCTCGAACAGCGATATGATTCGTCGCTGTTCCAGCTCCAGCGCGCGAACCAGGCGGGTGCTCTCTTCCTCGATGCGTGTGCGTTCGACGATCTCACCACGGAGCACGATCTCCGTCACGGTTGCGGCTGCCAGATCCGTCAGGACGCTGATGTCGGTGGCGCTCCATGCGCGGGCAACCTTATCAATCGCGCAGAACGCACCGAGCGAATGGCCGGCGGGCGTGATGAGCGGAACGCCGGCGTACGCACGCATACCGTAATTGCGAGCAGTGTGGTTGTCACGCAGCAGCGGGTGGAGCAGCGCGTCTTCAACTACCAGCGCCTCACCAGACTCCACGACGTACTGGCAGAATGAGTGCAAAATCGGCACAGACCGTTCCGCTGCAACTGTCCCTTCGAGGCCGACAGAGCTCTTGAAGAATTCCCGGTCACCGTCCACCAGCGAGACCAGTGCGATTGGTACGCCCAGAGTCAGAGCGCAGAGTCGCGTGAGCCTGTCGAAAGCCTCCTCAGGCTGTGAGTCCAGGAGTCCAGTATCGCGCAGCGCATCGAGACGGGATGGAGATTGAATAGAGGTCATTGCGGTCGCATGCTGTAAACCGCAATTCGCGACCGCAACATTAAACGCCGCCGACTGGCATGATCACGACGACATCCTGATCCAACAACGATCCAGACCAGGAATGCTGCAGTCGTTCGGTGAGTGCGCGACCAACTTCCTGACCGCGAGCCGCTAGCAGGAGCCCGTTGGAGCTCGTGACATCCTTTGCGAACACCATTCCTGCCCGAACGTCGCCCAGTCGCACGTGACGCACTGATACCGGTCCCGTGTCCTTCCCGATGGAGCTGCTGAACGCCGTGAGAACTTTCGGATCATACGGACCCTCGCGCGACGTCAACGTCCAAATCGCGACGTGTGACGCCATACCGCTCGCCTCGAGCGCATCCAGATCGGTTGCTACCTTGAGGATCCTCGCACCGAGCGGAATCGCCTCGCCCCGAACGCCAGCGTGCGGCGAACCCGTTCCGTCGAAAGCAGTGCTTTGAAACAACAGGATCTGACGGACTTCATCGAGTCGCGGAATCTCGGCTATAAACGATGCAGCCATGATGGGAATTCCGTCCGCGAGCCTCTGCTCCTCAACATCGAGCGGACGTCCGGAGTGCAGCTTCTCGACAAGAGCCAGCGGAAGCGATACCGTCCCCAGTTGGGAGAGAAGCGCTGCGATCTCTATCTCCCACTGATTGGCCGCGCCTAGCGCGCCAGCGACGCGTGCCACATATCGCTTGAGTCGCGTGCCACGCGCAAATGCGGACGGGCTGACAAGCGTGAGCACGTCAGTGAGCGCCTTGACTGCACCGTGTAGTGTCTGCTCCAACAGCTCCCGTTCCGAAATCGTAAGGCGGTGCTGTTCCGCGCCGGCCGACACGGCGCTGACGAGCGACTCGAACCCGCACGGTTTGGTGAGAAACCGGAACACCGCGCCGTCGTTCACGGCGCTTATCGCACCGTCGACGTTGGCGTGACCGGTAAGAAGAATGCGGACTGTATCCGGCGCCATGTCTCGAACGCGCTTGAGCAACGCGATTCCATTCACGCCTGGCATCGCAAGGTCGCAGATGATTACCGCGAATGGAGATTCTTTTGCCTCAGCGACCATCTTGATCGCGAGCAGTGGTGCATTTGCGATGTGCACATCAAACTTCGCGCGCAACATGCGCCGTAAGCCGGCCAGTACGAAATCATCATCATCGACGCAGAGCACCCTCGGCATCCGCGGCGGGATGCGCGAGCCTACTGGTACCGAATGGGGGGCCATGGCTGATGTCATTCCGCGTTCCAAGGTGCGTCGAGGACTTCGCGGACTTTCTCGGTGAGATCCGCCGTCGTAAATGGCTTGGGGATGAATGCACGCCGTGAATCCGCGCCGCGCTTCACAATATCATCACCGGTGTAAAGTGACATGAACAGCACCTTCACGCGCGGATATTCCGTCGCCAGTGCCTCCGCCAGCTCGCCGCCGTTCATGACAGGCATCATGGCGTCGGTGACGACGAGGTCAACATTTCCGTTCCAGGCACGGATCGTATCAAGTGCTTCCGCACCGTTCGTAGCTTCGACCACTCCATATCCGTCGCGTGTAAGCATCTGCGACGCAAGAGAGCGCACGCTCGCGTCGTCTTCGACGAGCAGAATGGTCTCGTGCCCACGCCCCGCCTGGTACTGCTGCGGTTGCGACTTTGCAGCTCGTGACGGTGGATTCGCCTCGCCGTCCAACATGGGAAGATAGATGTCAAAAGTCGTTCCCACGCCGGGCGTGGATGTGACGGCGATGTGCCCGGACGACTGCCGGATGATCCCGTACGCCGTGGCGAGACCGAGACCGGTTCCCTTGCCGGCGCATTTGGTTGTGAAAAATGGTTCGAATATGCGCGATAGCGTCACCTCGTCCATTCCGCATCCGGTATCCAGGATCGACAGCCGAATGTGAGGGCCGGATGTGGCGTCTGGAAATTGGCGCGCGTGCGCTTCGTCGATCATGCAGTTGCTGGTGGTGAGCCGCAACTCGCCGCCATTCGGCATCGCGTCGCGCGCGTTGACCGTCATGTTGACTATCACCTGCTCCAGCTGCCCGGCGTCCGCCGAGATGAAGCCGAGGTCGCTGGCGAGATGGATGGCGAGAACAATATCCTCGCCCAACATTCGCGCAATGATACTCTGCAGACCTTCGATGCAACCGTTGAGATCGATCACCGATGGCTCAAGCACCTGCTTGCGACTGAATGCCAAAAGCTGGCGTGTAAGCGTCGCAGCGCGCGATGCCGCATCGCGGATCATGTCCACGTCATCCCGGCGCTCATCCCCGATAGGAAGACTTCCTCTCAGAAATTCCGAGCAGCCCTGGATGACGGTGAGAACGTTGTTGAAGTCATGCGCGACACCGGCCGCCAGCTGACCGACTGCTTCCATCTTCTGCGACTGCCGGAGTTGTGCCTCGAGCTCACGCTGCCTTGTAAGATCCCGAGCGACGCCGAACACGCCAGTAATCTCCCCGGACACCAGCATTGGAATATTGGTTACGCTTATCTCGACGCTGTCACCGCTCCTCCGCCTGAGCGTTATCTCATAGGTCGTCGCCGCGCCTTCGAGCGCGCGTTTGAAGTACGTGTAAGCATTGTCGATCTGGTCAGGAGATACGAGCGCATCAAATGGCTCCCCCACCATCTCGCCCATCTCGTATCCGCACAGTGCCGCACAGGCCGGGTTGGAGCTCAGAAACCTGCCCGCGCGATCGAGTAGGAACACCGCTTCCGGATGGTTCTCAAATAGCGAGCGGTAGCGCTGTTCGCTGTCGAGTAGCGCGATTTCCGTCCGCTTGGACTCGGTGATGTCCTCCACCACGCCCATCAGTGCTTTCTGCGGCGTCGTCTCGTCCAGGATTGCCGAGAGCGTCACTCTTCCCCATATCACCGAGCCATCCTTGCGTAGGTACCGTTTCTCGATTGTGGTTGATCGCAGTGTTCCGCTCGCAAGCCAACCGATGTAATCGGACTGAGCCGCGCGATCATCGACGGCCGTGACTTCGATGCCTGTCATCCGCAGCAGCTCCGCTTCGGAATAACCAAGCATCTCGCAGAAGGCAGGATTCACCTTGAGAAATTTTCCCGCGCAGTCGGACATCGCGATGCCGACCGCCGCGTGCTTGTGCAGCGCGTACAGTTCTGCTTCGACTCGCTTGGTCTCCGTGACGTCGCGTGCGACCGCGTAGATCAATCCGTCATCGTCAGGCGAAGATGATCTCCACGACAGCCATCTGTACGATCCGTCGGCGCAGCGCCAGCGACACTCGGCGGGAATCAAGTCAATCCCCGTGGTGCGACCTTTAAGCGTCGTCGAGCGGACGTTATCGGCTGGGTGCAGGAAAGCGAGATAGGACTGTGCAACCAACTCGCTCGCGGCCCAGCCGAGTGTTTCCGTGAACGCAGGATTGACCCGGCAAAAGATCCCTTCTACATCCACGACGCATAGCAAGTCACGCGAGAGCTCGAACAGCCGCTCGGCTGATGCGTCCGCGGGACATTGGTCCGGCGTCGAGAGTGGATACATGGAGTGCACCCTATGAGACGAGCAGGACCCCCGTGCGCAACCGGATGTTTGACGCCGCGGACAACAATATCAACGCAGCTATGTCGATCGACTCCGAACAGTCGTTCGAACGAGCTTCATCTGACTCTGAACATCGGCCAATTCATTGCCGCAGTGACGGTTCGATAATATCCCGTGGTCTCGTTGGTATAGAAGACTCTTCGCGGCATGCCGACGCGTCGCTACCGCACCTACAACCGACCGAACGTGGCTGCGGTCAGCAGTGCGTAGATCAACCCATCGAACCTCCGTCGTGGGCGTCGCATCGATCAGTCGATCCCGGTCATCAGCGACGCCGACGTGATGAACGCGATAGTGATTCTCATACTGTTCGCCAGCACACGCGGAATGCTACCTCCGCCGACGGTACTTACCTACGCGTTCCAGTTACACCGGCAACGCTGGCACCGCCAAACCGTGGCGGCGGTCAGCGGTCATCCGTAGCAAGTTCAGAAAGGCAGCGAAGATCTTCTTCATCTGGACCTGCTTGTACGGGAAACCCTCGCCCGAGTCCAGGGAATGGACAATCATTCCCGTTCCTGCTTCAAATAGCAACAGGCGGCCGTCGCGCGTCTCGGCGCAATCCACGGCGAAGTAGTCGAGATGTACCTGCGCGACCAGTTCGTCGAGCGCGACGCGATGCCGCACGCCGAAGTCGGCATCGAACCGCGCCATGCACTCGGCCTCTTCCTCGCGCTTCTCGGCGCTGTCGTGCATCCCCGCGCTCAGATAGTGCACCATCCAATCGTCAGATATCGCCAGATGGACGATGAAGGCGCGTCCGGATATAAAGACAATTCGATATTTTCGGAACCGCCCATCCGCGCTTCGATAGTCCACGAACGGCGCCACGTAGAAGACCTGATGATCGCTTTCCGCCAGATACGCGCGCAGCATTGGCGCGGCGTCAATTTTCGCGAGTCCCTGACCCGCGTGCGAATCGAGCGGCCTCACGATAATCGGAAATCGTTCGGACGGCAATAACTGGCCCAATAGCGCCTTACCCTCAGCGACACTTGAGAGATCGGCGCGCGTGACGCACACGTTCCGGGGCGCCACGACGCTCTGTGACGACTGGAACAGCTTCCACATCAGATCACGCTTCAACTCGATAATCGTCCGCGCATCAGCGTTGATCACTGGGCGCGGCCAAAACTCATTGATGTGATCGAGTCGCTCGAGGAGATCCCTGTTCGCGTCCGATTCGGCAACGCCGAGGAATGCGACGTCGTGCTCGACTGCCGCGACCGGAAGCGTCGCTCCATCGGTAACGTAGGCGTAATACACCGTCACGTCGGAGCCGTCGAGCAGAAAATCGAGCGGTGTATTCGCCATGAAGTCACCGGGAGCGAATAACGCGAGAACGCGCAACGCAGCACCGCTTCCATGAACGCATCGGAAAACATGATTGATCTCCAGTGCGCGAGATTGCATCGAGATGCCCCGCTCTCGGTCTCCATTCAACTGCGCTACCATTGCGAGATCCATCAACGCCGCTGAGTCGCCGGGATCGGCACCGAGTCGCGACGTGAGCGTCGCCAGGAGCGGACTCTGATCCGCGCCGTGGTAGATCATGCGTGCGAGGTCCGCCAATCCGATCGTTGTCGGGATCGATGCAGCATCTCGATCATCGCCATTTATCGTCATTGTGGCTCCCCATTCAGCATCGCGCGGCCGAGCGCCAGCGTAGCCTCGACAAGCGCGCGCACGTCACGCATTTCTGTGCGGTGGTTTACGATGGCGGCACGAATGGCGACTTTACCGTGAATCCTTGTTAGTGACGGTGCGACGACGCCGCCCTCCTGCAGGTCCGCTATTATGCGCGCGTTGATCGCGTCGGCGTTGTCACACCGGTAACGGAAGCACACGATGTTCAGCTGAACCGGCGCGAGCAGCTCCAGCTCGGCATTCGCCTCGATCATGCGAGCGAGTTCCGTGGCGATCGTGCATGTCCGTGATATGCTCGCACCAAGAGCGTCGGAGCCGAGCACCATCAAGGTGAACCATGTTTTCAGAGCTCTGAAGCTGCGCGACAGGTCTGGTCCATAGTCACACGGCCACCAGTCGCCGGCGGCCATTCCACGCTGGTCGTGTGCGAGATAGGCGGGATTGGAAGCGAACGTCTCGCGCTGAAGTTGGCCGTCGCGCACGAGGATGAAGCCTGCGTCGTACGGAACCTGTCCCCATTTATGAAAGTCGAAGGCGAGCGAATCCGCGCGTTCAATTCCGCGCAGTCGCGGCGCGATATCGGGCGCGAGCATACCCAGTGCGGCGTATGCTCCGTCAACGTGCAGCCACACGTGCTCTCGCTCGGCGACATCAGCGATGGCGTGAAGGTCGTCGATTGCACCGATATCGACAGTTCCCGCAGAGGCAGCGATCAGAAATGGAGTCAGCCCGTTGGCCCGATCCGAATTGATCGCCACTTCCAGCGCAGCAAGATCCATCTGATCCTTTTCGTTGACTTCAATCATGCGCAGGGCATCGCTGCCGAGTCCTGACATTTCCATGGCGCGCGTGATCGATTCGTGACTAGCTACTGAGGCGTACGCCGTGAGTTTGCCAGCCTCGACTCCGGTGCGTCGTACGCTCGCGCCAAGAGCGTGCGTACGCGCGACGAGCACACCGATCAAGTTTGCTATCGATGTCCCGGTAACGAAGATTCCCTCCGCGCTCTCTGGAAATCCAAAGAGATCGCGGACCCAGCGGAGGATCTGGCGCTCCACCTCTATCGGCGCGTGATCCCGTCCACCAAGGTTTCCGTTCAAGCCAGACGCAAGCATGTCCGCAACCATTCCGACAGCGGTGCCTCCGCCCTGCACCCAGCCCATGAAACCGGGGTGCGCGTTGCCGCCACCGTACGGAAGAATCTCCTCCATGAAACGTCGATGCACCGTGGCGAGGTCAGTGGGTGCCGCCGGGATCGGATCATTGAAACCGGTCCGGATCTCGTCTGGCATTCGCCGCCAGACGGGATTGGCCCGGAGATTCATCACGTGGCCGAGTATGTCGTCCAGCATCGCGTGGGCATCTGTGCGGAACGATTCCCAATCGTTCGGGTCAAGATTGCGGCTGCTCAAGATTGGATCGTGTCGGTGAGAGAGAAACGCGGTGGCCGGCGGTATCGGGGGACGCGAAGGTCGATGCGCCATACGGCCGGAAAGGTACAGCACGCGCCGGCCGTACGTGATTGCTGGCGGATGATGGCTGCCGGAAAATTGACTGTCCGAAAATGGCGAGCACAATGGCACGAACAGGCTAGGTTACAGTTGAAATGGAGGACAGGATGACAGCCAGTCACACTATCACTGATTCACCGCTCGGCGAGCTGACACTAGTTGCGCGCGACGGCGTGCTCGCGGGATTGTATTTCCGCGCACACACGTATCAACCCAATTCGAAGACATTCGGGCCCCGTGTTGGCACCGGCTTCGAAGCAGCCATCGAGCAGCTCAGCGAGTATTTCCAGGGCGAGCGCGTTCAATTCGACCTGCCGCTTGCTCCGCGCGGCGATGCATTCCAACAGCGCGTATGGAACCTGCTGCGACACATCCCATATGGCGAGACACGCTCATACGGTCAGCTGGCGGTCGAGCTGGGCGACCTCGCACTCGCTCGTGCGGTTGGTGCGGCAAATGGTCGCAATCCGCTGTCCGTGATCGTGCCGTGCCACCGAGTGATTGGCGCTGACGGACGGCTGGTTGGCTATGCCGGTGGACTCGAACGCAAGCAATTCCTCCTGGACCTCGAAGCGCGCGCCAGCGGCGGGCAGCTGTTGATTAACGGTCTTGCGTGCCTGCCCGAAAGTTGTGTTGGCCAAAATTCCGTCCATGCTTCGCACACCGGCGAAGCGACATCCGCACCGCCAGCGCTATCGCTGGCGCGCAGCCTGTTACATCGCCATCCCGCCGAATAGCAGAGCGATCGATCCCTGCAACGTCCGTGGGCCCGTGAGCGCCACAGCCGTCTCCAGCTCACCGCCGAGAATCTCGATCATACGCTGAACACCAGCGGCGCCGTGACGCAATCGAATCTTCCCCTCGCAAACACCTGGCGCGACAATTACGAACCTTGCCGTGCATCACTTCGATCTATATCATGTGTTCACCCTGACCATGGATGGATCGAAAGATGTTGATTGCCAAGTCGTATCTCGCGGCAGCGTTTCTTTGGACTATGGTACTCGCGTTGCTGGTAGTGGTAGCGTGCGTCGTTCCGACCGACACCACCGGAACGAGCGGGGGCGGAGGCGGGGGTTCTGCCTGCAATTCGGGTTATTGCCTGAATAACGGTAAGTGCTGTCCGCGCGGAACGTCGGATTACACATACGGTGGACACGGTTACGCGGCGGGCTGTTACGCGAGTTGTCCTTACGTCGGCGATTGCGGCGCCTCCACGCAATGCTTCTAAGCGGCCATCGCGATTTTCTTTCGCGGCGCGCGATCGGTGTATTACTTGCTGTCAGTGTTCTCACCAACGTACTTCTGCTGGGAAAGCTGTATTCGGCTGGGCTGATCCGGAGCGTTCTCATCGCGACACAGGCGCCGCCAGTTGCGGTGGCTTCGGACCACATTCGCGGTAACCCGGGGGCACCGGTTACGGTCATCGTGTACATGGACTACCAATGCCCATTCTGCGCGCGGCTGAATGCGTCCATGCTCACTCTGCTGAAGACCGCGAACGCGCGCTGGATCTATCGTGACTTCCCTCTCGACGCGCATCCGTTCGCCGAGACGGCGGCCGAGGCAGCGGAGTGTGCTGGTGCGCAAGGCAAATTCTGGGAATACAGCGATGCGCTGTTCGATCCCCTGAACGACATCACCGGGGATTCGAGTTTCACCAAAATCGGCGCCAAGCTCGGACTGGACACCAAAGCGCTGACCGAGTGCGTTGCCTCCCAGCGATTCCAGCGGCGTGTCGCGGCGCAACAGCAGGACGGTGTCACGCGCCGAATTACTGGCACCCCTACGTTCTTCGTGAACGGCAAGCGTTTCGACGGACTGATTCCACTCGAGCAGTTAAAAAAGGTTCTTCACGGAACTTAGGGATTCGCTTCATGACAGCGATCGATCTTCGGTGCATGCTATAGGCATCGGAGGTGAGCGATGGCATACGAGGAGCTTGCCGAGAATCTCGGCGGATTCGAAGGGTTCGAATTGGTGCGCGTAGTAAGGGAGCCGGAAGCCACGCCGCCTCGGCTCGTGCCCGCGCTGCGGGCCGACGGTGGAAGCGGTGCCCTGGCTGGACCGGTATCAGCGCATGACCACGCGACTCGCCGATAAGATCGCTCGCCTTGCGCAGGCGCTTCCGATCAAGCACGTGGCCGGATGGTTCGGCGTGAGCTGGGAGATGGTCAAGCAGATCGACAAGCGAGCGCTGTACCGACGTCTCGGTCCGGTCGATCTCTCCGACGTGCGCGTGATCGCCATTGACGAGTTCGCTATTCAGCGCGGGCATCGGTATGCCACGGTTGTCGTGGAGCCTTTGAGCAAGCGCGTGCTCTGGCATCGCGATGGCGGCTGGTAAAAACCAGATTGCAGTCCTATCCCGGTGCGGCCCATCGCGGGCCTCGGCGGCACGCTGCTAGCTGGTCGCATCCTCGTCCATCATGGACCCGACTATGCGCAAAAACCGCTTTCCGAATTCCCATCCTCCCGTGTCGTTCAGTGACACCACCCCCCTTCTCATCCACCAGTTTCAGACCGGCGACTCAGATGATAACTCCAGTCACGTTGCCATGGGACGCCGCTTCGCGCAATAACGTTCAAGAGGCCGCTCTTTCCGGAGCGGCCTCTCTGGTTACACAACGCGTAAAGCCCCGTTTCCCGGCGAATGAATCCGCAGCGGGTGCATTCTCAACGCAGGTTAGGGCGTCACGTCGTTCACGGTCGCGAAGACGTTGATCCGCCCCTTGCCGAAGAATGGATCTGCGCCGTTTTTGCCGATCTGGTCCGCATGCTGCTCGATTGACGTGATCATCTGCGATGCGGTAAGCGCTCCCCCGAACTGCGAATCGAGGTAGGCGGCTAGCCCGGCGACGTGCGGTGTGGCCATACTCGTGCCTATCGCGTAGAGATAACGGTTGCGCG
>PLEG01000238.1 GCA_003136975.1 Gemmatimonadota bacterium | reverse complement strand
GACGCCGGATACGTTGCGCACAGAGACGATACACCGCCTCATCACTGCACGTTTTCGACAGCGGTCAGTACCGCCCGGAGCGTACGGACGGGCGTACGCTCCGTACGAGCGTACTGATCGCAAAAAGCTTCGCGTGCGCGACGAACGGGTGACCCCCACCACCAACCGGCCACGTCGGCCCAACACGATGCAACGGCCACCGCGGCCGCCTCCGGCGTATCGTGGAGGATCCCAGCGCCGCGCAGCAGTTCGTAGTACGGCCTCGCGCTCGGCAAAAGGTGATCGAGGCCACCATTCCAGAAGCACATCGTAGGGATGTCCATGGCGAGCGTCTCCAGAATTCCTGTGGAGTCGTAAGAGTGCACAACCAAACGACTCGCGTTGACGAGAGCCTCAATCGGTACGATCCCCTTCTCGATGGAAATGAGCGGTTCCTGGTCGGCCCAGCGTTGATCCTCGCGCCACTGATGCATCCGATATTCGCCATGAAGCCTAACTGTGAGCCGGTTGCAGACCTCGGTCGGAAGTGCGCGCACGAAGCGAAACTGCTCAGCTTGATAGATAGCGAACTCCGCATCGCTGTCATGCGGTGAGATGCGGTGTGGAATCGCCACCTCAACCAGCAAAAGTCCGCCTGCCGATTGAGCGTCGCGCCGTTTCTTCCCCGCTATCTTAAATACGAACGCGGGCACATTACGGGAATCCGAATCGCGCCAGCCCCAGGTGATGAACCGATCGGGCGTCATACGCTCGGGCCAGAACTCGGCACCCCACCATTGATGCGTGCCGTAGTTATTCCCGTGCTGCCCGACGATGTATGGAGTCCCCTCATCTACCTTACCGGCGATCCAGACTTTGAACTGCTCGTCGGTGTCGAAGGCATTGGAGGTGAACACGAATCGGGGGCGGCGTGGCCAGCCAAGTTCGCCTGCGCGGGTGACGAGGGTTCGATATCCCTCGACAAAGCACGCCGGGATCACCTCGCGCCACAGCTCGCGGGCGAGTAGCTCGAATTCATTCTCGCTGCGCGCCAGCGACGGGAGCCTTTTGCGCACCATGGCATTGGGCGGACTGCCAGGCGCGGGGCCCGGCCGCCAGAGTTGCGGCACCTGCCCGAGACTGAGTTCGAGCCGCGCGCGCTGCGACGCCGGCAGGTACGTCGACAGTAAAAACGCATCTCGCTCACGAGCGAGCTTGGGAAGCAGGATTGCCGCGAGACGCGTGGCGAGAGAGGATAGTTGCCCGGTCGAACGCACAGGAAGCGCCTGGCGGGAGAATCCCTGTTCAGACCGCCGGATCCAGTCGGCGCGATTGATCGGAATCGTTCGCCCACGGATCGCAAGAAACTCGACAATTCGGGCGTAAAGAACGTGGTTCCAAAGGTCGTCGTCAGTCGCCCACACGAAGCCGTCCGAATCGGCCGTAGCAAGGCTATAGCAATCCGTATCGAGAACCGTAGTCCCTTCTATCTCGTGGGTTGCGATCACGCCAGACAACGCTGTGTAACGATTGTAAAGCACTGACACGTAGCGAATCAGCCAGTGACCTAGGACGATGCGCCAATAGCGAACGCTGTGCTCGCCGCCGTGATGCGCATCCAGCGCCGCACCGATCTCCGGAAGCATTTCCTCAACGACGCGACGGACTTCGGCACCGTCACGCACCTTCTCCGCCGCCGTCATACCGCGCGGAGGCGCCAGTTGCGTATCGAGTCCCGACACGTGAGCCCGTCGGTCGTACCGGCGGCACCATTCGCCCAGCATCAGCAACGGTCGCTTCTCCGGCCAACTCTCCTCGAGCGCCGTCGTTATGAGATATCGCATCTCACCTACTAGAGCCGCGCTAGCATGGCCCTGCAATGGCGCCGCCGTCAATCACCCGAGAAGCTCCCACGACATCGGGGTACCCATCTTCACGTCGGCGTTCACGTGCCGTCCGATGAGCACCTCGTAGAACTTGGGCGGCAGACCGAACCCTGGACGGACACAGCGGAGGTTCTCCGTCGTAAGTACATCCCCAGCCCGCAGGTCCAAGGTGAAGTAGATCGAGCGGCGAAATACCAGCGAGCTCTTCTCAGCCTCTCCCGTCCCGTACTTCACTTGTCCCAAAGACTGCCACGCGCGCTCCGTTTCGACCACGAGTGAATTTAGCTCGTGCGGCTCAAGCGAAAAGCTGCTATCTACACCGCCGTCGGCTCGAGCGAGTGTGAAGTGCTTCTCGATGACTGTCGCACCGTGCGCCACGGCCGCAATGGAGGCGCCAACGCCCATCGTGTGGTCGCTCAACCCAACCTCGCACTCGAACAACGCGCGGAGGTGGGGGATCGTGAGCACATTGCTGTTCGCAGGCGTCGCGGGGTATGTGCTCGTGCACTTGAGCAGTATGAGGTCCTTGCAGCCTGCTTCACGCGCCGCGCGAACAGCCTCGTCGATCTCGCTCACCGTTGCCATTCCAGTGGATACGATGATCGGCTTGCCCGTCGCTGCTACCTTGCGGATGAGTGGCAGGTGAATGTTCTCAAATGACGCAATCTTATACGCCGGCGCATCGAGCGACTCGAGGAAGTCGACGGCGCTCTCGTCGAACGGTGAACTGAAGCACACTAGACCCAGCGTGCGCGCTCTCTCCATGATCGGCGCATGCCACTCCCACGGAGTGTATGCAACCTTGTACAGATCGTGCAGGCTGCTCCCCTTCCAAAGGCTGTTCTCATCGCTGATGAAGAACTCGCCCTCACTGATGGCCAGCGTCATCGTGTCCGCAGTGTAGGTCTGGAGCTTGATAGCGTGGGCTCCTGCTGCGGCAGCAGCGTCGACGATCCCCAGAGCCCGATCGAGAGACTGATTGTGATTACCGGACATCTCGGCGATGATGANNGCCTATCTGCATGGACTCAGGTCAATCCTGGCGAATGATGGCGCGCCCCAGCATGAATGCCTCGGCGGCAGCAACTCCTACCGTAGCGCCCCGCCAGGTGGCGAGCGCCACCACAGCCTCCATCGAACGTGGGTGTGGGAACGGGCGCATCTCTGGGGCGTAAGCGCGCAGAGCGGCGAGTTTGGCATCGAGCGTATCCGAGATGTCAACGAACCAGTTTGGCGTGAATGGAGGCGCGGAGGCCGGCGGACGCCATTCCGTTGACGAGGGGATTTCGAAGAAAAGCAGTTCTCGCACGGTGTGCATCGGCTGGGGTCGGCAGGCCGCGATTACAGCGTCGTGAACAACTCGGTGGTCGACATTCACGTCCCCGGCATGATGTGTGAGCACTGTGGCTGGTCCGTACCGCGCGACGAACGTCTCTATGCGCTGAACGACGTCGAGCAACTCCATCCCATCGAGACGGTTGTCGGGCAGCGCCAGTACCTCTACGGAGGCACAGCCGAGGAGTTCGCAGGCGGAAATAGCTGCAGTNNCGAGGTCTCACCGTCGGCCAGCAGGAGTGCATGTACCGGGCGGCCAGCGCGCGCATAGCGAGCCATAGCGCCACCGCAACCCAGAACCTCGTCGTCCGGATGCGCGGCAATGACGACAACGGGACCTTTCATTTCACCTTACTCCGAATGCGGACGGTTGCTTCAACGACGCCATCGTCTAATCGTGCCCCCCGAAAGTCCATGTGAAGATATTCAGTTTCCAGGAACGCGGACGGGTAACCATCACCATCAAGCATGCGGATCTGATCGTAGATCTGCCGCGCCGAGGAGAGGCGCGACAGGTCGCCTTCACTCGCTCGCCGGCGCGTGAACGTGACGACATCGCCGATCTGGGGCTGCGGGTTGGGTCGGTGGCGCACCATCTCGAGGATCATTCCAGCGATGGCTTCCGACGCGCGAATCAGGATCTCCTCCGCCGTCCCACTGAGGCTGAGCTGGCGTTTGAGAAACACCGGCCCAGCGTCCAGCTCCGCCGTGCATCGGAGCGCGGAAATGACGGTGTCTCGATGCCCGCGCACGATTAGGTTCTGCAACGGGCTGCCGCCGCGGCCATAGGGCACGTCGGTCATGTGGAAGATGACGCACTCGAAGCGTTCGTAAATAGCGGGCGGAATTAGCGAAGACCAGTGAGGAAAAAAAACCCACTCCGGAGACAGCAGCTCCAGCGCGCTAACGGTCAGCTCCTCACATGTCCAGACGCGAACCACACTAATCCCCGGCAACGCCGTTCGAACGGTGGCCTCGAGCGAGTCGTTCCGCGCATGCGGGGACGCCACAATGATCGTCCTGGTGGTCACGCAGTCACCCCTAAGTCGCAATCGGTCCGCCTGCTGTGCATTCTCTGGTGCTTCATTTCGCGCTCGACCACACGATTCCCTGCTCCGACGGCGCTGGTACAAAACCTAGGGACTCGAAGATGCGATTCGACGCACGATTCTCTGGCTTGACCACTCCGACAACGACGGCGCTGGGAAGCTCAGCGCGAAGCTTTCCCAGCGACGCCTCAAGCACGCGCCGACCAATGCCGCGGCCACGAAATACCGGCGCCACCGCGTAGTCGATTACCCAGTGCCCCGGCCCCTGTTCGAATCGCACTTGACCCACAGGAACCCCGTCGGCCGCTTCGATCAAATATAGACGACACGCGTCCCGATTCCCCACCCGTCCACGAAACCAAGCTCGATGCGACTCTGCAGTGATCGCCTCGGGCGAGAAAGAATTCTCCCGCGTGACGCGATCATTGGCCCAGTCGAGCAGCAGAGCTTCGTCGGCCGGAGTCGCAATGCGCGCCATGAGTGGCGTTGTCGCGTCAAGCGTCATCGCCCCCACAACCCGCTCGGTACCCAGACCATCGACCAGCGCAAGGCAGCGCCTCGACCAGTCGGACGTCAGCCCACCCTTGAGCAGCACCCGCGCCGCCTCGGCGATTCGCGCTTCATTGACGGAGGACTCCTCACCAAGCCAATTGACGACCCCTGCTGCATCTAGTGCTGCCGCTATCAATCGTTGATTGTCGGCCAGCGTCACAACCAGACTCGGCAGACCGAGACATAGGCGTTCCCAACTTGTGGCGCCACCAGCTCCGATTGCGAGATCGGCATCGACCATCAACGGCGCGAGAGTCGGCAGGGCATGGTGCACTGTAACACCGGCGCGACGCTCGCTGATCTCGGTCAGGGAACGCCGTTGGAACGATCCCGCGGACAGCGCTACGTCCACCATTAGATCATCCTGCGCCACCGACAGCAGAGCCCGTAGCGCACGTCCAGTGAGGTCGTGTTCGTCAGCCCCGCCGAAAGCGATGAGCACGCGGCGTATACGTCCGGTGCGCGGCACCGCGTCCGCGTGCAGCGCTGCATACTCGCGCTGCAACAGCGCGAACCGCGGACCGAGCAGGCGCACACTTCCCGGGGGGACGAGCCCATCGTAGCGCGGCGCCATTCCGTCGATGAGGTTCTGGTCGAGCAGTAGGTGACACTGATGCGAACGGTCCGCGAGGTCGTCCACGACCATCACACGACGAGCAGCCTCGCCGACGACCGTCTCCCACTCCGCGTCAATCGAGTAGTGATCGATGATCAGCCAGTCGATCGCCGCGTCGATCGCCGACAACGCTGCCAGAGTCTCAAGAGCATCCGCACTTGACGCGGCGCCAAGGCTGGATGTCCGGTCACTTTCCATAGCCGCTCCCGGACTTAACGGCAGCCGACGCACCGCGAAACCCCTCGACGCAACCAGATCGCACAGGTGCCCTGCATGCTCCCGGCAAACGAACAGTACTTCCGCCCCCCGATCACGGAGCGCAGTTGCAAGCGTGAGACATCGGATCACGTGGCCGTGGCCGATACGATGCGATGCGTCAGCCCGGATAACGACATGCAGGGACGATATCACGGACTGTGTCAGTTCAGTCGCTTGAATCCCGCATGGCACACGGGTCCTTCGAGCAGCGAGTCGATCGAGCGCCCATCCTCGCACTCGCGAATCGTCGCGAAGATCGGCTCGATTTCCTCGAAGTACCGATCAACGACTTCGGGCGTATGCTCGGTACACACGTAGACCGACGTTGCCGCGAGGTATCCCTTTTTCAGCATCTCCTGAGTGATGTAAGTCTTGTACTTCAACATATCGGTGACCGGCATGGTGAAACTGATGAGCGCCGGCAGGCCGTTGACTTGAATAGGAATGTCGTGCTTCGCCGCGAGCGCCTGCCAGCGACGCCCAATCTCCCCCCCCGTCGCGGTGATCTTCTCCCAGGACTTCTCGCGCTCCATTACATCGAGCGTCTTTAGCGCGGCAGTCGGACCGATTCGTTCTGTCCAGAAGGTACTACTGATGAACGTGCTTTGTGCAGCCTCCATGACTTCGCGCCGTCCGATCGTCGCAGTGATCGCGTAACCATTGCCCATCGCTTTGCCGAACATCGCCATATCAGGCTCGACGCCGTACATCTTGTGCAGGCCGCCAAACGTCTGTCGAAAGCCGGATGTGCACTCGTCGAAGATCAGCACGATACCGTTGTCGGTCGCGAGCTTTCGCACCTTCTCTAGAAAGCCGTCTTCCGGCCCCATGTTGCGCGACACTTCCATCTTGATCACGCCAATGTCGCCCTTCGCCACCAACAACTGCAACTCGACGATATTGTTGTAATGGAACGGGACGACGGTGCCGCGTAGGCTCTGCGGCACCCCCTTGGGTTCGAGCCCTGGTAGGAGGTGCCCCGCGAGATTCTCGGCATCGCCCAGATTCGCGGCGAGATACCAATCGTGCCAGCCGTGGTACCCGCAGATCGCCACCTTATCGCGACCCGACGCGGCGCGCGCGATCCGCACCGCAATCGCGTTAGCCTCGCCGCCAGTGCGTGCGAGCCGGGCCATGTCCGCCCATGGGTGCATTTCAATCAGTCGCTCCGCGAGATACACCTCTTCAGGACAGTTGAACGTAGACATGTAGCCGTCGACGACCGTCTTCTGCACCGCTGCGTCAACCTCAGGGTGTCCGTAACCGAGGATGTTGGTGCCGATCCCCATGATGCTCATGTCGATATACTCGCGATCGTCGAGATCCCACACACGACACCCCTTCGCGCGACTGAAATACGCCGGCCACTGATCGGGGAGGAACATCTCCGCCCTCTTTGACAGTAGCATGTTGCCGCCCGGAATCACCTGCTTCGCCCTCTTCCAAAGTTTCTGCCCCGTACCCATCGTGAATCCCTCGTTTCGAATGAGATGCGCGTTCGCGGAAAAAATGTCGGGGTGGTCGACGCGCAATTGCAAGACCTCCCGAAAGTTGAAGTGACGCCGCGGATGAAAGTGCGCGAACACCCGCTGGATCACGGTGAAATCAGCTTGCTCGTCTACGGTCCACCGTTGCGCGGAGTGATCCGCCCAGTCCTCAAGATTTGCGCGACGAAACGTGTCCGATTCGCGCAGGTACGGAGTGACGTGTTCGCGCTGTGCAGGGGTGCTTGCCTCATACCACGCGCGCTCGAGTGCGTCGCGAGAAAAAACCTCGACATCCAGGCCGTCCGGATAGGTCGGCGGGGAGACATTTGACGCGTAATCGACATCCGTACCCATAAAGTGCTCGATGACCGCGTCCACCACCGCCGGATCGACTAAAGGACAATCACCGGTGATTCGCACTGCGATGTCGGCATCCGCTGCCGCTGCCGCCCCGCGATACCGATCGAGCACGTCCGACTCGCTGCCGCGAAAGATACTGTATCCAAGTCCGCGGACATATTCCGCGAGGGCGTCGTCACGAGCATCGTCCGTTGTCGCAAGCATGATTTCGTCGACGCGTTGCGACGACGAGAGGCGCAGAAGGAGCAACTCGATCATCGGCATGCCACCGATACGCTGCATCACCTTGTTGGGAAACCTGGTTGATCCTGTGCGCGCTTGAACGATCGCCACGATTTTCACAATGTGTTCCAACGCGATGGGTTGAGCAGATCGGGGTCGTCCGTCGCGAGCGACGCAGGCGCTCGCGCTGTGGATACAGCGGCGTGAGCAATTATCTCGGCAAGTTGCTCTGCGCTGTCCACTCCGACCAGCACGCGTGAGATTTCAGGATAAGAGAGCGCGTGCGCGAGAGCCGCGCGAACCGCTCGCATGCCCGTCGCATCGAGCCATTCCGACCACTTCGTCCAAACCGCTGACCATCGGTCGAACTTGTTCGGACGATCCGAAGGCGCCATCAATAGCAGGCCTTGAAGAAACGCGGACCGCGTGTGCACCTCGATCCCCTCATCGTATAGGCGGGCAAGCCAACCCGAAGACTCAAGGCGCCTGTCGAACACGCTGAAGGGAGCCTGCACGAGATCCGGTGATAGTACCGGCCAGGTTGCGTCGAGTTCCGCCGGCTCGTAAATAGACACGCCAATCTTCGTGACGCGTCCATCGTTACGCTCTTTCCGCAGCGCCGCGGCGAGCGCGGCACCGTGCCTGCCGAGCAGGTCCGCCGAACGATGAAGAAGTAGTCCCGTAATCGAAGGCACGCCGAGCCGCGCGAGCGAGCCGGTCACTGACTCGCGAACCCAGGCACTCACGTCTGGTGCGTCGTCTGGCACGGCGGGAAGCTTCGTCACCACGCGCCAGCACTTTACCCCAATCTCGCCCAGCCGCCGCTCGCTCTCACCGTACGCGATTGCTGTGTCGAGAGTATCTATCCCCGCCCCGCGCGCCAGAGCCAAAATCATTTCGGCCTCGTCGCGATTCGGTTGGCCGCTCCGGTTCGCGACCCCGTAGGCAACGCCGAACTGCACCGTGCCCAGGGCGAGTCGTTCAATCATGTCCGAGCAACTCTCCTAGCGCGCGCACCACGGTGTCCTGCTCCGTGTCGGTCAGCGTCGGATACAGCGGAAGTGTGAGGGCCTCAGCGCCGTGCGCCTCGGATTCGGGAAACTGCCCAGCTACAAATCCTAGCCCGCGATAATAGGGTTGGAGGTGCACCGGCATGTAGTGAACGTTGACCCCGATGCCGCGCTCGCGAAGCCCGTCGAACAGCTGCCTGTGCGTCAGCGAGGTCTTTTCGCGCTTAAGACGGACGACATACAGGTGCCACGCCGAGACGTTTCCACGATCGATAACTGGTAGCCGGAGAGGCAGGCCACGCAGCAACGCGTCGTAACGTCCCGCGATCGCGTTCCGCCGCTCAACGAACTCGTCGAGCCGCGCCATCTGGCTCGTGCCGAGCGCGGCTTGCAGGTCCGTCATGCGGTAATTGAATCCGAGGACCTGTTGCTCGTAGTACCACGCGCCGCCCGCTTCACCGACGAATTGGCTCGCGTCACGCGTGATTCCATGAGACCGTAGCTTCGCCATGCTCTCTGCGAGAGCCTGGTCGTTGGTAACTGCCATGCCACCCTCACCAGTGGTTACGATCTTCACTGGATGAAAACTGAAAACGGTGATGTCTGACCAGCGGCAGCTCCCCACTGGCTCGCCGTCGCGCGTCGCGCCGATCGCGTGCGACGCATCCTCGATCACGCGAAAGCCATACTCCGTCGCGAGCGCGTGAATCGCCTGCTGATTAGTGGCCTGCCCCGAGAAATGCACAGGAACGACGACCTTCGGCAATCGCCCGTCGCGGCGCGCCTGCTGCAACTTGGTCTCCAGCAACGACACGCTCATGTTCCACGTTGCCGGATCGATGTCGACGAAGTCCACCTCTGCGCCGCAGTACAACGCCGCATTCGAAGACGCCACAAATGTGTTGGGTGTAGTCCAGAGCAGGTCGCCTTTCCCCAAATCAAGTGCCATGCACGCCACGTGAAGGGCTGCTGTCGCGCTACTCATCGCGAGTGCATGCGCAACCCCGACGCGTGACGCCACAGCACGCTCGAACGCAGGAACGGCGGGGCCCTGTGTGAGAAAGTCGGAGTGAAGAACTCCGATTACAGCGTCAATATCAGCTTGATTGATGTTCTGTCGGCCGTACGGAATCATCAAATTCCCGCGAGTTCATTCATTGCGATGATCTCATTTATGGAGAGAAACCGCTGGTTCCTGCCCGACTGGAACTCGAAATCCTGCTCCACCGGCCGTCCCTTCTCGTTTACTCGGTTAACCTCGAAGTCGACATGTTGGTTGAACTGGATCGTCGGCTGTATAACGAAATGGTCGTCGAACTCCAGCGTGAGGTGCGAGTCATCCGCCGGGCACATTACCTCATGCAGTTTCTCCCCCGGACGGATCCCGACCACGCGCTGCGGCAGTTCGGGCGCCATCGCTTGCGCCAGATCCACCACCCTTATCGACGGAATCTTCGGCACGAAGATCTCGCCGCCGTACATCCGCTCGAAGTTAGTGAGCACGAAGTCGACTCCTTGTTGGAGCGTGATCCAGAAGCGCGTCATTCGCACATCAGTGATCGGAAGGTGGTCGGCCCCACTGACGATACGCTGCTTGAAGAAGGGGACTACGGAGCCGCGCGATCCCACGACGTTGCCGTATCGGACGACGGCGAAGCGCGTCTTGCGGCCGCCAGCGATGTTGTTGGCGGCGACGAAAAGCTTATCCGAGGCCAGCTTGGTGGCGCCGTATAGATTGATCGGATTCGCTGCCTTGTCGGTGGACAGCGCGATCACCTTGTCTATGTCGTTCGCCAACGCCGCCTGGATCACGTTCTCGGCGCCATAGATGTTGGTCTTGATACACTCCATCGGATTGTACTCCGCAGCGGGCACCTGTTTGAGCGCCGCGGCGTGGATCACGTAGTCGACCCCGTGCATCGCCGTTGTCAGCCGATCGCGATCGCGCACGTCGCCGATGAAATAGCGCATACAGGGATCGTTGAAGCGCTGCTCCATTTCGAACTGCTTCAACTCATCACGAGAGTAAATGATGAGCCTCTTCGGACGGTAACGCTCGAGCATCGTCTGCACATACTGCTTGCCAAACGAGCCCGTGCCGCCGGTGATCAGTATCGATTTATTGTTGAACATGGATGTCTTGAATGTTAGCTATCGTGTGATATGGCCTGCGGCATGCGCAAAACCGTCTGCGATAGGATTCGTCTTGAGGGCATTCGGGGCCAGCACGGAATCAGCTTCACCTTCTTCGATCACGCGGCCATCCTCCAGTCGGAATAGACGGTCGCAGTAGGCAACTGTCGAAAGCCGGTGTGCCACGATCACGAGGGTCTTGTCACCGCGCAGAGCGCGTACGGTCTGCATTACTTCGCGCTCAGTTTCGATGTCGAGTGAACTCGTCGCTTCATCTAGGACGAGCACCGCTGGATCGTGATAGAGAGCGCGTGCGATACCAACGCGCTGCCGCTGTCCTCCGGAGAGACGGATACCGCGCTCTCCTACGATTGTGCCAAGCCCATTCGGCAGACCGGTTATCATCCCAGCAAGGTGCGCCGCCACCACAGCACGATCCACCGCCGCGTCATTGATCATCGCCTCCGGAACGCCAAACGCGATGTTGCGGCGCAAAGTGTCGTCAGTGAGAAAGATCGATTGCGGTACATAACCGATCTGGTCCTGCCACCCGCGCAGATTTGCTTGAATGTCTGCCCCGTCAACAGTCACGCGACCGCTGTCCGGAGTGAGCAACCCGAGTAATGTATCCACGAGAGTGCTCTTGCCTGCCCCGGTTGAGCCTATGAAGCCGACCGAGCTTCCGCACGGCACCGACACAGTTACGCCGGTTAGGGCGGGGCGACTTGCCGCAGGATAGCAGAAGGTCACGTCTTCGAGGCGCATAACCTTGCGGAATGAGAGTGGCCGTCCCGCATCTGGCGCGCTCGTGGCCGGTAGTTCACGCAGCTCTGCGTGAAGCACGTCCACGGCTGGGAGTCCATACCGCATGTTCTGGACACCGCTTAAGACCCGGTTAGCCGAAGGCATCAGGCGAAAGGCGCCGACACCAAACAGCCCAAGTGCAGGAAGCAGCGACTGGATGGAGCGACCATGCCAGACCATGACTAGCACCAGAGCAGCGAGTCCGGAGACGGCAAGGAACTCGAGCCATAGCCGTGGAAGTTGCGTCAGGAAGCCAAAGCGACCGCCCACGCGCGCGTAGCCCAGGTTGTGATAACCAAACTCCGCAAGGAAGTCATCTTCCCTGCCAAGCAATTTTACGTCTTTCACCCCGCCCAACCCCTGCTGCAGGTGCTGGATGCGCTGCCCTTCGTGCTCCTGGCGGGCAGTCCCCCAACGCAAGATCCAACCGTGACTGGTCCAATGGAACGCCCACACCGCTGTACCGAGAACACCAATGACAACCACAGTGCCAATGGGTTCGACGATCAGCATCAGGCCAATTATGCCGATCGCGACCAAGCTCTCAGCCAGTACCGAAAGCGTGGCAACGAGCACGGTCTGCGCGAAGAGATTCGTTTCGGTGACAGCGTTACGGATGAGCTGAGCCGAGTTTCGCTGCAAGTGGAACGCGTATGGCTGGCGGAGGTAGCTTGTGAAAAGCCGCCCAGAAAGTTCTGCCTGGACCCCGTAGACGAAGCGCATCTGCCACCACGCAAGAACGCCGAGGAACACAGCTTTGAGCGCATAGACGAATACCAACACAAGCATCCCCATTACAACCAGCCGAGCCTGAGTCGGGTCACCGATCGCGTGAAGTAACGGCGCCAGTCGCGGATAGTGCACCGCTAGGTCTGCCTGCGTCATCACCGCAAGCGCAGGGATAACAAGACCGACTCCAAGCGTCTCCATCAACATCCCGAGTATGGAAAGACCCAGTAGTACGACGGCGCCGCGCTGCTGTGCACGGTTCAAAATCTCCCACAGCTTGCGTGCGATCGAAGGAGTTGGGTGTTCGGTACTCATGCGAGCACTACTCAAGCAGACCATCGCCAACCGAGGCGTCGCGCGCTCCGAACTAGCCTTCTCTTGACTTCGCCGACTGAGCTGGCGAATTCCTCTGCGTCAGGGTCGCCTTGTGCGCGACGCCGAGCCAATTGGTCACCTATGAAAACGAGGAAGGCGCCGATTGCGGCTCCGATCACGAGGCCAAGCAACGTCCTTATTCCGCGTCCGCGCGCTTCCGGCTTCACGGGAACCGTTGGATCATCGACCATGGTGATCACTGGGATGTCGCGCACTTCGCGCATGCGCACTTCCTCATAGGACTGGGTTAGT
>PLEG01000168.1 GCA_003136975.1 Gemmatimonadota bacterium | reverse complement strand
TTGCCATCCTTACGTAGTCGAATGGCTTCAGCCGGCTTGTCGACTATGCCTTCCTCCAATATTCTGTGCTGTGCCTCGACTCGCTCTCGTTCCTCGTCGGGTATGAACGGCAGCGCTCGGCCGATCACTTCACTGGCCGCCCAGCCGAAGAGCGCTTCGGATGCATCGTTCCAACGCGTAATCCGCCAGTCGGGGTCCATGACGATCATCGCTTGCGGCGCAGCGTCGATTAGCGACTGAAGCATCTGGCTCGTCGTGATCGCGCGCGATTCGGCCTCGCGCACCACGCGCTCGACGGCAACGCGGTCCGTTATGTCGGTACTGACGACGAGCCGAAGATGGCGGCCCGAAACTCCAAGAGGATGGCCGCGCACTTCGACATCCATCGTCCGCCCGTCTTTCGTCCGATGCTTCACTACATGAACGCCGTGTGCGTCGCTCGGCATCTCCTTCAATATTCTGGATAGCGTCTCTATTTCTTCGGGCGCACGGATATCGTTGAGCGTCATCTGCGCGAATTCGTCTCGAGCGTAACCGTATTGTGACACCGCAGCATCGTTCACTTCGATGATCCGCATCGTGTCAAAGTCATACACCCACATCGCGCAGGGATTTTGGTCGAACAGCAGTCGATACCGACTCTCGCTCTGCGCGAGCGCGTCGCGCGCGTCGTCGTGGCCCTCTGTTGCAATGCGTGCGCGACGGCGTAACCTGAAGAATCGGAATACGGAGAGCGCGATCAGAGCGAACACCAATACGATGAACACGATCGCTGACGTTCCATCGAGATGCACCGAACGCGCGGTCCCAATCACGGCGACATGCTGGATTGCGGCCGCGACGATGCCATGCACCGGCATAAAGGACATGAGTGTGGCACTCATGTCAGCCAGCGGGCTCAAGGTTACGCGCGCAAGGCGCGGGGCGCGCGACCAACCCTGTCACGGGCGGGCGTGTCCTGCGGGTCTTCCCGATGAGTTGGGTTGCGGTACGGTTCGGTAAATCATTGTTACGGTGCTAATCGCATTCGCGGCCCGCGGAAGCCGATTGGCAACGGGCGGCGCATGCAGGACCTCGCAGCGCCACCTTATCGACCTGTCAGTGGACCAAAACGCAACCAATTCCGATGCGAGTGACCAGCTGGCCTTGGGCTGCTGACTCTTCGAACAGTCGTTCAGTCCGCCATTGAGTAGCGTTGGATGGCCAGGAATGCGGTTGATGCGGTCGAAGCCGAAGCTGATCTTGTGACGCGTTCGCAGAGCCGCTACCCTATCTTGGCGACTGAGCGCCAGCGTAGACACGATCGATCCGCTTCAGCGCTCCCTCATCCTGAAGGATGTGTGGCTTGATCTCGTCACCCAACTGCATCACTTGTTGAGTTGACGCGCTGAACTCCGGCCAAATGGGAAGGCCGGCACCGTTCGGATCGCCGTACTTTGCGAAGTTCGTCCAGTACGTTGACATATCGGATGCGAGCGTGCGATCGTGCCTCGTCCAGCTCAGTTGCGTCTGATCAATGTGATCGAACACGTATTGCATCTCCATTCCGTGGCTCGCGCCCCAGCCGAAGTAATTGTCGCCAGCACGATACGGAGGAACGCGCGTGAACTGGTAGAAGAAGACTTTACCACGTCCTGCGTTCGCGCCGAGCCGAGCCCACGTCCACATATCCCAGCGAAACCGCATGTCTCGCTCGAAGGCAGCGGCCGAGTCGCGCGCGAGCAGGTCCGTTGTGCCGGACTGAGGCGCGATCGCGCGCACAAGCGCGTCTGAAAAATCACGCCCGAGTTCGCGTGTGAAATTTTCGACTGTGATGGTCCGTCCGGCGATGAACGTGTTGCCCTCGTCAGCATTGGAGCCAATCAGGAGCGCGACATCGTTTTGCTGACCTTTCCGGTACGCATCGTACGGCGATTGCGTTAGTGCGTGGCCGTCGATGATGAGATGCGCATCGAATGAAGTCTTCATCAGTTCAGGCGCCGACAGTTGTCGTAGGTCCTGCAATGTCGATCTCCCCGCTCGCGCCACGAACGCTTTTCCGTCCTGTTCTGCGCCCGCCAACTTGAATGCCGGCGCAATATCCAGCGGCTCGAACAGACCGCCGCTCTCACCAATGGCGCGTTGAAAGAGGTTTCTGGCGAGCGGCGATGTTGTTAGCGCGCTGATCGATATCGAACCCGACGATTGACCGAACACGGTAACGCGATTCGGGTCACCGCCAAACGCAGCGATGTTGCGCTTCACCCACGTCAACGCCCTAATCTGATCGAGCAAGCCGTAATTTCCGGAACTGTGATCGGCCGACTCGGCAGACAAGTCGTGATGTGCGAGGAAACCGAAAACTCCGAGTCTGTAGTTTGCGGTAACGACTATCACACCCTTTTGCGCAAGCCTCTCGCCCGAATAGAGAGGTGTCGACGCCGAGCCATTTTCGAGACCGCCGCCGTAGATCCAAACCATTACGGGGAGTTTTGCTGTTTTCGAAGTGGTGGGGACCCAGACGTTGAGGTAGAGACAATCCTCGCTCATTGGTTCTACCGGCGCGTCTGGCGGATAGAATCCCTTCTGCATGCAAATGGGCGAGAATCGATCCGCCTTTCTCACTCCCGTCCAGGAATGCGGAGCAATCGGAGCGCGCCATCTGAGGTCGCCGATCGGAGGCGCAGCGAAGGGAATGCCCTTGAAGACGACGGCGCTATGCTCGCGTCCGCCAACCACCAAGCCGCTTTCGGTCTGAACCGGAGGGGCGACGTTAGGTGTGGTGGCGAGCCCGCCGAATACAACGGCGGCCGCGACGCTTGCAGCAATTCGGAGCATCATTTTGAAATCCCGTTTCCAATCTCAGCCATCTGCAAGTACTCGGCGATATCGATCGACGCCCGGATGTGCCCGCATGCGCGCCTGGCGTGCGTGAGGGAAGTATGGGTTAGACGGCTCTTGACAAATGTTAACCATAGTTACATAATGAGTTAACCACAGTTACCAACACTTTTTATATCGACGCCGTTCCAATGCCTTCCCCATCCGTTGAAGATTACATCAAGGCCATCTACAAGGCGCACGCGGAGAATGGGAACGTGGCGGCGCAGGACTTGGCCGTACGACTGGGCGTGAGTGCACCTGCGGTGAGCAAGATGATGCGACGGCTCGCTGAGCTCAGGCTCATCTCACACACTCCGTACCAAGGGCTCAAGCTCACGCACTCGGGTGATAAACTCGCCCTTGAGATTATTCGGCATCACAGGCTGTTAGAGCTCTACCTCGTTCAGGCGATGGGCTTCTCCTGGGACAGTGTCCACGAGGAGGCGGAGCGGCTCGAACACCACATCAGCGAGGAGTTTGAAGATCGGATCGACCAACTCCTGGGGTACCCTACTGCGTGCCCGCATGGGGATCCGATCCCGACGCGGGCCGGAACGATAGCTCGCACGTCGAACGTCACCTTGGCACAACAGAGCGCACCAGCGCGACTGGTCGTCCGCCGCGTCCGCGATGAAGACGCGGAGCTGTTGCGTTACCTCGGGGGCGAGGGCATAACCCCTGGCACGGCGATCGAATTTGTCACGCAAGAGCCGTTCGAGGGCGCGCTCGTGCTCAACATAGGCGGC
>PLEG01000038.1 GCA_003136975.1 Gemmatimonadota bacterium | reverse complement strand
GGGTCGCGGCGCGGCAGATATTCAGCTCTCGTTTGGACAATGCGAGGCGAACGTCCACCGATCTGCCGCGACAGTCGTGACGGGTCAGGCCCTCGCGCGCGCGCACGTCTGGATCAGGCTATTAGCGGACGGCACGCACCAGACAGTCGAATCTCTCGCGCAATCGGTCGGCGTACATCCGAAAATAGTTCGCAAAAGCATACGGATGGCGTTTCTCGCTCCCAATGTGACGAAAGCAATTCCCGAAGGTGATCAGCCACCCAGCCTCTGCTTGAAGGATTTTATCGCCGTAATGCCTCTTTCATGGTCCGGTCAGTGGCTAGCATTTTGATCTAAATAGGGTGGCGCAAGGAAGGCCACCAGAGGCGCGCCCATCCGATTTGACATTGTCAGACATTCTGATAGATCTTTCTGACATGGAGAATCGCCCGTGAGCGACGGCCCGCATCGAAGCCTGCCTATGCGGCGGCACTGGAAAGATCTTGCAGAGCGGGCGGCCAAGGCCGCCTTTTCGCCTGACCAGGTTTGCGAAGCACTGCCGTATGCCCTGAAGCGGGACATCATGACCGCGCCGCTTGAGGCCGTCCGTGACATCCTCGACGGCGGCCAGCAGGGCTCGCTCTTCCCCGAACAGCGCATTGAACAGCTTGAAGCTGTCCGCCAGGACTGTCGCGGATCGGCCGCGGGCAATGTCCTCATCGACTGCGCTATCGAGGCTGTCACTAGCGGGTTAACTGGAGAACAGGCCTTTAAATTGACACTGGAAAACGCGTTCGAAGACAATGCGCGCAGCGCGCTTCGCGGCATCGAGGAACACTATCAGCGCGAAGCAAGCGACCGGAGTGCCCGCTACGTCCGCGACCGCTTGGCCGAAGCCCGGCGCCAGTGTGATTTCAGCGCCCTTGCCGGGGATCTCATGGTCTCCGGCAAACCGCCCCGCGGTGCTGTCCCCCTGCCCCGCCATTCCGGAATCGACGAGGGACCGCGGCTATGAACGTCAAAGCGTATCCCTTGCGATTTCCTGAAATCAAAATTGACGTCGTTCAAGCCCGACGCCGCGCGCGCAAGGGACATGTCGCGTTCGATCTCGGTCGCCATCTGACGTTTTCGACGGCGGCTCTGGAGTCCTACGCGTTTGCCCAATGGGAGCCGGTGATCTACGACGCGATGGTGGTCGCCGCAGCGATCGAGTACGGCGACCGGACTCTCAAGCGGTCGCCGCGCGGCTGGGCTCGCCGCATTTCCTTGCGCATTCCCGTGCATGTTCCTTCCCGCTGGAGCGCGCCGGATGTGTCGGCAGCGCTTCATGACGCGCTAGGATTCCTAACGGGCGACTATTGGACGATCAGCTTCGTGAAACGATCCGGTCTCGCACCCTCTCCTTCGCAGAACTACCTGCAGCTGCCGGTGAAGACGCAAGCCGTCCTCGCCTATAGTGATGGTATGGACTCCCGCGCTGTTGCGGGGATCGAAGGCGCAACGCTCGGCGATCAACTCGTGTGTGTGCGTGTCGGGTCGAAGGGGGACCGCTCCCGAAGCAAGCGCAAGCCCTTTACCGCCGTGCCCTATGCGATCGCGGTCAGCAAAACCAGCAAAGAGACCAGCGCCCGCAGCCGCGGATTCAAATTCGCTCTCATCAGCGGCATTGCCGCCTATCTGACCGACGCAAGGGAGATTGTCATTCCCGAGAGCGGACAAGGAGCGATTGGCCCTGCGTTGGTTGCGGTCGCACACGCTTATCCGGATTACCGGAACCACCCGCTGTTCACGAAACGTGTGGAGCGCTTTTTGAACGTCTTGCTGGGAAAGCCTGTTCGCTACGTCTTTCCCCGCCTCTGGAATACGAAGGGCGAAACGCTGCGCGAGTTTGCCGCGATTGCCAACAGCAGTGCGTGGGCAACCACGAAATCCTGTTGGCGCAACAGCCAGTGGAGTTCGGTCAACGGCAAGCTCCGCCAGTGTGGCGTCTGCGCGGCCTGCATGCTGAGGCGCGTCAGCGTCCACGCCGCTGGTCTGACCGAACAGCCCGATTCCTACGTCTGCACAGATATGAGCGCGGCAACGCTTCGGGACGCTGTCGATCCGGATTTCAAAAGATGGAATGCGGCGTTTGAGGAATATGCAATCGCGGGTGTTCTACACATGGATCATCTGGCCGATATGGCGGATGAGGACGCACGTCCAGCAGTCCGGCGCCACGCCTGTCTTCTTGGTCCGGCGCTTGGCCTGTCACCGAAGGATGCTGAGGACCGACTCGCTGCGTTGCTCCAACGGCATGCAGGGGAATGGAAAAACTACATGGGCTCCTTGGGAGCGCGCTCCTTTGTGCGGAAGTGGGCGCGGACTGAACAATGACTGAGAATTTGGAACGACTCTCGGATGCTGAGATCGGCGAGCGGCTTCGCATCGCAAGAGAGGCGGCAAAGCTGAAGCAGGCGGAGGCAGCCGCAGCGATCGATGTCGCCCGCACGACCATCGTGGCGATCGAACAGGGGCAGCGCCGCGTCAGGACGGAGGAGCTGCAGAAGCTCGCCATCGCCTATGGTACGTCCGCCAATGCGATCCTGCGACGGGAATCGGTGCATCTCGACATGGTGCCCCGCTTTCGCAAGCTTCCTCAAAGTCAGGACAGCGCGATCGAGAACGCGGCGCGTCTCCTGAACGATCTCGTCAGCGCCGAGGTCGAGTTGGAAAACGCACTTGGCGTGGTGCGAACGCGCAACTATCCACCTGAGAGGCCGATCCTGCCGGGAGACGTAAGGGCGCAGGCCGAGCAAGATGCGCAGGAGTTGCGCAACTGGCTCGGTCTTGGCCCCGGGCCGGTATTCGACATCGTGTCGATACTCGATCTGCAGTTGGGCATCCGCGTCTATGTTCAACGGCTCGCCAGCAAGGTG
>PLEG01000191.1 GCA_003136975.1 Gemmatimonadota bacterium | reverse complement strand
ACGGCACGCAGAAGAAAGAGGAAATCACCAGCGCAGTGTCGAGCGTCGACGCCGCTGACTTCGTCCAGGCTCCAGCGCGCGACGCCGCATCGCTGATCGCGGGCAAGGTACCAGGGCTCGCCGTCACGACGCCCAGTGGCGATCCGACAAGCGGTACGGAGATCAGCCTGCGTGGCGTGACCACATTGCAGGGGCCCACCAGTCCGCTCGTGCTCATCGATGGTGTTCCTGGCAACCTCAATACCGTCGCACCGCAGGATATCCAGTCAATCAGCGTTCTCAAGGACGCTTCGGCCGCGGCGATTTATGGATCGCGTGCGTCCAACGGCGTCATCCTGATCACGACAAAAAAGTACGAAGGCGGCGCGCCAACGGTCCGCTACGACGGTTACATGAGCTATCAGACGATAAACCGCTCTCCTCAGTTCCTCCAAGCGGCTGACTATCGATCGCTCATAGCAAAGGGCTACAAGTTCGAGGATCTCGGTTATTCGACAAACTGGCAGAACGAGGTGCTCCGTAAACCAGTGAGCCAGCGGCAGAATATGAGTGTCAGCGGCGGCACTGGGACGACAAACTACACCGCGTCTCTCAACTATGAGAACGCTCAGGGGATCTTCAAGCGATCCGACAACCAGAACTTCACGGCGCGGGTCGATGTCGGTCAGTCTCTCCTCAATGACCGGCTACACGTCGATTTCAACATGCTGACAGGCCTCAACAACCACTTCATGGGCCCGGACTACAATTACATCTGGCGTCAGACGTTGATCCGGAATCCCACCGACCGCGCAGTGGACAGTACCGGCGCATGGCAGGAGCGGGGAACTTACTTCTATACCAATCCGCTCGGCCTCATCAACGAGGACAACGGCAATTACGAGGGACGTGACCTGCGCCTGAACGGCACGCTCACCTTCAAGCCGATCGACAAGCTGAATCTCTCGATGCTGACAGGAACTGAGCGGACTTCGTCATTGACTGGCGACGCCACGACCTTCCAGCACGTGAACACTACCCAGTCCGGACTGAACGGCACTGCATCCCGCAGCAGCGGCTCCGACGTGGACCGCATCCTCGAGCTGACGGGAACCTACTCGGCCGATCGAGGTGACAATCATGCTACCCTGCTCGGCGGATACAGCTACCAGGACTTCGAGTCTGAAAACTTCTACGCGAGCAACTACGGCTTCCCAACCGATCTGTTCGGGTACAATCAGTTGCAGCAGGGGAGCGCGCTGACCACGGGAAACGCCTCGATGGGCAGCGACAAATCCTCGTACAAGCTGGTTGGCTACTTCACCCGATTGAACTACGACTGGCAGAACCGCTTCCTCCTCAATGGCAGCCTCCGATATGAGGGAAACTCCCGATTCGGTGCCGCGCACAAATGGGGTATGTTCCCGGCCATCTCTGCTGGATGGCGTCTCGACAACGAGAGCTTCGTGAAACGGATAGCACCGGTCTTCAACGAGCTCAAGTTGCGCGTGGGATACGGCGTCACGGGCATCGCACCGGATCAGTCGTACCTGTCGCTGACGAGTTACAGATACCGCGACAAGTTCCTGTACGAGGGGCAGTGGGTGGAGGGACTCGAGCCTGCGCGCAACCCTAACCCGGACCTGCGCTGGGAGCGGAAGAGCGAGATCAACACCGGCGTCGATTACGCGCTGTTCAACTCGCGCCTGAGTGGAAGCCTGGATGTGTACCAGCGAGACACCCGGGACATGCTCTACAACTATAACGTTCCGGTGCCGCCGTTTCTGTACGGGCAGATCCTCGCCAACGTCGGACACATGAGCAACAAGGGCGTTGAGGCGCAGCTCAGCTACGACGTCATCCGGCGCCCGCGCATGAGCTGGACAACGAGCGCGAACTGGTCCGTCAACAAGAACCGGCTGGTGAGCCTCTCCAACGATATATACCAGGCTGGCAACTTCATCCAGGCCGGCTACACCGGTGAGCCGATCCAGACCTACACGCACCGGGTCGACATAGGTGGGCCGATCGGAAATTTCTACGGCTACAAGTCGGTCGACATCGACACCGCAGGAGCGTGGATCGTGCTCGACTCTCTTGGCAATCGCATCTCGATCAACGACGCGAAGGAGAAGGACAAACGCGTGATCGGGAATGGGCTCCCCAAGCAGTACCTGGCGTGGAACAACGCCGTCCGGGTGGGGAACTTCGACCTGAACGTCAACATGCGCGGCGCTTTCGGATTCCAGATTCTCAACTTCCAGCGGTTGTACTACGAGAATCCGAAGATTCTGCAGTACAACATGCTCAAGTCAGCATTCGATCCGGTGTATGGCAAGCGGCCAGTGAACTACGATCTCGCGTACGTCAGCTACTATATCGAAAATGGCGACTACTGGAAGGTCGACAACGTTAGCCTGGGCTACACGCTCGGAAAGCACGCGCTGCAACGCCTCTTCGGTGGTGTGTCCGACGCGCGAATCTACATCTCCGGCACCAATCTCCTGACCCTTACTGGCTACAAAGGACTGGATCCGGAGGTGACGACGACAGGCACGGATGGGTTGAGCGCAGGCGACGACCAGCGCGACAAGTATCCGACGACCCGCATGTTCACCACTGGCATAAGCGTGAGGTTCTAAAATGCGATACGACAAACTCAACTACGCGCCTGCGCTGCTCCTACTCGGCCTGATCCTTGGTCCCGTCTCGTGCAACGATCTGACGGAAGTTCCGTACACGCAGGTCACCCAGCAGAACTTCAAACCTACGAGCGCCGACATCGGCTCGCTGATTGCGCCAGCCTACACTCCGCTTAGAGGTCTGTGGATGGGGTGGTACGGCAATATAGATACACAGGAAGAATCATCGGACGCGCTGCTAACTCCGGTTCGCCCGAACGGCTGGTACGATGGCGGTACGTACATCCGCATGCATCAGCACCGCTGGGATCCCAATGAGGGACAGCCGGGGACTCTCTGGGGCAACGCATTCGCCGGCATCAACTCCGCGAACCGGGTCATTTATCAGATTGAATCCGGAAGTCTTCCCATCGCGGGCGACGCGAAAGTGAGCGTTCCGGCTGAGTTAAGGGCCGTCCGCGCCTACGACTATTCCCTGCTGCTCGACAATTTCGGCAATGTGCCCATCGACACAGACTTCACCGCCACCGGCCTGCCCACGCAGGCGACCCGGCAGCAGGTTTACGATTTCGTCGTGAAGCAACTCACTGATGTGATTCCTCTCCTGTCCGATGCAACTGGCTCGGCGACGTACGGCCGGATGAACAAGTGGGCGGCTACCGCGCTGCTCGCCCGGGTGTATCTCAACGCGGAGGTGTACACCGGCACGCCGCAGTACGATAAGGTGATCGCGCTGACGNNACCTTCGCGCGAAACAACGACCAGTCTCTAGAGAACATCTGGGACGTGCCGTACGACGCGATCAATGCACCGGAGAGCAACTTCCACATGAAGACACTGAAGCCGGAACTGCGATTCGTCTTCAACATGCAGGCGGAACCCTGGGGAGGAAGCGCTTCCAATCCGCAGTTCATCGACACATACGACCCCGACGACCAGCGGCTGAAGGATACCTGGCTCATGGGTCCGCAGTTCGACGACGCAGGTCACGGCTACGACTTCGTGAAGTTCGTTCCGTCGATCACCAAGACCGACTTCAACAACGGATTCCCGGTCTGGAAGTACGAGATCTACGCTGGCGAGACGGGCTCGTCCGATGTGGATTATCCGATCATACGCTACACGGAAGTACTCATGATGCAAGCCGAGGCGTTGCTGCGGATGGGCCAGCCAGGCGCCGCCGCCGCGATCGTCACCCAGGTGAGACAGCGCGACTTCCCGACCAATCCGGCCAAGGCGGCCGTCACTGGCGCGCAACTCATGCAGGGCAGCGTGTACAACTACGGATGGAGTGACACGGATGGCATCGTCAAGACCGCGGCGAACGGCACACCGACGCTGAATGGTGGCGCCGGCGTGAAGTACGGCCGGTTTCTGGATGAGTTGGGCTGGGAATTTGCGATCGAAGGACACCGTCGATCAGATATGATCCGCTTCGGCGTGTTTACGACGAAGACATGGTTCAACCACGTGCCGAACGGCGACTACCGCGCTCTGTTTCCCATTCCCAGTGACGCGATTTCGACCAACTCGCACCTGAAGCAGAATCCCGGCTACTAGTATCGGGAACCACGGCTCGGTACCGGCCCGCTTCGGCGGCCGGTACCGAGCGATCTGGAGGAACGCACGAATGCGAAGAGCAGCCTTCGTCACCGCATCTGGATGCGCACTCGTAGCGATAACTGCCTGTAGCCGGACAACACCGCAGCCGGTTACAACCGACGCCGCATCCACATCCGCAGCACGCGGCAGCGGCAGCGGCTGGACGACGACTGGAGCGATCGACACGCTGTCGTCGGATCAGCTTCGCAGGGGTCACGCAAACGACGTCGCGGAAATGCTACAGGGCCGCGTGGCCGGATTGCAGGTTATCCGGCAGGCCAATGGTAACATTTCGTTGCAGATTCGTGGAAACGACTCCATTCTCAGCAACGGCGCACCGCTGCTCATCCTCGATGGAGCACCAGTCGCGTCTCAGAACGTGTCCGATGTACTATACGAACTCAATCCGGGCGAGATTGCCAACATAGAGGTGCTGAAAGACGTCGCATCCACATCGGTGTACGGCATCAAGGGGGCGCACGGTGTGATCATCATCACGATGAAACGCAAACAATGAGCGTGCGCGGGGTCGCTTGTCACTGATCAGTGCGTGACGCGACTTACGACGCCCTAATTCGTCGTGGCCGGCTCGAGGCCTGTCATCAACCGCAAAAGGCCATCCTGAGTTGCGTCGGCGCGTGAGACTTCACGTACCATGCGCCCGTTTCGCAGAACGAGAATGCGCGTGGAAAGGTTGATCAACTCGGGGAGCTCACTCGAAATGAGGAGCACGGCGCACCCATGTGACGCCAGTTCGTCGATCCAGGCATGCAGCTCTGCCTTGGCACCGACGTCCACTCCGCGTGTGGGCTCGTCGAGAATGAGAATGTCACAGTCGGCGGCGAGCCACTTGGCCATCACAATTTTCTGTTGATTTCCTCCCGATAGGCCCCCCGTAACGGCGTCGGGCGCCGCACGCATGCGAAGTCTTTCGAAGAGATGACGGATCACACTGATCTCCTTCGCCTTATCGATCCAGCCAAAACGGGCAAAGAGTGGCAGCGTTGGTAATGTGCTGTTCTCGCCCGTGCGCATGGAAAGAACGAGTCCCTGCTTCTTGCGATCCTCTGGAACGAAGCCGATGTGCAGACGCACCGCATCCCGCGCCGATCGGATTTCGGCGCGGGTGCCGCCCACCCACACCAGCCCGCGTGTGGCCGGCTCGAGGCCGAAGATGGAGCGCGCAATCTCGGAGCGTCCCGCGCCGATCAGCCCGGCCAGCCCGAGCACCTCGCCCGAGTGCAGCGTGAACGAGACGTCGGCGAAGCTGGACAGGCACGCCAGTCCTTCGACACGCAAACGCTCCTCGCCGTGCTCCTCACCCACATAGGTTGGGAAGTATTGCTCGATCCGGCGTCCGATCATGAGCTGGATGAGGGCTGCTTCATCCAGCTCGCCGGCGGGCCGAGTGGCGACGTGCTGCCCGTCGCGCAACACTGTGATTTCATCGCACAGTCGGTGAATCTCCATCATCCGGTGCGAGACGTAAATGATCGTCACACCGCGCGCTTGCAGCTGGCCGATCAACGAGAAGAGTCGCTCGGCGTCGTCGCGCCCGAGACTGCTGGTTGGCTCGTCGAACACGATCACTTTCGCCGCGGCACCGACGGCACCGGCAATCTGCACCAACTGCTGTTCGGCAACGGTCAGCGTCCCCATCGACCGCGCGGGATCGATCGACGCACCAATCGCCGCCAACAACTCCACGGCGCGCCTGCGCACCATGTCTCGTTGCACGAAACCGAAACGTCGCGGTAGCTGCCCGAGGCAGAGATTCTCGCCCACGGTCATGTTCTCGCAGAAGGCGAGCTCCTGATGCACCATGGCGACGCCGGCGGCGAGCGCATCGCGCGGATCGTCGAAGCGAACCGGCCGGCCATCGAGGAGAATCTCACCGTCGTCGGGCTTCTGAAGTCCCGCAAGGATCTTTCCCAGCGTACTCTTACCGGCGCCATTCTCACCACACACTGCGTGACAGGAGCCAGCACGTACCTCAAAGCTCACATTCGATAGTGCGATGGCGCCAGGAAAGCGTTTGGTGATGTGCGAGAAGGAAACCGCCGCCATCGCGCGTTACGGCAGTGCCAGGTACTTCGGGTCCACGTCGGTGAATCCCCACACCTTCAGTTGGCGCGCCCAGGTGCCGAGGGTGCTCTTGTCGACGCGCACGAGATCCATCTGCACGTGCGCCGGAACGTCCTTGTGCAGGTAGACATGATCGAAGATGGTCTTCACGGAAACGTAGCCCCACAGGTACGTCGGCTGCGCAAACAGCACGGGGGCGAGCCCGTTGTCCACGTACGCGAGTTCGGACGGCAGCGCATCCACTGAGACGATCTTGACGCGTGCGGTGTCGAGATCGGTTAGCAGAGTCTTGGTCCAGAGCGCCCAGCCGCCGATCATCGCCCACCCCTGGATGTTCGGATAGGAATTCTGCGCACGGGTCACTTCCGCTGCGGCATCCTGCGGCGTTTCGGCATGATAGAACGTGTTGAGGATCGTGATGCCCGGATGCTTTTTCGCCTCATCCTTCACTCCCTGCACCCGCTTCTGAAGGTTCGGCGCATTCTGACTTCCGGCGAGAATGGCGACGTTGCCCGTCTCGTGCATCTGCTTCGCGAGCTCCTGCATCACCTGCTTGCCGATCAGCGCGTCGTCGCCACCGTAGAACGAGAACCGCTTGGAGCCTGCGACGTCGCTGTCGAATGTCATTACGGGAACACCGCGGTCGACCGCTTCATTAACTGCCCCGACAAGCTTGCCCGCATCGCTGGCCGAAAGGAGGATCGCGTTCGCCCCACTATTCACCGCCGACGCGATCCGCTGCGCCTGAATGGTCGCATCCTCACTTGGTGGTGTCAGCCAGTCCACGCGCACGTTCACACCGTACTGCTTCGAGAGCTCCTTCGCTGCGGAGTCAGCGCCAGTGCGCCCCGACAGGAATACGGGATTGGTGGAGCTCTTCGCGATCATGGCGATCGTGAACGTCTTGCTGCCAGCGGCGGAGGAGGCTCCATCCTTTGTGGCGCCGCCTTTTCCGGAACCACCGCAGGCGACGACTGCCGCGACACAAAGAAGGAACGAAATGGGGACGATATGCGAGCGCTTCATCACGGCACCTCTGATGCTGAAGTGGATGTATCCCTGACGGGAGGGGGAGGAGCGGCGGCCATTCGACGCGCGAGCAGACGAGTGCCACCCTGATCTAATACGACGGCGAGGATCAGCGCGCTGCCAATGATGATCCACTCGTAGTTCTGGTCCAGGTGTAATGTGCGAATGGCCTGCCGGATCATTACGATGAGAATTGCGCCCAGAGTCGCGCTGATTGCACTTCCCTTGCCACCGATGAGGCTCGCACCGCCGACAACCGCAGCCGCGATCACGTACAACTCGTAGCCGTTCGCGTCCGACGAAGTGGCGGATCCATAAAACGACGCGCCGAGGAAGGCGGCGATTCCAGCGCTCAGGCCCGAGATGGCGTAAACGCCAAGCTTGATCCGGTCCACCCGAAGTCCGGAATAGCGACTTGCCTCCGGATTACCGCCGATTGCAAATACGTAGCGTCCGCTCACGGTGCGGCTCAGATACACTTGGCCAATTGCGGCGACAAGGAGCATTACGAGCACCGGAACCGGATACAGGTCGGCGCTCAGACCCAGGCGGGCCTTCGCGACGCTCGTCAGTGCGCTGGGTACCAGAACGCTCTCGGCGTGGCTTACCACGAATGCAATGCCGCGGAGAACCCACATTGTGCCGAGCGTGACGATGAATGGATGCACGCCAAGACCTATCACCATGAATCCGTTCGCGAGCCCGCAGACCAGAGCGATCCCGAGACAGGTCGCCAGGCCGACGGACACCGTGGCAACCGGACCCATCGGCCCGACCATGCGGAGCACCATCGCCATGCCGACACCGGCCAGCGCGTAGATCGCCCCGACGGAGAGGTCGATTCCACCAGCGATGATGACGATCGTAGCGCCGACGCCCATGATGGCGAAAGAGCTCGCGTCGGTGCCCATCTGCACGAGCGTATAGACATTCAGAAAATTGTTGGTGCGAGCGCCACTGAGCACGTCGACGTGCGAGCCGGCGGCGAATGTGAGCGCGACACCGAGCGCGATCAGGACGGCGATGATGCCGATCTGCTGCGATTTCAACACGGTGCCAGCAGCGCGGCGGACGGGTAATGTCCAGGTCGTGGCGGAAGTCACGTTGTGCGGCGGACTGAAGGAGAGAAGGTCAGCGTGAGCAACGATGGCCCGTGGCGCGAGGCTTGTCAACGACGGCGGGGCTGAGAGCACCAACCAAATCGCTGGGCGCACCATTGCTGGCGCCGGGCACACGCATGCCTCTTGATAATGCCAACAAGGTCTGACAGCCTAAAATTCTCGAGCATGTGCGCTCTGCAGATATGGTTAACGCATGCCGACCTTGAGTGGTGACTCGAGAATCGTGCGCCTACCGGTCGTTGTACGCGTAGCTGATGCCTGATTAATCATCCACGGACGCCCGCAAGTGCGGCTGTACATGCGTGGAGGCAACTGTCCAGGGTGGCTGCGGTGTGATCGCCCATGTGTCCTATGCGTATGCTGGACCCCTGCAACTTGCCGTAACCCGCTCCGATCGTGATTCCTCGCTCCTGGACGGCTTGCACGACGGTGCTACTGGGCAAGTCGTCCGGAAGTGTAACGGTTGTTACTGTCGGAGACCGGTGGCCCGAGCGCGCTAGCACGCGCACATCGATCCCGAGAGACTCGCCTATGTCTGTTACCCACTGTATAGCATGCTTCGACATCATCGAGTGACGAGCCCATCGCGTCCCTACTCCTGCCGCCACGATCGCCTGGAGCTGTACGTCGAGTGCGTAGTACAGTGAGATCGCCGGCGTATTGGGCACCTGATGCTTGCGTGCAAACGCCTCGAATTCTGATAGATCGAGGTAGACACCGCGGTCATAATCCGTCCCACCTCGCGCAGTGGATTTTGCACTGTCGGCGCGTCGCATGAAGTCTTCTGACGCTACCGCGAACGCCAGACCCGGCGGGAGTGCGAGAGCTTTCTGTGAGCCGGTGAGCACATAGTCGAGGTTCCACTCATCTACCCGTAACTCCGCACCACCAGCTCCGCTAACGCTA
>PLEG01000189.1 GCA_003136975.1 Gemmatimonadota bacterium | reverse complement strand
CTCGCACTGACAGCACTACAACAGCAACTACGCGATACGCAGTAGCCGGTCATTCGTCCAGCGCAAATCGGACCTTCTCCACAGGTGCCAGTTGCGCAAACCGCGACAGGCACGATGTCCGAATTACAGCAATCTTGGGGTATCCGCCGACTGTGGGACCATCATTCATGATCACGATCGGTGCGCCGCCGCCGGGAATCTGTATGGCGCCAACGCATGTTGGCTCGGATGGCAAAGTCGCATCGCCATTGTGCCTGATCTCAATCCCTTCCAACCGGTAGCCGGTTCGGTCTGATGCGCGCGAAACGCTAAGGTCAGCATTCAGGAATGTCGTCCACGCGTGTTCATCGAACAGATGAGCCTGTGGTCCGCGGATCACACCGATCGTGCCGCTCGGCGCCGCGTGCACGAATGTCCGTGTCATACCGTTCGGTGAAGCGAAAGCGTCGCCGATGAGTAGCCTGTCGCCATTCCGAAGTCTGCGTCCCTCCAATCCACCGAGCGCGGCACTCAACAGCGTGGAACGGCTGCCCATAACGACCGGCACGTTAATGCCGCCACGGACCGCCACAAGCAGGAATCGTCCACCCACGATGCGATCAACGCGCAACTCACCACCTGCTCCGACTTCGACTGGAACGAACGGATTCATTGCCTTGCCATTCACGAAACACTCCGCGACAGCTCCACCCACCGCTACAGTGCAGCCGGTATCGAAGCGCAACGCGCCGCCGGCAATCGCCCATTCCATCATGGCCGCGCCATGCTGGTTGCCGAGCATGGAGTTGAGTGTGAGCGCCGAGTCTCTGTCGGCCACACCCGAAACGGGGACCCCGGAATCACGATATCCCGTGCGACCGAGATCTTGAATTGTCGCAAACGGTGGTGCTACCGTCACCGTAATCACGGAGCTTTCCGGATGAAGCGTACGCTGTCACCTGGCCGGATCAGCGCTGGCGGATTGCGGTTGGCATCGAACATTACGGTTGACGTTGAACCGATCAGATGCCATCCACCCGGTGTCTGCAATGGATAGATGGCCGTTTGCGCGCCCGCGATCGCAACCGAGCCGGGTGGCACACGCACCCGTGGCGCTGACCGGCGCGGCAGCGCGAGCGATGCATCCAGGTCACCGAGATACGCGAAGCCGGGCTGGAAACCTGATGCGTATGCACGGTACGTGCGACTTACATGTCTATCGATCACCGCCTCGATCGTCAAACCGGTACGCTCGGCGACCTCCGCGAGATCCGGCCCGTCATAAATCACCGGTATCTCGATCAGGCCCTGATCCTTCAACTCTTCCAGGCCGCCGAGCTCGATGATCGGCGCAAGGGATGCGGCAATCGAGGCGAATGGGACTCGCGCACTATCGAAATACACAGCGAGCGTCGTGTAGGCGGGAACCACGTCCGTCACGGATTTAAGCCGCGTTGCGCGGATGCGGTTCGCCACCGTACGCACAACAACGCCGACATCCCATGATATCCTGTCAGCGAACGTTACAAGAACAGCATCATCTCCGAGTGGATCAATTTTCGGGAACGCTTCCATATATTTCACGCGAAGGCCACACTACTGGGTCACACCCGGTATAACAATCAGATACGTGGTCACCCAGGTCGCGTAGTAGTGCGAGCCATCGTAACCCACAACCCCAATCTGCGGAAGGCCCTTTGCGGCCTGTATCACCGCGAGCCTACGCAGGACTGGAACCCTCGGATCGCTGTCGGGCAGAAGGTTCGCGAGTTTCCCCATCAACATCGCACGAACGAGCGAAAGTCCAACGAGGTGCGACGTCGATGCAACCGATGCGTGTTCACTCTCGGCAAATTCCAATCCGAGGGTCTTCGTTTCCGATCGGAACGCGACGGACTGAATGGGTGGGAGAAAACGATCGAGCCATTTCAGGAAGTCGGCGCGGTCCATCAACTGACCCATGATCACGGCCTCATACAGACATGGCGAGGCAAAGTCGCTATGCCCAGGCTCTGCGGCCGTATTGCAGTGAATATCTCGCTCGAACAGCCGCGTCGCATTCCTGTGAATCGCACTGTCGAGCTGCGGATCGAAATGAGCAGCGTAGAACAGGGAATTATCCATCGCCATCACGGTGTTGGGATGGACGCCGGTTCGGATCGGTTGCTTGAGCCCGTTCAAATACGTGACCATTCGCCCCGACATCAACGTGGCGAGCGGTTGGATGTTCGCGGCCCATCGCACAGCGTCTGGATCATTCCATGATTTCAACTCGCCCTGAAGCCGCAATAGCCATGCGTATCCGTACGGCATCTCGTAGGTTCCGGTCGTCTTGAAGAATTCCACCTCTCCGGCGATGTTCGACACACCAAAGTGGCGATTCAACTCGTCGCGAATAGCCGGAGCAGTCGGCATGTCCGGATACATCTTCAGGAGCTTTACCAGCGTCCACGCTGAGTTGACAGCGGAATGCCAATCATAGCAGCCGTAGAATGTACGTTTGGTCTCAAAACTGTCCACCGGGGTATGTGTCATGTCCCACAGATACGGTGGTGTCGTGGGGCGCGGTTGAGGATGATCTTCGCAAGCAAGCGGCATCGCTGATAACATGAGCGCGAGATTGGCGTCGAGCTTTTGTGCCGCGATGTTCGGCAGCGAGGCATTGAATGACGCCAGGTCCTTGAATTCCTTGTCCTTCACGTGCGTGGAATCTGGAGCCACCTGCGCATGCACCGACGAGCCGATGCACGCGCACGCCACGATCGAGAGGAAAGATGCGAACTTGCTCGGCGTCATAGACCTTTCCTGGCGTCAATATATAGAAGAGCATATGCGGGAAGCCATGACACACCGGGCACGTCGTCGCGCATTAACTCGAACCCGCGCGTGGCCTGAATCGCCGAAAGACGATGCAGTGCAGC
>PLEG01000089.1 GCA_003136975.1 Gemmatimonadota bacterium | reverse complement strand
ACGAAGTTGCCGCCATGGACCGCCTCGGAGAATGATGAAGACCGATTATCAGACTGAATCCGAGCCGGACTGCCAGCGTCCACCAGCATAACCGCGTATAGCTTCTGAACAGCGTTCGCCAGCCAATCGCCATCCCGAGCCGACCATGCATCGTTCTGCCCTACTGGCTACTTCGGTAGCCCTCCTCGCAGCGCTCACAGAACCAGTCACCGCGCAGCAAGCGGTGGCCAGTCAACGAGCATTCACTCCGGCCGACTACTACAAGCTCACCAACCTGGCCGCCCCGGAGATTTCTCCGGACGGTAAGCTGGTGGCATTCACGGTAGTCACCGTGCGTGAGAAGGAGAACAAGCGGCACTCCGAGGTATGGGTAGTTCCAACCACGAGCGGCGCACCGGTCCGCTATACCTCATCGGGCTTCGAGAGCAGCAATCCGCACTTCTCGCCCGATGGCAAGTACCTCTTCTTCACGTCGAAGAGGCCAGAAGAAAAGAGCTCGCGCTGGGCGCTGAGAATGGATGCCCCGGGCGGCGAAGCATTTCAGATGGAGGATTACCCCAAGGCGACATCGACATCCGCCGATCATCGCATCGGCGTCTGGACAGATACCGCCGATGCTCCGGCGCGCGATACGTCCAAGCGCGCAGCTGGTCCGTACGCAACGATGGGCAAACTCTCGCGCCCTCCGGTCGACGCGATAACCAAGCCTATCGATGCAAAGCGCTTTGACGGAATGCAGTTCACCGACTTGCGATTCAAGAGTAATGACGCCGGCTTCGTCGCGAGCCGCAGTGAGCCGCGCCGTTACACGGCTTCGCAGATCTGGGTTCAGTCGTTCGACGGATCCGCGAAAAAGATGCTAACAAACACCGTGTACTCGCATCGCGAAGCCGTGATCTCGCCTGACGGCAAGTTGATCGCATTCGTCGCCGACGTTACGCTTCGGCCGGATTCAGTGGTCGACGCCGAGCGCGACTCGCTCGCGCAGCTACCGTACGATGCAGTGCGCGATGAAAAACAGCGCGACGACGTGGACATTTTCGTAATTCCAGCTGACGGCAGTGGAACGCCGAAGCGTGTTTCCCAATTCGCGAGCCAGAAACGATCGCTCGCCTGGTCGCCTGACTCGAGGCTCATCTCGTTTACGGCCGCGCCATCGCGCGTGAAGTCTCAGCGCATCTACGCCGTGAGTCTCTCCGATGCGACTCCGCAAAATCTGCTCGGCGACTTCAAGTACGAGCCCCAGCAATACAACTGGACTCCGACGGGTAATATCGTGATGAGTGCCGCCGTTGGCGGGCGCACGGCGCTGTTCACCGTGAATCCAAAGACCAAAGCCGTCAAGGAAATACTCGGCGGCCGCCGAGCATTGCGCGGATGGGACATCAATTCAAAGCACGATCAGATCGCGTTCGTTTCGACCGACATGACGCATCCCACGGAATTGTTCATCGCGGATGCCAACGGAGCACACGAGCGCAAGCTCACTAGCTTCAACGACAAGGTCAATTCGGAGATAGCATTCCAGGGCGCTGAGCGCTTCACGTATCCGTCGGTCGGCGGTCTCGAGATCGAAGGCTGGTTGATGAAACCATACGGCTATCAGGCTGGAAAGAAATATCCAGTGGTTCTGTACATTCACGGTGGCCCACACTCGGCGTACGACGAGGGATGGTTCGACGAATTCCAGAATCTCGCTGGCGCTGGCATGATGGTGCTCTTCACCAATCCGCGCGGATCATCAGGATACGGTGCAGATTTTACTTACTCCACACGCGGTCGTTGGGGCGCTGAAGACTACACCGATCTGATGAAAGCAGTCGACATCGCGGCGGCACGCCCAGATGTGGATTCAACGCGTATGGGTGTGACCGGCGGATCGTACGGTGGATACATGACCGCGTGGATCGAGACCAGGACCAATCGCTTCAAGGCCGCACAGACCGACCGCATGATCAGCGACTGGACATACTGGTATGGCGCGAGCGATGCGCAGGGTCTGACCGAGTTTGAATTTTACGGCAAGCCATGGGACAACTTTGCGATGTACGATTCGCTGTCGCCTATCCGTCACGTGACAAAGGTGCGCACTCCGACGTTACTCGTTCAGAGCGAGAACGACTTCCGCGCACCGATAGGCGACGCGGAGCTGTGGTACCTCGCGCTCAAGAAGCAGGGCGTGCCGGCTGAGTTCGTGCGGTACCCGCGATCGACGCACGAGCTCTCCCGTTCCGGCGAGCCGTGGCTACTCGTAGATCGGCTCGGCCGCATCCGCCAGTGGTTCAGCCACTGGCTGGCCGAGGATGGAAAAGTGGCTGCGTCACCGCCCTCAAGACTCGTCATTCCCGCGAATGCGGGAATCCACCGTCGAGGATAGAAGAGTGGCGGCGTCACCGCTATCAGGACTCGTCATTCCCGCGAATGCGGGAATCCACCGTCGAGGATGGAAGAGTGGCGGCGTCACCGCTATCAAGACCTCGTCATTCCCGCGANNCGTCATTCCCGCGAACGCGGGAATCCATGGCCGACGGTCCGGCGATACTCGGTCGCTTTGCAGGGGTGTACGAGAGTCAGCGATGAGATACCCCTCTTGTTCGTTGTACTTGCAGTGCTACTGATACCGTACGGATTGTTCGTCGAGAGCGCCACGACCCCGCTAAGCTCCAACATAGATCTTTGGTGGGGACTCGTGATGCTCGTCTTTGGCGCGCTGCTTCTGGCACTTGCACGCGCGTCGGAGGCGCGACATGCACGCATCGCATCGCACGTCCAAACCCCGACAGAGGAATCGTGATATGGCTGCTTTCATTACCCGCATGAATCTGCGTACCACCAGTATTCTCGCACTGGCCCTTGGGCTCGTCGGCGCGCGTCGCCCGCAGGCACGAGTGGATAACGGTCTCGCGCTCACCCCGCCCATGGGATGGAACAGCTGGAATCATTTCGGCTGCAATGTGAGCGAGTCGCTTATCCGCGAGACTGCAGATTCCATGGCCGCGAACGGAATGCGCGACGCCGGATATCGATATGTGGTGATCGACGACTGTTGGCAGGTGAGTCGCGCCGCCGATGGAACGATCGTCGCCGATCCGGTTCGCTTTCCGCACGGGATCGGTGCGCTTGCAGACTACGTCCACAGCAAGGGACTCAGGTTCGGTATCTATACCGACGCTGGTACCAAGACGTGTCAGGGGCGCCCTGGAACGTACGGTCACGAAGTACAGGACGCGCGGACGTATGCGTCGTGGCACGTCGATTACGTCAAGGAAGACTGGTGCAATGCTACGGGACTCGACGCGCCCGCTCAATACGCCAAATTCCGTGACGCGTTGGCGCACTCCGGCCGCCCCATAGTCTTCAGCATCTGCGAGTGGGGCCACAACCAACCGTGGGACTGGGCTCCCACAACCGGGAATCTCTGGCGCACCACCGACGACATCGAGGACAAGTGGTCATCGATGCTCACCAACCTCGATATCTCGGCTCAGCATTCAACGATCGCCGGACCTGGCGCGTGGAATGATCCGGACATGCTCGAAGTCGGCAACGGCGGAATGACCGACGCTGAGTACCGAGCGCATTTCAGCTTGTGGGCGATCATGGCGGCGCCACTCATGGCGGGCAATGATGTGCGTACCATGTCCGCCGCGACAAAAACGATCCTGCAGAATCCAGAGGTCATCGCCATTGACCAGGATTCGCTCGGCGCGCAGGGCGTAATAGTCTGGGAGCCGGCTCCGGACGTTCAGGTCTGGTCCAAGAAATTGCGCGATGGCGGTATCGCTATCGTGCTACTCAACCGCTCATCAACCGCGACAAAGATCTCCGCCAACTTCTGGCGCGCTGGCCTACATGTTGATTCCGCACGAATACGTGACCTGTGGACACACGCCGACCTGGGGAAGTTCAAGAGCGATTACGCGACCACCGTTTCGGGCCACGCCGTGGTGATGTTGCGCGTGGCGCCGATTACATGACAGTACTACGACACAAGCCGGAAGTCGTCCTCGACACGGCGAATGATACTGGTAGGCGAATTTGAGTTCGGAAACAACAGCGCATCGCTAACCGAAGTCAGCGCGATGCGCATCACCCGAAAGCGNNTTCCCATCGACTCGTAGTACTCGAGATTGGGGCCACCCTTGCGCCAGCGCCGCTCTTCGATGTGATCGGGAAAGACGCCGCTGAACCAGAGCGCGTAATTGCCAAGATGTGTTCGCGCGAGGAAGCTTCGCTTTGGATCTGCACTATCAGCCGCTGCCAGAATCTCGCCGAGTGTATCGTACGTGTCCTCGTCGAGGCGGCTGAGCCGATGAGCACGGTCGCGCACGCCGAACTCCATGAACAGTGACGCCAGAAAGTCCGCGAGACTCCGGTCGCGCTCGCCAACGTGTGTGAGCGCGTGCCGCATCACCACGTACGCGACCAGCGCNNCCAGCGCATACGACGCCATGATGCCGCGGTCGGTGCGAAGTAGTCCAACCAGCAGACGCGGATCGTCGAGCAACACATCGACCCCGTCGGTTGCGAGCCGGCGCTCGCCTTCCTCGAGGTCCGCAATTCGCCCCGAAGCAATTACATGAAGCGCGAGCTGAGCATCATCCCGCGTGAGTGAAGCGCGAACATTGGGTTGAACCATTGCGCGTACCCTCCGGCTAAGGCCTGCTGAGAGTATCGGCAGCTCACGTTCGGTTAAATCCTATCCGGGAATGGTTCAACGGGCTATTATCCTCCCCAAGTTGGATTCAGACTGTTTCGCGTCACCAACCCATGGGGCGTCGACATGAAACGCTGGGTGTTCGCCATTCTGGTTGTGTGTATCGCCGCTCCCCTTCTGCGTGCACAGGACGCGTCTGCGGATAGCAGCACCGCTGGGTCACACGTTCAGCAGAACCTCTGGCTATCCGGCGGGATTGGAAGCGGCGGCGCTGCCCACACGGGCGGCGGAATCGCCGGTGTCGCGACCGGATGGTACGCGTACGGACCCTACGTCCTGGGAGCGCGCGCATCTGAGGGCGGCCCATGATTGGGACCGGACACGCGTGAAAAGGCGGCGCTCGTTGGTCTTCGCGCACGCTCCAAGCATGCATTCGCGCTAGTGGGTGTGGGCGCCGGCACTATGAGTGGCTCGCGCTCAAATGGTGAACAATCAGGAACGCGAACGGTGTTCGGTGACCAGCCGTCTGTCGCTTACGGCGCAGAAGCGGCGATCACGTACTACGTGATTGGAATTGGCCTCGACGTCTTCGGCGCATCCGGTCACCGAACATCCTATTCAGGTGTCGCCCTCTCGATCCAGCTTGGATACGTGAAGTAAGAGTGGCGAACCTAGCAGGCGATTTGAGGTCGCCCTGCAGGACGGTACTACGAGGCGGTTGAAACAGTCACGGTTCCTCCACCGGTTGTCGGCGGAATAGCGCCATTATCGATGCGGAATTTGATCGGTACGGTCCGGCCGTCAAGCAATGGCGTGAAGTCCGTAGTGTTGATGCTGTGGAATCTCTGACCGGTCGAGCCCAGATACACGTCGACGTGACCCCACGCTGCTCCTGTTGCTATATCCATCACGCTCACGCGATAATACATGTTCGCTGGGAATGCGGTCGCATCGGTCTGCCAGTTCACCTGGTAATGGTTGCCGTTCACGTCAATGAATACGGGTGAGGTCGCCGATACAGTTACGGCAGGCCCCTGGCAAGTCTGTACCGACGGATCAGCTGCCAGTGGACAGACGTCGACGCGCAGGTTGTTGGACTGCGTTGTGTCGAGCGTGCCAGAGTCCGATGGTTGACTGACAAGTGGTGCGAGGAAGTAGAACCCTGCAATTCCACCGTGCGCGGCGTCCTGTATGCTAGCACTCGGGCCCGCTGCACTGACCGATCGTTCGGGACCTGCAAGCCGGCTCGAATCGGCGCATGCGCTAACTGCGGCGAGTGATACTCCAACTGTCATCATCTGCAAGGTGCGTCGCATGAAATCCTCTATTGCAAGGTGAGTATCCATCGGAGATCGTAGGCGACCAGCTTACGATTCCGACCTCATATTGACGCGCGTACGGTGAGTGCGCAACAACCCTTTACGACCGCGGATAACTCAACACTCGAATAGACCAGATCAACACCGATGTTCTGGTAGCGCGACCTGTTAGCGGAACACAAAAGGCCACCGTCACCGGTGGCCTTTTGTGCTTGTCACTCCCGGAAAGCGGAGACTACCAGCGTTATTACGGCAGCACGATATCCGTGCTACTCGTCGTCTTGCCAGATGTGACCGTCACGCTCGAGATGAGCGCGGGATGGTTCGTTGATCCACTGGGCGGCGTCGCGCGCACCGCGTAGGTTGCGGGCTGCAGCCACATCGCAGCGTACGCACCAGCCGCATCGGACTTGGTAGTTGCGATCACATTCGCCGACACGGTATCACTGAGCGCGGTTCCGGCCTTCAGTATCTCCACTGATGCGTTCGGCACGACTGCGCCATTTGCTGTCGTCGCATGGACCGTTCCGGCAATGCCGCCGGTCTCCTCGATCGCGCTTGCACGGATCACCGGCTTGAAGATGAGTCCGTTCCGCCCGATGCTGTTGCCACGCATTGCGAAACTGTGGCCGAGGTCGAAGTCGATGATCATCTGTGATTTGCCGGAAACGACGGTGAACGGATGGGCCAGGTTGATCTTGATCCCACTACGTCCGGCACCGGGGAATTTGATTCCACCGTTCGCGCCGGTAAGCACGGTCCCGTTCAGGAGAGTTACTGACGACTTGTCGACATCGAGTATGAGCCGGAAGCCGCGATACGTACCAGTTGGTAACGTTGTCTGCGACAGATTCACTGACTTACCGTTCTGCAGATCGAGCAAGTTGAACAGCTGATTCGGCGAGGCGAGTGTTACCCAGTCGTGCGATGGATCGGCGTTCGAGTGCGAATCGTTATTCTTCCCGTTCTCCGCATCGGCGGAGTCCGTATCGGCGAGCTTGCCATCAATGCGCACTACGAACAGATCGGCGCGTGCTACTGAGTCGAATGGGAATGGCGCGTCGGTGAGCGCGACGGAGATCGATCCAGAGGCGGACGGCGACGTACCACTGTCTGTGCCGCACGCAATGATGGCCGCGGTCGCGCACAGCGTCAGTCCGGTAATTGTGAGAGTCTTAATGTGATGACGCATAAAAGCTTCGCTCCAGAAATTCATGAGTTGCTTGATAACGCGCGGCATCGGCGAAGTCCGAGTGCCGAAAAACGGTTGCGTGACGCAGCAGTCGCTGAGTACCGCAATCCGTGAGTATTACAAACCCGGATCACGGATGTCCCTTACCAGTTGCGGGCGTGTTGCCATGTCCCGTTGTGTTTGGCCGCTCGTGATTGCCCGCGTTGCCAGGAACACCGCTCGGCGGCCCGTGCGCGCCAGACCCTGCTTCACCCTGACTTCCGGATTGCCCAGCTCCCGCAGCATTCCCGCGACCACTGTTCGACCGGCCCTCGTTCGCGTGGCTCTCGGAAGATCCCACGTTGTCGCGCCCAGATCCTTCGATATCTGCATCGGAAGCACGCGCCGCGAGCTTGACCTGCACGCGCTGTAGCGCCTGGTCAGATGGAAGACCACGGCTTACCATGCTTCCTATCACGTACAGCGGCACTGCCAGCGAGCGTCCGCTCGGCGCGCTCTGCGCGAGCTTCGCTACGTCGAGACCCTTTACACCCTCGCGCAATGCCTCGGCACCTGCCTCGATCTCATCACCACTCGGCTGGACGCTGCGCGCCGTCCGCAGTACATCCCGCGCTGTGCGCATACGCATAAGCTGTTCGTCGGCGGCGTGCGCGATGTCTTGTGGCGCGATGCCGCGCGCCGCGAACTTGAGCGACCGATTCGCCAGTGCGTCCGAGGGCAGATTTTCTGAGCGTGCATCGCCCATTACAGCGAGCACGTGACGAGCTGCGTCAGCCGGCAGCACCGCGGCGAGTCGCGCTGATGGATCGCCAGCCTGATTCTGCGCAGTCGCAGTCGCGACATTCGTCGTCAGCGCGAATGCAACGATGCTACTGAAGACAGTGATTGAACGCATTCTCATTGCAATACCCGGAGACACAGGAGCGTTAGTCGATCTGCTGGTGACGCGCTCTGCATCACCACGGATGTCGGCCTTCACTCGTTTAGACTGCAAGTTGACCCACGTCGGTCACATCGAGATTTCTCGACGATCACGGCACGACCAGAACGCCCGTCATCCCACCGAATTCATCTTTCACTGTCGTGAGCGACGGAGGCGGAAGCCATTTGCCACCGTTCACGCGGACATTCATTTGATAGGTTCCCGGCGCGAGTGGCGCAGCAAGCACGTACCAGCCGTCCGCGCCACGTGTCAGAGCGCGCGGTAGCCATCCCGTGAAGTCACCGGCGACCTCCACCGTGCGCGCTCGAGGTGCCCT
>PLEG01000352.1 GCA_003136975.1 Gemmatimonadota bacterium | reverse complement strand
CGGAACGGCGGAGAATCCACTCGTCATCGGCGATGGGACCGTTGTAGGTGCGGGCGCGTGCATCACGCGGAGCACAGAGCCCAATTGTTTATATGTCGGAGTCCCTGCAGAGCTCAAGAAGCGCTTGGTGTGACAAGGCGCTCAGCCATCATGATGGCCGATTAGGATGTCCATGTCTGGGGAGGACAGTCCCCCGGTGAGCGCCAACTCCTACGGCATGTGAGCCATCAGTCCGATCGTAGCACTAAGATTGGTCTCGCGTGAAAGAGTCGGTCCGCGTTTTCCATCGGTCAGCGCTGCACCATACACTAAATCGGCTATCCTGCCGAAGCGGTGCCGCTCGTAGCCGATCGTGGCGAATAGATGTTGTGCTCTAAGCGACGGAACGTTGGATGATAGCAACGACGACTGGTTGTTCTGCACGATGCGTTGCAGATACCAGCTCGTTCGGCCGCTGGGTGAATAAGTCTCCCACGCGAGATTTGCGCCTGCCGGCGATCCCACGCCTATGTCTGCGCCGAGGAGTTGTCCATTCTGTGTGTGGCCCTGCCGTAAAACCGTGTGCACGTAGAGGGCGTCTTCACCGCGGTGGCGCGCGAGCGTTAGATCGGACCCATCGATGTATTCCACGTGTAACGCGCTGAATGTCGAGTCACTCCGTACAAACACCTTCCGGAACCCCGCCATCGCAATGCGCGTATGATCAGGTTCTGACTCGAGATCGCGAAGGTCGGCATTGTGATCTTCGTGTCCGTACTCCGCGTACACCTCGAATCCACTGTGCGGAAGCACCCAACGGCCGAACAGCGACGCGAGTTGATTGTCAACGCCGCCCGGAACCGCGATTCCCGTCGGAAGAGAGTTCTTGAGAAGCCCTTCAAACGGTGACCGGAGCTCTTGGGAGCCGATGTGGCCTCTCCAAGCCTGGTGAAAGAATCGGGCGGCGCCAAGTTCAAGGCCAGGTATGGGCGCTGGTGCAAACGTAGCGATCAGCCCAGACATGAAACGACGCGTACCTGGGTAATTATTTACATCGACGAATGTGTCAGGCCCAACCACAGGCGAGAAGTCAGACTGGCTCTCAATTCCATAAACGACCCGTGCCTGAATCCGGCCAATTCCGATGTTCGTCGGTCGTTCCGTGCCAAGAAAGACGTGCGGGATTCCAGCTGCGTTGTTCCCGAGGATCACTGGAAACACAGTCGCAGGGCCCCAATATTGATTTGCACTACTGATGCCAGCGGCGACACCCAGCCAATCAATTCGGAGCGTGCTCTGACCCCAGTCGAAACGAGAGTAAGCTCCGTTCCCAAACCGCTGCGGGAGGTCGACATTGTTCGGAGCATCGCCATTCGCAAATTGTCCGGTGCCGGTCTCGCCATTGGGCTGCAGCTTGAACGCCGTATTCTCTGCCCGAAACACAATTGGATTCAGCACCAACGACACGGGCCCCCACGCCGCCGCAACGCCGCCTTGCAGCGATGTCGTAAGTCCCCGACCCGCCCAAACTGCGCCGTCATTACTTCCCCACGGGAACGCACTATTGAATCCGGCAGTCGCAGTGACAGGCAAAACAGAAAAGTGATGCGCGCTATCCGATTTGAAGAGCCAACTACTACCCCATGGATGCGCGCCGCTAACGTTTGACAAAGAATCGACTTCGGCCGCGGAGAACGGCCTGAGTCCCCACGCGCCCAGCGGAACGCGGCCGATTGTCTGCAGATAGCGCAGGTAATTGTCTAGCTCGCCGCCCGCAACGACACCTCCGCGCGCACCCGCTATGCTCGTTTCGCTCTGGCCGCTCGCGGAGTTGGAAAGAGCGAGCAGGGAGGCGATCGCGCAGCTCAAGGCGGCGCGAATGGTGTTGCGAGTGAGGCGTGTGGAGTAAATTGGCATCGGTGACGCAAATGAAACCTGACGGAGCCGCCCATGCGACTTGAGTCGCATCGCTTGGCCCAATTTACTCGCTGCCGATATGCCGCGCAGCGAGATGGTTGGGTAGCGGCAGCAATATTCGCAATTGTTTTCGGGATCGCCGCGCCGACCATATCCGCGCAGACCGTGATGGGGCCGCGAAGTGCAGCGATCACATATCCGACATCTGATGCCACGGATCGAGCGAGGCTTTCGGAGCTTGCCGGTGACACGTCACATCTTGGCGCGTTCATGCTGCGCTCTCCGTCGTCCGTTCTGTTCGGCGATACTGCGATCACGCGCGGTGGTCGCTCGCTCACCTGGTTGGCCCCCGACATTCACGTCACCGTCAACAGTGCCATTCCATTCTCGCTCAACGAAGGGGGGATGTGGGCGGGACGTGGCGTGGGAATACGTCTCACAGGAGGCGCTGAGCTCGCTTCGGGCAGGCTGCGTGTCGTCGTCGCGCCTGAGTACGTCCGGAGCACCAACGCTCAGTTCGAGCGAATTACCCACAAGGGCGGTTTCTGGTACGCCAATCCTAGTGTTCCCGAAATAAGATACGGCGATGGTTTCGCCAATCCCTGGTACGCCCAGCCGTATTCGGCCGACCTGCCGTGGCGGTTCGGGAAGGGAGAGACGCGCAAGCTCATGCCGGGTCAATCCGGCATATGGTACAACACGGGCCCAATCGAGATCGGTGCAACCACGGAGAATATGTGGTGGGGCCCGGGGATCCGGAACGCGATAATCATGAGCGACAACGCCGCGGGANNTCCATTGAATACGCGGATTGGTGCCTTTGAGGCGCAGTGGTTCGTTGGCGCACTTTCGGAGTCGCAATATTTCGATACTACGAAGGCGAATGACGTCCGCTCGATAGCTGCTGCCGCAGTCACCTGGCAGCCCGTCTTCCAGCCCACCCTCACGCTCGGCGTGACGCGGGCCGTGTACGCGACGTCAACGGGATATGGCTCAGTACCGTTCCGTTGGCTCGACGTTTTCGCGAATACCGGCCAACCGTCCAACCATGTGCCGTCCGACTCGGCACTCACGCCCGGCGGACGCGACCAGCTCTTCTCGCTCTTCGCGCGCTGGGTCTTTCCGGATGACGGATTCGAGGCATACACCGAGTGGGCGCGTCAGGAGCTGCCCACGTCGATTCACGACTTCGTTCTCGACCCCACTCACTCGCATGGCTACACGCTGGGCCTGCAGTATCGGCGACCAGGTCCGGCTGACAAGCCCACGTTCCGAGTGCAGGGCGAGGTGACAACGCTGGAGCAGAGCGGGGACTTCAAGAACCGCCCCGTGGGAGTGTTTTACACCAGCCGGCGGGTAATTCAGGGCTACACTCAGCTCGGGATGCCGATTGGTGCGTCCTTCGGGCCTGGCGGGTCAAGCCAGTGGCTCGCCCTCGACCGGGTTTGGCCGCGCGGCCAGTTGGGTGTAACGTTCAATCGCATCCGGTGGAACGAAGATGTCCGGAGCACCTACACCTGGCCTGCCTATCTTGGGTCCTGTAATCACGACGTGTCAATCATTCCCGGCGTTCGTGGCGGGCATACTCTTGGCGGCGGATACCTGTCCGGCAACCTCATGTTCGGTGATCGGCTGAATTACGATTTTCAGAACGTCTCCGGCTGCCAGGGAGCGGCAAGGGTCGATGTTCACAACACGACGGTGTCGATCTCCTTCTCGCCTTTCAAGTGACATTGTGTCCGGCATGCAGGGCCGATTGGCAGGATACTTGCGCCGCTGCTCGGCCGACGATGTCAATCCGCTCAGTCCCATCCCGCTTGCCAGATCTGCATGACGCCTGATTCGTCATCGGAGCCCGCGCAGCGATTACGGCTCTTTTCACTTCCCAAGACGGTCACTGGCCGTCGAGCTTTCAGCGCCACCGCCGAGTGGCCATCGCGCGTTCTTCGGCAGCGTCGCCCCGTGGCAGTCCGTCGCCACGCTGTCCGGCTCATCAAGCGCCTGTTGGTGCTCAGCGTCGCCGACGTTTCGGCGGTCCTGCTGATTCAGTCGGTCGTGTGGGCACTGGCTCACCTGGCGAGCTTTCCATTCATGGGCGGTCTCCCGACGCCATTCGGACCCGCACCAGCTGTCGTTCTGCTCGCGAGCTTGCTCGTGACCGGGAATTATTTCCGGGGCGTGCACCTGTACCAGGCCGCTCGCCTCGCGGCGGCCTCTGCCGTGGCCGCCGCGGTCTTTCTGTGGCCTCTAGTGGGCATTCACGGGCCAGCAGTGGTGCTCCAACTGTTTGTCGTGGTGGCTGCAGTGCTCTGGTTCATACTGGCCGCCGAACGAAGGTTGACGCAGTGGTTCTTGCGCGCGGTGTGGCCTGGGCCAAGTGGGGCGACTCCAGCG
>PLEG01000302.1 GCA_003136975.1 Gemmatimonadota bacterium | reverse complement strand
GTGATACCTGAGGATTATCTGGACGAGGAGGCACCGTCCGGCCCCGTATTCCTCGACCGAACTGGTCGCCGGTGGCCGCGCGTTCGCCGATTCGCGACCGCGCTCGGTGCGATAACTACGCTGCTGCTGCTGTCGCTAACGGGAATAGTTCTGCTGGTCCCACCGGTGCTTCCTGCATTCAAGCCGGCGGCGAACGCGGTGGCGCCACGGTTCGTGGGAACGAGAGAATATCGGCTCCGGCGCACCAAGCGAAGTGAGTTGTATGCGGCACTACAGGTGCAGCGAACCGCGCGCTCCATTCGGAATGCCGCTGCGGCGATCGAGCGAAAGTTGTCCGGAGTACCAAGCGCGCGGCAGATACGCGCAGGCTTCTATGTCTGGTGGGCCGACAACTCGCTTGCGTCATTCAGGCGTAACTACGACGATCTTGACTGGATAGTCTCCGAGTGGGCTTATCTGTCGCCAACTGGCGACAGTGTTGACGTCAGCATGATTCAGAAGGACACGAGTTTCTTCGGAGTGTACGACTCAATTCCGTCGCATCCGAAAGTGATCCTTCTCGTCAATAACGTCGATCGAAAGACGCAACGGTTCAACGCTGCTGGCGTCACAGCCATGCTCGCGGCGCCGTCGATTCGGGAGAAAGTGCAGAACCAGATCCTCTCGGCCGTTCTTCATTACAAGTTCGCCGGCGTGGCCGTGGACTTTGAAAACGTGCCAGCTGCATCAACTAATAATCTGATCCAGTTCCAGAGCGAGCTCGGTGCCATGCTTCACGCTCACGGCCTGCTCCTGACGCAAACAGTATCAGTCAATACCGACACGCACGATCTTAAACGCTTCTCCGCGGTCAACGACTACCTCTTTCTCATGCTCTACGACGAGCATTACGGAAAGGGTGATCCGGGACCCGTAGCGAGCCAGCGGTGGTATGTCGACCGTGCGAAAGAAATGTTGCGTTCCGTGCCGGCGAACAAGGCGATATTCGCCCTCGGCGCATACGGTTACGACTGGAACGATGCCGGACCCGCGAATTCCGGCGACGCGTACACGTTTCAGGAGGTACTCGCGAAGGGTCGCGATAACCCGGGCAGTTCGCACATGGGGTTCGACAAGGAGTCGCTGAACCCATACATGACGTGGACCGATCCTGACTCCACCGACCATCTCGTTTGGTATCTCGACGGTGCGAGCGCATACAACCAAGTGCGGGCCGAGCGCGCACTCGGTGCCGCGGGATACGCCGTGTGGCGGCTCGGAGCGGAAGATCCCGCGCTCTGGAAGGCGGTTGGCGTGGAGCGCGTCGCCGATGCAGCGAGCGTTCTGTCCGATATCCCGACCGGATACGAAACGGAATTCATCGGGGACGGCGAGATCCTTCAGATCGTGGCATCGCCGCGGAGCGGCAGCCGCGTCGCAACCGCTGATACTGTCCGTGGGGTGATCACCGGCGAACGAATTGTCGCATACCCGTCACCATACATCGTCCGCAAATACGGGAAGTCTGATCACAAGATTGCACTGACGTTCGATGATGGGCCGGATGGCAAGTGGACCGCGCAGATTCTTGACACACTCAAGTCACGCAACGCGACAGCAACATTCTTCGTGATCGGTCGAAACGTGGAGGCGCACATTCCGTTGATGCGCCGCATAGTTCGCGAGGGGAATCTCTTTGGGAATCACACCTTCACGCATCCCAATCTCGCGCTGACTTCCGACTTTGTCACCAAGCTCGAGATCGACGCGAACCAACGGCTCCTCGAAGCAGTCCTCAACCGCCGCTCGTTCTTTTTCCGTCCGCCATATTTTGGCGACGCCGAGCCGACGACGAATGATGAGCTCATTCCGGTGGACATTGCCAGCAAGCGCGGCTATGTGACTGTCGGACTTCATATTGACGCGGAAGACTGGCAACCCATCTCGGCCGAGCAGATCATCAAGAACGTGATGGATCAGCGTTACTATGGTGGCGTTATGACCGCAGGTGGCCTGCGGTCGGGCGGTAACGTTGTGTTGCTGCACGACGGTGGAGGAAATCGCAGACAGACAGTGCGCGCACTTGGCCCGATCATAGACTCGATCCGCGCGCACGGCGATACCATTGTAGCCCTGTCGGAACTTGCTGGAATTTCGCGCGAGGAGGCGATGCCGGGCCTTCCACCACGCAGCGCTATTACGCGCGGAATCGAGCTTGCAACGTTCACATTTGTCAGCGGTCTCGAGTGGACCCTGTACTGGCTGTTTTTCATCGCGGTAGTCGTGGGGGCGATCCGGCTCGTCATCATCATCATGCTGGCGACGTATCAACGGTATCACAGGCGCAAACCAGAGCCGCACTACACACCGGCGGTGACCATCATTGTGCCCGCTTACAATGAGGAGCGGGTGATCGCGGCCACGCTGCGCAGTCTTCTCAATCAGGTGTATGGTGGTGAGCTGAACATCGTGGTCGTTGACGACGGTTCTCCTGATGATACATACGGCGTCGTCATGCGGGAGTTTGGCGATGATCCACGTGTCACGGCATATCGCAAGGAAAACGGCGGAAAAGCAACGGCATTGAATTATGGAATAGCGCGCGCACGCGGCGAGATCATAGTGTGTCTCGATGCGGATACGCAGTTCACGCCGAGCACCGTCGCGCGTCTTGTCGCTCCGCTTAGTGATCCGAAAGTCGGCGCTGTCGCCGGAAATGCCAAGGTTGGAAATCGGCACAACATGGTAACGCGCTGGCAAGCGCTCGAATACGTCACGAGCCAGAATTTGGAACGGCGCGCGTTCGCTGTATTGAATGCGATAACTATCGTTCCAGGGGCGGTTGGCGCGTGGCGCAAATCGTACGTTCAGGCGGTTGGCGGATTCAGCGACGACACTCTGGCAGAAGATCAGGACCTTACCTGGGCGCTGGGCGAGGAAGGGGTTCGCGTGAGGTATGCGGATGACGCAATCGCGTACACCGAAGCGCCAGATACTCTCAAGACACTGATCCGGCAGCGTTTCCGATGGTCATTCGGGACACTTCAGTCGATCTGGAAGCACAAGAAGATCACCTTCCGTCCGAAGTACGGCGCGCTGGGCATGATCGCCATGCCGAACGTCTGGATATTCCAGCTGTTCTATACTGCGATATCGCCGCTCGCCGATGTCCTGTTCGCCTGGAGTCTATTGTCCGTCTTGCTCGCACGCTATCAACACGGTGATCGTTACGCGCTGAGCAATCTTGAAGATGTCCTCAAGCTGTATGTAATTTTCCTGGTAGTTGACTGGCTTGCCGCCGTAGTGGCATTTCTCATGGAGCCGGGCGAGGAAAAGGCTCTCACCTGGCTTGTGCTGATCCAGCGTTTCGTCTTCCGTCAGACCATGTACTGGGTAGTCGTTAAGTCGATCGCGGCTGCGCTCCGCGGCCACGTCGTGGGTTGGGGTAAACTGGAGCGAAAGGGTATGACGTTGTTACCAACAACAGCGCAGCCGCATGGGCCGGCTCCTGAATCACCGCCGCCGGCTGCGTCCACGTGACGGCGCCAGGCGTTCTCGATAGCATGCTCGACGTCGCCGGAATCTCCCGCGCGCTGATCGAGCAGTCGCCGCTCAGCACTGTCATCTATGACATGACGGGTCGTCCCCTGTTCGCGAACGGTCGAAGTTTCAGCCGCCCAGGATGGCCCTGATGTGACGATTTCCGTGTCAGATACCGGGGTCGGTATACCGGATACAAAGATGGATGCCATCTTCGAGCCATTTGTTCAGCTGTCACGGGATCTGACGCACAATCAGGACGGAACCGGACTCGGACTCGCGATAAGTCGCGACCTTGCCCGGGCCATGAACGGCGAGCTCGGTGCTACCAGCGAGTTTGGTCGCGGCTCTGTGTTCACGCTTACGCTCCCTCGCGCGTAGGAAAGGCAAGAGCTCTTAACGCGACTGCGGGGTATTCGTCTCAATCATCGAAACGACACGCAACCATTTTTGCCTCAGCGCCGTCTAATCGGCAGCCACCTCGATTAACGATAGCAAACCAGTGACCTCTTCCATCCGGGAAATCATGCGCGCCGAACTTGGTGACGCGTATGTCATCGAGCGAGAGCTCGACGGTGGAATGTCGTGCGTATTCGTCGCCGAAGATCGAGATCTCGCGCGCCGCGTCGTGATCAAGGTATTGCACCCGCACCTAGCGGCATCGGTATCAGTTGAACGGTTCAGACGTGAGATCCTGACCGTCGCGGCGCTGCAGCATCCGCACATCGTAGGCGTGCTGCGAACAGGGACGGCGAACGGCCTGCCGTACTTTATTATGCCGTACGTCGATGGTGAATCACTCGCACAGCGCCTGACCACCGGTCGCATGACCGTTCGCGACACGGTCGCGGTGCTAAAGGATGTTTCCCGCGCGCTTGCGTTCGCGCACGATCGCGGTGTTGTGCATCGTGATATCAAGCCAGGCAACATCCTGCTCGCTGGCGGCTCGGCGATGGTCACGGATTTTGGCGTCGCGAAGGCCCTATCCTCCGCACGGCGTACCGCGCCTGGAAGTATTGCGCACGGTCTCACCACCGATGGCACCTCCATCGGCACGCTCCTTTACATGGCACCGGAGCAGGCGGCGGCCGATCCCGATATCGATGGGCGCGCTGACATCTATTCGCTCGGCGCCACCGCGTATGAGATGCTCACAGGCGCGCCACCGTTCGTCGGTCTGCCGGCGCGCGCAATGCTCGCCGCGCGAATGAGCACGCTTCCGCCAGCGATCTCTACAGTCCGACCCGACGTTCCTGCCGACCTGAACGATCTCCTCATGCGATGCATGGCCACAGATCCCGCGGACCGACCAGCATCCGCACAGGAAGTCGTCGACGCCCTTGAAGCGCCTGGCGTTGTCAGCGGCGAGTTCACGAGGGCGTCCCGCCCCCGCAGAAACCGGGGCCTCGCCAGCTTAGGTGCGGGACTCGCGTTGATTGCGATAGTCGGTGCTGGCGTTGCCACCAGTCGTAGCCATCAGGTGAGCAGCGCAGCCTTACGCGCCGCGGCGATGATGTCCCCACTCGGCGAGATCGCCGTCGTGCCGTTCGTCGATCTGGGCTCTGACGCCGCTGACTCGAACGTCGCAATCGGGATAACCAATGCCGTTGCCGACAACCTCACCAAGTCTGCGCACCTGAAGGTGATCTCCCCAACAGCCTCGGCCGCGCTTGTCAGAGCGATCAGATCCGGCACTCCGCGTGCTGGCAATTCCGGCCCGCAACTGTTGCTGGAAGGCACCGTGCAGCGCGAGGGCTCGAAGCTTCGCGTCACCGCGCGCCTCAGCAACGCATCGGACGGCGTCATGCGTTGGGCGGACGTCTATGATCGGGATGGACGCGACCTGTTCAAGGTCACCGACGACATCGCCGCAGCGATAGTCGCGTCTCTGAAGCATCCGTCGGCTTAGCGCTGTTTTCCGAGCGGCGTGTCCAATGCGCTCGTCGTGTGTACGGTTGTTACCCTGTTCCAGCACCGCGCGATAATGTTGATGCTTTCTTAGTGTCGCAGTAGGCCGAGTGGCGAATATTCGTCGCGCTGTCGCAGCGAGCGATGCTGTTCATACGTACTCGAATCAATGCCTCTTCACACCCGTTCGTGGCCTTCCGCTCTTCTCGTTGCAACTCTCTACCTTGGCGGCTGTGCCTACGGCCAGCCGAGTGTGAATGGCGTCGCAGGAGCACCGGCCTCGCCGAGCAGTACGTGGACGCCGCCTGCCCACGGCGTCGTACCAGAGCCACCGCAGCGTATCACTGAGCTTCCACCGGATATAGTGGCGCGCGCTAACCAGCTTACGCTTGGCGACGTGATCGACCTCGCGCTACGAAACAATCCAGTGACACGCGTCTCATGGTCAGAGGCGCGAGCCGCGGCGGCGGAGTACGGATCGACGCGAGGAGCTTATTTCCCGTCTGTGATTGCGTCGGCGACTGCATCGCGCACCAAATCGGTGGCGGTTAACGGCGGACAGCCCATCGAACGCACTCAGATCAATCCGTCGCTCACGTTGAGCTACTTGCTGCTGGATTTTGGCGGTCGTGGCGGAACGATTGACGCGGCGCGACAGAATCTCTTTGCCGCCGATCTGACACATAATGCAACGATCCAGGCGACGGTGTTGCAGGTCGAGACCGCGTACTTCACCTATATGGCGAACCTGGCGTTACTCGGCGCTGAGCGCGCCGCCATAGCGGAAGCACAAGCGAATCTCTCGGCTGCGCAGCAGCGTGACAGCGTTGGACTCGCGACGATTGCGGATGTCTTGCAAGCACGTACCGCGCTTTCGCAGGAACAGCTCAATCTCGAGACAATTCAGGGAAGCCTGCAGACCGCGCGCGGTAATCTCGCAGCAGCCATGGGAATTCCAGCGAACGTTTCGTATGAGCTCGGCCCGCTTTCTAGTGCGGTGCCAGTACGCACTGTTTCAGTCACGGTGGATAGCCTGATCGCCGACGCGATTGCGCGGCGCCCGGACCTCGCCGCGGCCCGGGCCGCGGCTGCTGCTGCGTCCGCGGAGATTCGGGTAACGCAATCTGCGGGCTTGCCGGTGCTCACGCTCGGAACCACGACGGGACGCACGTACTCGGACCCGGGCATTTACGGCGGCGGTTCGTACGGACTGACGCTCGGCGTTTCCGTGCCGATCTTTACCGGCTTCTCACGGCAGTACGATGTCGCTGCCGCGCGTGCGCGCGCCGACGTCGCGACCGCGCAGGCGGACGTTCTGCGGCAGCAGGTTACCACGCAGGTCTTCACCTCGTATTACGCCCTCCAGACCGCCGGCCAGCGTGTCACGACCGCTGACGATCTTCTGGCGAGCGCTCAACAGTCGGAGCAGGTCGCTGCCGGCAGATACCGTGAAGGCGTCGGTAGCATCATCGACCTGCTCACCGCTCAAACCGCGCTCGCGAATGCGCGGGCGCAGCAAGTCCAATCTCGCTGGCAGTGGTACACAGCGCTGGCGCAACTGGCCCACGACTCCGGAGTGCTCGGAACGCGCGGCGAGACACCATTCCCGTTCGTGTCCGACTCCGGGACTCCTTCATCGCCGCAGACAATCCTGCACCCATGAGTTATAGATCCACATCGCTGTGCGTAGCAGTCATCATTGTCGCTTCGGCTGTCGCGTGCTCCAAACCAGCGCCCCCAAAGCAGCCAAAGATTCCCGTCGTTGTCGCCACTGCGCGACGGACCGAGCTTCCATACACCATCAGTACCAATGGCGTTGTCGAGCCGCTTCAGACTGCGGCGGTCGAAGCGCAGGTTGGTGGAATACTCACGCGGGTTACGTTCGTTGAGGGACAAGCCGTGAGCGCTGGCGCGGTGCTCTTTCAGATAGACGCGCGGCCGTACATTGCGGTCCTCGACCAGGCAAAGGGCCAACTCGCGCGCGATCAGGCGCAGGCGGCGAATGCGCAGCGTGACGCGACTCGCTACGGCGCGTTGGTGCAGAAAGATTACGTAACGCACTCGCAAGCAGATCAGGCGGCCGCGACCGCGGCGTCGGCACTCGCGACTGTGGATGCCGATCGCGCCACGGTCGAGCGCGCGCAATTGGACGTGGCGAACTGTACCATTCGCGCGCCGATATCGGGACGCACTGGTGGATTGCTCGTGCGGCAGGGAAATCTGGTGAAGGCCAATGCATCGACACCGATGGTGGTCATAAATCAGATCCAACCGATTCTGGTGCGCTTCTCGGTGCCGCAGGGTGAGCTTCCGGACATCCAGCGTTATTTCAGTGCGAGCAAACCGCTATCAGTCCAGGCCACCCCATCGGAGGGGACGGCGGGCGCTGCGCTGGACGGGACACTCGCATTTGTCGACAACAATGTTGACTCCACAACTGGTACCGTCCTGCTGAAGGCGAAGTTCGCCAACCCAGCTGCGACGCTATGGCCTGGCCAGTTCGTCACCGTTGCGCTGCGACTATATGTCGACCCGAACGCTCTCACCGTTCCGTCGGCCGCCGTCCTCACGGGCCAGGCTGGGACGTACGTCTTTACCGTTGACAGTGCAGGTAACGCACATCAGAAACCGGTACAGGTCGAGAGAACTGTGGATACTCTCGCGGTTATCCGAAAGGGATTGGCAGTCGGCGATCGTGTGATCACCGACGGTCAATCGCGCCTCGTGGCAGGTTCGAAGGTCGTCATCAAACCCGCTTCGGCCGCTGGCGCTGCTCCTCGCATTGCTGATTCTGGTGCTACGGGGAGCGGTACCCGCACTCCGGGATCTGGACAATGACAGCACTATTCATCCGTAGGCCGATCATGACGACGCTCGTCATGATCGCAATTCTGTTCTTTGGTGTCGCGTCGTATCAGCGTCTTCCCGTGAGCGATCTGCCGTCAGTCGATTTCCCAACGGTGAGTGTCAATGCAAGTCTTCCGGGCGGAAGCCCGGAGACGATGGCGTCGGCGGTGGCGACACCGCTCGAGAAGCAATTTTCGACGATCGCCGGCATCGACAACATGACGTCCAC
>PLEG01000286.1 GCA_003136975.1 Gemmatimonadota bacterium | reverse complement strand
GTGGAGAAGGCGCACATCGATCGCACGCTGAAGGCCAACGCCCACAACAGGACGCACGCGGCGAAGGAACTCGGCATCTCGCGTGCGACGCTCATCAAGAAGATCAAGGAGTACGGACTCGCGTACCGCAATCCGGGCCGCGCATGACAGACCTGCGTGAGCACGATGCGATGGTCTGCCGCAGCTGCGGGCAGGAGGAGCGCGCGTCCGAGGGTTATCCGTGCAAGGACTGCGGTACCTTCATCTGCATCATGTGCGTATTCAAGGGTGTTGTGCGCTGTGAGCGTTGCGCGGCGAGTGTGGCGAGTGCGCCCGGTGTCTCGAGCACGGACACCAGCTCATCACGCGCAGTGCAGATCGCTCCCGAGATGGACTGGCCCGAGCATTGATCGATTCGCTTCCGGGCGGCGGTGGTCACGCGCAGTCCGCTCGCACCACCATCCGAGCCTCGATCGCGCCGCTACTCGCAGCTCCAACCGTATCATCCGGGCAGGTGTCGCAGCTTCTACGCGGCCACCAGGCCGACATCGTCGATACTGACGGCAACTGGCTGCGTCTTCGAGGAGCGGATGGTTACGAGGGCTGGTGCCATCGCGGCTACGTCAGCGCCGAGCGGGCATTCAGCGCCGCATCCCTCTCGTCGGCATGGGGCGCCGAGCGCCGCATGTCCGTCGGTTGTGCCGTAACGTCGCTTACAGAAGGCGAGATGGAACTGCCACTCGGCGCACTGCTGGATGCCGACGAGGAGGTGACGCGCGGGATCGCGATGAACAATCGCGCCCGCGCACGTTACTTCGAACCCGACGCCGACCTGTTGGTGCGTCGTGCTGTCGAGCTATTCAGGGGCGCACCATATCAATGGGGCGGGGTGACGCCGTGGGGTGTAGACTGTTCCGGTTTTGTGCAGACGATGTTCGCGTTGCATGGGACTCAGCTACCACGTGATGCGTGGATGCAGGGCGAGCGGGGCCGAGAGGTCGCGAACGACATCGTCGAGCTCGAGCCGGGCGATCTTCTGTTCTTCTCCGATCGCGATGACGGGCGTCCAACGCACGTCGCGCTGTCGCTGGGAGGAGCCAGATGCGTTCATTGCTCGCTCGCCAACGGCGGATTCGGCATCAATGCGCTGGACGGCGAGGACTCCGTTGGTCGCGGACTGCGCGACACATTCAGATTCGCGCGCAGGATACTCTAGGCGCGATCGATCGGTTCCGGCTGCGTTGAGCGGTGCTCGAGCAGGCGTTTGGTCATGAGATCCGCAAGCGCTCGCTGCCACCGAACCGGCATGAAAGTGTGATCCGCGCCAGCCACGACATCAACCGTAAAACCTTCGCGCTGTATGAAGCGACCGATCCACGGCGCCACCGTCCGCTCGAAGAATATTTGCGATGCATCTCCGCCGCTGAATATGAGATGCATCGGCACGTTTTCATGGAACAATGCACTCACGTCGTGGTGTTCGGCTCCGCGTCGCGTCAGCAATCGCTTTGTTGCCGCACCAATCGCACGGCTCGTGACGTACGCGCGCCCCGTCAGCACGTTGAACGTGTAACCCAGATCGACGCGCCCGCTCAGGAGTCGTCGCCACTTCGCCGGATTCCGTAACGCTCGCGTAACTCGCCTGGTCTCAACCTCGTTGGAGTACGGATCGTCCTCGATGGGGTCGCCGGCCCGATAGTAGAGCGGTGGGTTCACCGCGATGACGCCGCTCAGCGCTGAGTCCGCGCTGTGTATCGCGTGATACGCGCCCGAGCACATACCCGCGAGAATCACGTGATTGTATCGTCTGTCGTCGCGCATGTACGCGATCGCGTCGCGAATGTCCTGCAGCGCAGCGGCTGGGTAGGACTCATCAGTCGCCAATTCGTCGTTCGGCTTGCTGTCTCCGATCCCGGCCAGATCAAAACGCAACACCGGGAAGCCAAGCTGCGCCCATCGGCGCGCCAGCGGAACGTACATCCGGTGCGGACCAACGTGATGGTCTGCGCCCGTGTTCAACAGCAGCACCGCCGGATTATCTGACGCTGTGTCCGGCTCCACGAGGATGCCGGCGAGCCGACCCTGTGAGAATGTGACCGCAGATTCGCGGGTTCCGTCGGGAAGCGTAGCCGAAGCGGATCCAATCGATGTAGCTCGCGCTGTCTCCGACGATTCCTTGCCGAACGGATATTTCTCGTCCAGCCACTGCACGATGGTATTCATCGCGGTAGTTGGAAGCACCGAGTGTAACGGCGATATCATGAACCCAGCGTGATTGTCATAGAACTTTTCTTCGCACGCCACACCAGCGCCAGCAAGTACTCCCGCCAACTCTCCTTCTGGTGGTGCGCCTTCTCGCGTCATGATGAGCGCGCTTTCAGCGGAGTACGTACCGTCGTCGTGTATGCTCATCCGGCTAATATCCGCCACGGTCGCGGCATCCCAAAAAAAGCCCGCCGACTCGAGGCCTTCCGCCTCAGCAACCAGGTCACCAGGACGCTCGGCGGCAGTCATCGCCAGCATGCGAGTTTGCCGAATCAGCGATCTACCGTTGGTGGACGGACTCCAAAGAACGAGCGATCCTACATCATCACGCCCGCTCGCTGTCGCCGCGGCCAGGGTTGCACCGAACCGAAGTCCGACCAAGGCGAGCGTGTCGGAACCGCTGAGCGTGCGCAACTCGTCAGCGGCGAGCGACACGCTCTCGATCCAGGTGGGTACGAGTGACTCCGTGTTGGGTGCGTCGCCTGAATCGCCAGTTCCGGCATAGTCGAAGCGAAGCACGGAGAACCCGTTGTTCGCAAGATCGCGCGCGAGCCGCCGAAAGGCCCGATGGCCGCACATGTACTCGTGCCCAATCGGTGGACACAGCAGCACCGCACAACGACGCGTGCCGACTCCCATCACGCCCTGAGCGAACCATCCGGCGAGATGCTGGATACCGCCGAAGAATATGGGGCTTGCCGCGCTCATTCCGCGTGGAATGAGCGCGGCGCGAGGCTGTTGAGTGCCGTCGCGCGGCCGGTCGGTCCGGTCAGTCCGGTCAGTCCGGCTACAGCGCTCTGCCCGCGCGGT
>PLEG01000293.1 GCA_003136975.1 Gemmatimonadota bacterium | reverse complement strand
GAGCGTATCCGCGATTCCTTCACGGAATGCCGCGCACTCCTCCGCTTCGCATTCCCGCTCGCGCCACTGATTCGCCATCTTGGTGAAGATCTGCATCGTCGTGGCGCCCACGGCCTTCGCGCGTCCTGGTGCGGCAGGGACGCCGCCAGCGGTGGAAATGTGCGCTCCTAACAGGACGGTTCCGTCGTTCACGCTGATCTCCGCGGGTGATGGTTGTGCCATGCGACTAGTGGCCGCGCAGCCATGTAGTTGGATCGACCGCGGGGCCGCCGTGCCGTATCTCGAAGTGCAGATGCGACGGCAGGTCGGGGTCGGAAGTCCCGACTGTACCGACTACCTGACCCTTTGCTATGTGCGCACCCTTTGCGACGTTGATCTGGCTCAGTGATCCGTACACCGAGTAATCGCCGCCGCCGTGTTCCACGATGACAGTCTGGCCGTAGGTGCCAAGTTGTCCCGCCAGCACGACATCGCCTGCCGCGACCGAGCGCACTGAAGTTCCGGAGGAGGCCGCTATGCCAATGCCGTTCCATCGCAGCGTCGTGTTGTCAGGGCGAACCACGCGTCCGAAATTGTAAAGGATGTTGCCGTCCACGGGCCAGTCGAGCTTGCCGTAGTCGGATGTACGGATCGAGCTCGCCCCACGCGCCACCGCGCTCACCTTGCTGCTACCGCGCCTCCGCTCAGCTTCGATGCTCGCGATGATGTTGTTGAGCTTGGACTCGCTGCGCTTGACCTGGGCCAACCGCTGCTGTGTCTTGCGTGAATCGGCCTGTACGCGCACGAGGCTCTGTTGCCGCTGTTGCTCGAGCGCCTGGAGTCGCGCATTTTCCTGCGCCTTTTCCTGGCGGTTCTGCTCGACGTCGCCTTGTAGCGTGACGAGCTGCGTTCTGCGGCCGCGAATCGTTCCGCGCAACTCGTCCATTCGTCTTACAAGTGCCCTGTCGTGCAGCGCGATCTCGTGCAGGTACTTGTAGCGCGCGATCAGCTCACCAAAGGAATCGGCTGACAGCAGCGCCTGGAAGTCGAATAGCGGGCCGCGCTTGTAGATCTCAGTGAGTCTGTGGTTCAGCACAGCACGCTTGGTCACGGCTTCATCTTCCGCGCGCACCAGGCTGGCACTCGTTCCCTTTACCTGGTCGTTGATGTAGCCAAGCTGCTTGTCCAGCGACGTAACCGCGCGCTTGGTCACGTCGTGCTGGCGGTCAATGTTGTGGAGCTCGTCGGTAAGCGAGTGCGCGCTCGACTGAAGCTTGTTCATTCGCTCCTGAAGTGCGTCACGCTCGCGCCTGATCTTATCCAGCTCCTCACGATTGTTTTTGAGCTGCGAATCAGTGTTCTGAGCGCGCACGGTCATCGGCATCAATACGAGCGCCCCCAGCAGGATCGCGCCGCGCGCGACTGCACGATACTTCACAGTCGGCGGAGCTGCCGTCCCACGGCGAACGTACTGCCAAGCAGGCCGATCAGTGCGCCGCCGATCACGCCAAGGGTTGCGAGCGTGGGGTCGAAAAACGCGGTGCGCATGAACGAGTGGCTGATCGCTGAACTTGTCGCCCACGTGAGTCCCAGCGCGAGCAGTCCTCCCATGACGCCCTGAATAAAGCCCTCGAGCACGAACGGCAGCCGTATGAAACCGTTGGTCGCGCCCACGAGCCGCATTATTGAGATCTCTCTGGCGCGTGCCATGACCATTATGCGGATCGTCGCACCGATGATTATCACCGCTACGGCGGCGAACGCGAGGCCGAGCCCGGTACCGACAAGTGTAGCGATGGTGCGCAGCCGGTACAGCTTGGCTACCCAGTCCTCTCCGTACCGGACGTCATCGACAAAGTCGTATGATTTAACACGGTTCGCGACCGCGAGCACTGTCGTCGGATCACGGTATCCCGGCTTCAGCTTGATGTCGAGTGATGCGGGCAGCACGCCCGGCTCGAATACGTCGCTGAACTCACCCAGTTCCTTACGCGCGCGAATCAGTGCGTCGTCCTGCGATACGTACGTGACGGACAGCACTTCAGGAAATGCGTGAATGTCGCCCATCGCGGCGCTGGATGCCTCGACCGGTGTGCCGTCGGCGATGAACGCGCGAATCTCGACGCGATTCTCGATCGATTGAAGCGCGTCACGAATGTTGATCGCGACCAGGCCAAAAAGCCCGAAGGCGAATAGCGAGAAGGCAATTGTCACGACGCCGAGCGCGCTCAATAGCGGCGCGCGGCGGAACGCCGAGAATGCTTCGCGGAGCGCCATCATATCGGATTCTCGTCATGATGACTTGGTGCCACGGCACTCGGCTCCTTCGGTGGCGGCGGAGTCTCCGCGCTGTCGTACACCAGACGGCCGTGATTGAGCTCGATAGAGCGATATTCGGTGCGGCGAATCAGATCGAGATCGTGCGTCGCCATGATAACTGCGGTGCCGGCGGTGTTGATGTCGCGAAGCAGTTGGAACACTCCGCGAGTTGCGCGGTCGTCGAGATTGCCCGTTGGCTCATCGGCGATGAGCACGTATGGATCGTTCACCAGGGATCGTGCGATTGCCACGCGTTGCTGCTCTCCGCCCGATAGCTCGCGCGGATACGCGGTTCCCTTGGATGCGAGTCCCACCTGCGTCAGAACGCGCGCAACACGCGGCCTGATCATGTCCGTCGGTATGCCGGTGACTTCCAGCGCGAATGCCACGTTCTGTTCTGCGGTTCGATCTTCCAGCAAGCGGAAATCCTGGAACACGATGCCAAGATGGCGTCGCACCATCGAGACTTCGCGCCTGGATGCGTCGCGCGCACTCACGCCGCTCACCAACACGTCACCCGCGGTAGGGCGCTCTTCCATGTAGATGAGCTTCAGGATGGTCGACTTGCCGGATCCACTTGGACCGGTGAGGAAAGCGAACTCACCCTTGTGAAGCTGAAACGAAGCGTGGCTGAGGGCCACGCCGCCGCGGGGGTATTCCTTCGCGACGTTAAGAAAACGCACCAGGCTCAACCTTCAGCTACCTCAATGCCTGCTCGAAATCGGCGATCAGGTCACCAACGTCCTCAATGCCAACACTGAAGCGCAGGAATCCGTCGGGGATGCCGATCTCGGCGCGCGCTTCGGGCGTCATAGCGGCATGCGAGGTGTAGCGTGGCTCGCTGACCAGCGTGTCGACACCGCCGAGACTCGGCGCGTGCGTCACCAGCTCGAGATGCTGGAGGAAGCGGGCCGCTGCATCGCCACCGCCAGCCACTTCGACCGCCATCATTCCGCCGAAACCATCGAGACACTGTTGCGCGATTTCGTGATCTGGATGCGACTCGAGGCCGGGGTAGAGCACACGCGCGAATTCCGGTCGCGTCTCGCACCACTGCGCGAGCTTGAGCGCGTTCTCGTTTTGACGTCGCACTCGCACGTCGAGCGTTTTCATGCCGCGCTCCAACAGCCATACCGCGAACGGATCCGGAGCCTGGCCCCAGACGATCATCTTGCGACGGACTTCTTCAACGTAGGAGGCGGTACCAATGACCGCGCCGCCCAGTACGTCGTGATGGCCGTTGAGGTATTTGGTAGTTGAATGAATCACTACATCCGCGCCATGTTCGAGCGGACGGAAGTTGATTGGGCTCGCGAACGTCGAGTCGACAACGAGCGCCACGCCCTCGGCTTTCGCGAGATTGGCGAGCGAGCTCAGATCCAGGACGCGGCAGGTTGGATTGACAGGCGATTCAACGAAGATTGCGCGTGTCGTCTGGCGGAGCGCCTTGCGCCACATGCGCGGCGCGAGTGGATCGATGAGAGTTATCTCGATCCCCATTCCGGCCAATTCCTGCGTGAACAGCTTGTGCGTGCCGCCGTATATCCACGAGCTGGAGAGCAGATGATCACCGGGCCGGAGCAACGCTAGCATCGCGCACGCGGTGGCACCCATGCCACTGGAGAGCGCGACAGCGGCTTCACCGCCGTCGAGCAGCGCAAGACGTCGCTCCACGAGCTCCACGTTCGGCGTGTTGCCGTAACGGCCGTATTTCAGCCCCTCTGCGGTGCCGAGCTCCTGAACGAAGCTCACCGACTGAGTGATCGGTGTGACGACCGGAGAGCCGGGCTGCGCGTGCGGCGAGCCGCCGTGTATGGGGAGGGTAGACCGTCTCATGCTTGCGTTCTGTTGGGAGTGTCCAGATCTGGTTTCACGACGCGCACGGCCTCCGAAGGGAGGATTCCGGGAATGTCTCGTAGCCCGCACGCGTGCTGCGGAAGCGTGTCGTCGATCAATACTTCGGCGAGCTGCTGCCCGCGCGCGCCGCGCACCCACGCGAGCTCTCCATCCGCCAACATGCGAAATCGCGCATCCACGCCTGACAGTCTAACCTGCGGACCGCGCTCCAGGTCGCTCTTTCGGGTAGCCACGTACTCGATGACGCGCAGCTCTGGCTGGAATCCCTTTTCTGACGGAGTGGGCGATGAACCGAAAAACTTCATTAGTGCGTGACGGCTATGTACGAGTTGGAGTCGGCTTCATGAGAGACGAGCGACATGCCGTGTCGCTCGAGAACTACATCGATCGCTTCAATGTGTGACTCGCTGAGTCCACTGAAGACAAACGTCGGCGTGCCATTTTCGTGCTGCATGACGAGTTTGGCAACTATCTCGTCCGCGCATGAGAAGTCCATCATTCCAACGCTCGAGAAATCGATCACGGTCACAGCGCAGTCGCTGGCGGCCAGGACCTGCTTCTCTATATACACCCGAACCGCTACGCCGGTTGGGCGAGTTACGAGATTGGAATAGCTCTCCGAGACGGCGCTGCGCAGGACGCTGCTCACGTCGATGTGGTTTTTCATCATCGGTCAACGCGCTCGGGAATGGTGATCTGCACCTGGGAACCTGGGAATGCGGGGAGATTTTCCTGCAGTGGAACGTCTTCGTCCCAAGTCGGCACTATCGCGAGACGAGCAGTTCCGCTGCGCACGGAGAACTTTCCGTCCCACTTTCCAATGAATCTTCGCACGCCGGCGAGGCCCTGTCCGCGGCCCGTGTCGCGGAACCGGCTCACGCCGCGCATCACGGCCTCTTCGAGCGCCATTCCGTCGTCCCATCTGTCGGAACGAGGCCGTCCCACGGCGGATTCGAGCGATTTTCTGAACCCTACGCCGGCATCGCACACAGCGATTACCAACACGCGACGTCCGCCGAGCCGTTTTTGCCAGCGATAACTGTTGACCGCGACCCAGCCGCCGCGTTCCGCGTGC
>PLEG01000224.1 GCA_003136975.1 Gemmatimonadota bacterium | reverse complement strand
CGATGGTGGCGCGGTTGGATCTCGAGCAGTACAAGGCGACGATAAAAGGACTCACGCAGTTCGGTGACCGTCGTCAGGGAACGGCGCGCAATCGCGCGGCGGTTGATTGGATTGAGGCGCAGTTGAAAAGTTATGGTTGCACCCCCACCGCACGCATCACCTATGATTTCCAACCTCCGCCACCGCGGCCGCCGCTCACACCGGACCAGATAGCGGCGGCGCGTGCTCGTGCCGCGGCCGGCGGCATGGACGGCTCCGGCGGATCTCGCATCCGCGGCAAGCGCATGCCAACTGGCGTGAACAGTGATTCCCTGCGCCAGCCTGATCCGGCACTGCGCGCTCTCGACACGCCGCAGACAGTTGGCGGCGAACGTCAGGAAGTGTATTGCACCAAAGTTGGCACAACCCATCCCGAAGAGATGTACATCGTAAGTGGACACATGGACGGTATTGGTTGGGGCGAGGCCGCTAACGACGACGGATCCGGCACCGCGCTCGTGATGCAACTTGCACGCGTGTTCAGCTCGCCAGATGTGAAGACCGATCGCTCAATTCGCTTCATGCTGTGGAACAACGAGGAGAGCGGGCTCAACGGAGCGCGAGCATACGTCGCGCAACGCGAGGCACTACAGGGAAAGGAAGATCCAGCCGGATCGGGCAAGTATCCAGAGCCCAAGTGGCTCGGCGTTATCCAGCATGACATGATGATGTTCGATCACGGAATGCCAAAGCCCGATGGCACCATGAGCAAGGTTCAGCGCCCCGAGGCGGACGTGAACATCGAATTCCAGTCGAAGTCGAAGCTTGCCGTAGAGTCGCAACGTCTAGCATGGGAAGTCGCCAACGCCAACGAAAAGTATGCGACCGACTATCCCGCCCAAGTTGGGCAGCACATGACCAACACCGACTCCGCACCGTTCCAGGATCTGGTTCCGTCAATCAGCCTGCGCGAGAACGAGCGTGGCGCGCAGATAGGAGCAGGATGGGATCCGCAGTGGCATCAGCCGACAGATCTCTTCAAGACATACAACGACGACGACTTCCGGCTTGGGTTGAATGCGGCGCAGACGACACTCGGCGCGGTTGCAACGCTTACGGGTGCGAGACTGACCAGGTAACGCGCGCGTTTGGTGCGTTCATCGCCGATGATTGTATCGGGAATGGTCACCGGCGCGATGGTCGAGTTGCAATCGCGCCGGGCTCGTTGGTCGTCATCCCGGCCTTCGGCGGGATGACGATGTTTCAGAATCCGGCGCGATCGCAATGCAACCATTGCGCAAATCACGCTATTCCGTGTCCCCCGAGATTGGCCGAACATCGTAGCTGCGCATGGCTCCGACCGCCGCTTCCCAACGACCTTCCGCGCAGAGGCCGGACAGTCCGGCTTCTGCGTATGCCTGGAGCGCGACGGCGACGAGGACGCGTTGCGTCGCTTCAGCAATCTCCTGGCGGTCTTCGCTGATCCTGTCGGCCATTATTGAAGCATATCGCACATATCCCGACCGGGCCAGGCTTTGGGTGGGTCGAGTGGTCACGGATCTGGCATCCTGTCGTCATTGATAGCAGGCATCGGCAAGGTACGCGTTCCCATAGCCCGCTGGAGCAAGGCATGAAGTCGATTCTATTGCGGCACCGCTTCACTCGGTTGGTGGCGGCATTCTCGGGAATACTCGCTCTCGGCGGGTGCGGCGGACACAATCACCTTTCCGAATACAACTTCTCCAGCCGGTCGCTCGCGTTGGTGTACATCGCACCTCCGCGTCCGGAGCTACTGACAGGATGGTACGATGTTGCAGGCGCCGGCGATCCGGTAACGGCGATAGTTGCCGCTGGATCTGGAGTGGCGAAAGAAGTCGCCGGTCGCCGGGCGCGCTCGCGGTTGGATAGTGCGACATCAATGGTCGACGTTGCTGGATTGATGTCCCGCCGGACACTCGAGCGGACGAGCCGATATCTCGGGACGAGTCAGGCTATCAATCCGCGAGCCGCCGATTTTGTTTTGGAAGTGAACATGCACAGCTCCGGCATCGACATTCGCGGTCAGAACGCTGCATATCTGTTCATGAGCGCTACGGCGGTATTGCTCGATGCACGCAGCGGGCGCGAGATATGGAGCTTTGATGTTGACGGCCACAACCGCCTGACGCCATTCCTGTTCGGCGATAATCGCGTGCCAACGGGAGCTATCACCGCGGGCGCGCTCAGTACGGTATCTGTTGCGGATTTTCAGCGCGCGTTGGAACAGCTTGCGGATTTTTCATCGAATGAGATCACCGACAGGCTGCGCGAAGCGTTGCGCGACGCGCGGGATTCGAAGAACGGACGGTAACTACATTGAGGGAGGGTGCGTGATGAACGCGAAACGCCAGGTTCGAGGACTCCTGCAAACGGGGGAGGCATGCCGGTAGCCTTGGCCATGGTTCCCGGCCTTCGGCGGGATGACGACTCTCGAGGAGTCCGGCATTTTCCTGAATCGTCATCCCGCTACGGTTGCTGCGCTTTTACTTCTCGAGCTTCTTCTGCAGATCCTTTGCGGCCGCCAGGTGTGCCTGGAAGTTTGGCGCAACCTTCAGTTCCAGATCTTTCAACTCTTCATTCTTCGTTGCTGGTAGCAGGGTCGTGGTGACTGCGTCGATCACTGCCTGGTGATATGATACCTCGTGATCGATATACGCCTTGTCAAACGCTGCGCCGGAAGCGGCGTTGAGTGTGGCGAGCGCGGCGACATGATCCTTGTACAGCGCGAAGTCCTTGCCTGGAGGCGTTGGCGTCACATGGAGCTTCTTGGCCAGATCGCGACCGAGCTTGCGTGCTGCGCCGTGATCGCGAACCATCATGTCGGCGAACATGCGGACGTCCTTGTTATGGCTCTTTTTGAGGGCAAGTTGGCCGAGCTCGATGTCCCAGGTGTTGGCCGCGTCAAAGATCGCGACGATCGTTGGGTCGTCGAGCGCGGCAGTGGCGTGTGCCGGAGCTATCGCGACAGCCGGGATGGCGTGGACGGTCTGCGCGGAAGCGGCTGTCGAGCTCAGGGCTGCCATGGCTACGGCTGCCATGACGCCAATGGTGAGGTGGGGTTTCTGCATCTCTGGAACTCCTAAAAGGGTGGGTCGACTATCTCGAGCTGAGTGCTCACGGCCGTGCGATTTGCCAGCGCCGTGATTGACATATGGCACGGTTCGATAGATTTGTCAAGAAAGACTTTGACTTATTGTATTATTTGACGATATTGTCATACAGGACGGCCATGGATTCCAGCATTTGCGGGAATGACGCGGGGAGAGGCAAAGATGGGTTGGTGGGAACAGCATTTTGGAAATAGCACGCGCGGCCGTATTGTCGCGATACTGCGTCGAGGCTGGCGTAGTGTTGACGAGCTAGCGGGGACGCTCGGCGTCACCGACAACGCGGTGCGGGCCCACATCACGGCGCTCGAGCGCGACGGCGTTGTCGCGGTCACGGGCTCGCGGCGCGACGGGACAGTGGGGAAGCCGGCCACTCTATACGGTGTCGCAGACGGCGCCGACACGCTCTTTTCGAGTGCCTACGCACCGGCACTGTCGGCGCTGGTGGCGGAGCTTGGAAGCAGGTATCCGGATCAGATCGAATCGCTGTTACGGGGCGCCGGGCACCGGCTCGCGACGCCTGCATCAGGGACCTTCGCTGAGCGCGTTGGCGATGCGGTGGCGGTGCTTACGGAGCTTGGTGGCGATGCCGATGTAGAGCAGACTCCCGATGGCTACTCGATCCGCGGGCACGGCTGCGCGCTCGGCCATGCCGTATCATCGCGTCCTGAAACATGCTGCCTGATGGAGCAGCTTCTGGCCGATGTGACGGGTGCGACGGTACGCGAGCAGTGTGATAGGGGCCACAATCCGCCGCGCTGCGTGTTCACGATAAGCGAGTAGTACGCAACCAGCACGCAAGTAGCACACAAGTAGCACA
>PLEG01000097.1 GCA_003136975.1 Gemmatimonadota bacterium | reverse complement strand
GGAATGACGAGTTCCTATAACCCTCAGCTATGGATTCCCGCGTTCGCGGGAATGACGAGTTCCTATAACCGTCGGCCATGGATTCGAGTATACCAAAGTCGATGCGCGGTACTCGCATTCACTCTGTGCGGGCAGCGCCAAACCATCGCGCGCACAGCGCGACAACACCGGCTACTTTTTTCGCGGAACTCTATCCAATGCACCCTGCGCCGGCGAAGTATCGCGCCATCTGAAACTCACGTCAGGTGCTCCCATATCTTCTCCGTGACGTGTCCGTCGTCGCAACTTCGGCGCGCGCTCGACCGCGGTCGCACCGCGCATCTCGGCATGGATACGATCGACAACTGGCGGCGCGAGAAACAGATCGACGAGCTCGGGGTCGAATTGCGTTCCTCGGCCTTCGCCAATGGCGGCCATGCCGACTTCGAAGCTCTTTCCGGCGCGATAGCGGCGCGAGTGAGTGATGGCGTCAAAGGTGTCGGCGATCGCGACCACCCGTGCGCTCAATGGAATCGCTTTCTTCTTGAGCCCTCGCGGATATCCTGATCCGTCCCATCGCTCGTGATGCGCGATGACTCCCTTGGGCAGATCCGGATAGAACGACGCGAGAGGCTCGAGCACCTTGGCGCCGCGTGCGGGATGGGTTCGGATCTCCCGGCGCTCGCGCGAATCGAGCTTGCGATGGTCGTGAATCACGTCGAACAATGCTTCGTGAATCTTGCCGATGTCGTGGAACAGGGCGACGCGCTCCACGGTGTGGCATGTGTGCGCGTCGGCGCCCATCGCGTCGGCAAGTACCAGGGCATATCGCGCGACTCGGCGGACGTGTGTGCCGGTCAGAGGGTCGTTTGCGTCGATCGCGTTCAGGAGGGTCTCAAGCGCCGCCGCACCGAACCGCTCGAACTTAATTGACGTCTTGTGCCGCCGAAGCAATGCGAGTGCGGCCGTGGCGAGCGCGGCACCAGCTGGCACGGCGAGCAGTGCGGAACTTGTCTCTCGTTTCAATCGCTTCATCTATGGCGCCACTATCGCAAGAATCATGTACTTTCCGCCATGTCTCTGACTCAGGATCGCCCCGTGGCCGTCGTTTCAGCACGTGGCGCTCGCCGCTGGGAGTCCGGCCATCCGTGGATATTCCGGAGTGATGTGGCGGTTCCACCCAAATCCGACGCCGGAACGGTGGTCGTGCACGATCAGCGCGGCCGGCCACTCGGCGTCGCGCTCTGGAGCCCGCGCTCGGAAATATCGCTAAGGCTGCTGGATCGCGATCCTGACGCGATTATTGATCGAACGTGGTGGATTACGCGTATACGGGCCGCCGAGTCGCGCAGAAAGCCACTTGAGAGCCAGACGAATGCATGGCGCATGGTACATGGCGAGGGTGATGCGCTGCCGTCGCTCGTGATCGATAGATATGGCGACTACCTCGTGGTCCAGCTATCCAGCGCTGGGATCGAAGCGTGCAGAGCTGACATAGTCGGTGCTCTCGCTGAGCTGTTCAACCCGGCCGGGATTCTGGCCAGAAACGATGCTGGCTCGCGAGAGCGCGAGGGACTCGAGCGGGAGACGATCCTGCTCCACGGCGACGTGCCGCAAGAGATCGAGGTGGACGAGTACGGCGTGCGTTATCTGGCGGCACCGTGGACTGGCCAGAAGACCGGCGCATTCCTGGATCAGCGCGAGAACCGACATCTCATCGGCGAGCTCGCGCGCGGCAAGGCACTCGATTGCTTCAGCTATCACGGCTCCTTCGCTCTCCACGTGGCACGCAACGCAGACCACGTTACTGCGCTCGACGCGTCCGCTCCTGCGCTGGAGCGTGCGGCTGAGAACGCGGAGCGAAACGGGATCAGCAACATCGACTTCGTAACAGCGGATGCGTTTGACTTCCTCAGGGATCGCGAACGCGACGGGACGCGCTACGATACGATAGTGCTTGACCCACCGGCTTTCGCGAAGAACAAGCCGTCGCTGCCGGGTGCCATTCGCGGTTACAAGGACATCAATATGCGAGCGATGCGCCTGCTCGCGCCGGGCGGTTTGTTGTTCACCGCTAGCTGCAGCTTCCATCTCACCAAGCCGCTATTCCTCGACATGCTTCGCTCCGCTGCCGCGGACAGTGGTCGCCGAATTATTCTGCGCGAATTGACCGGACAGCCCATCGATCATCCAGAGGTTCTGACGATTCCGGAGACAGGATATCTCAAGGGCGCATTGCTCGAAGCGGAGAACTGAGACGGACGCTCGTCGCACTCGACGTTTGCCGAGAACGTGCTATCCGTGCGCGGCCCCTTGCGCGGCGACCTTCCGACTCTAGCTTCCACTGCTAATGTCCAATCGGCCACAGAGATCACTCCGTCACGAATATGAACTCTACGTCGAGAATGAAATCGAGGCGTACAAGGAGTCACTTCCGCGACGTACGATTCTCAAGCTCGGCGATGAGGCGGTTGGCGCGTTACGCGATGAGCCACAGCTCGCGCTAACGGAGCTCGTCGTCTGGGAAGAAGTGGACCGGATAATCTTCAAGCGCCTTCGTCTTGTGAGCTACGAGACCTGGCGCCGAAAGCGCCTTAAGGACCAGCGCGAACGGCAGCGACCGGAGCACTGGGGATTCGCGCCTGACTGCGCTCTCGCTCGCGAAGTACGGCCGCCAGCCGAGTCGAACGTGTTGGTGAGCGGCGACGATAACGAGCGGGTGGCATGCTATCTGGCAGCGCACGGTTACGAAGTGTTCGCGGTGGGCAGCGAGCGTGGCGTGGTTCAGCGCATCGTCAATGCGGCGGAGGAAGCGGGGCTTCTCGACCGTGTGCACGGCTACATCGCCGATCTGCGCGAGTGGTCACGTGAAGTCGAGCTGAGCGCAGTGGTTTGCTCGCCGAGCGCGTTCACCGGTCTGTCAACTGAGGAGCGGCGCGAGGTGATTGGTCTGCTTCAGGACGTGACGCGGGACGGCGGCGTGCACCTGGTGAGCGCTGCCGACGGCGACGAAACGTCGATGCACGAGCTATCGTCACAGTATCTGGGTTGGCAGGTATCGGTCGAGCGTCAGGGTGCTGCGCCAACCAACTTCGTAGCGAGAAAGGGCGCCGCGTAACAGTGTGACGTCAGTACAAATGATGTAAATGCCCGTGTCGAAATGACACGGGCATTTGTGTTTGAGCGTGTCCATTCGTATCAGCATGGGGGCGGACTATCTAACCGTGCAGTTACGTAACACGTTGGGGTTTCACGACTTGGCGCACGCGACCGCCGGCGTGTGCGCGTGGCCTTGCCCGTGCTTTAGAGATGGGCATGAAGGAGGCAATCCAAATGACAAAGAAGCCAGATACAACGTGCTCAAACGAGCCGCTCGGCATCATCATATCGCAAGGCTCGCGGGACGAGCCAACACCAATTTTCTCGACCTACATATGGGGTCCAGCACCCGACCCAGCCGACAGCGCGTCGAAGGCT
>PLEG01000062.1 GCA_003136975.1 Gemmatimonadota bacterium | reverse complement strand
CGAAGCTCGGATGCCATAAAAACAACCGCTTGCACCGACGATGGATCTGACCCGTGTCTCAAGCGCGCGGATGTTCATCTCGTATCCGACGTAGCCCGATTCGCCACTCGCTCCGGTCGCGCTCGTCTCAGCGCTCACCGATGCGACGCTGACGTCACGACCAGACGCAACACCGACCTGAGGATCCGCGAACGCGTGAATCAGCGCTTTCAGAGCGTTCGGAAGAATTCGAATAGTTGCGTCGGTATTAACAATGATCTCACCTCGCGCAACGCGGCCTGCGGCATTCTCAGCTGCACTCTTGCCTCTCCGCGCATCCAGCCGAAGCAGCTCGACACCGCGCCCGGCGAATTCACGCACGATGGTGTCGGTCCGGTCCGATGAAGCATCGGATATGACGACGATCTGTCTCCTGTCCGGCGGATAATCAACGGCGAGCAACGCCTCCAGCGTCTCGCGGATGCATTGTTCCTCGTTGTAGCACGGCACGGTGATCGTAACGAATGGCCACGCGAACTCAGTTGTCGCAGGCTGTTCGGCGGTGCGTGCCGAGGCAATCAGCTTGAGGAGTAACGGATAGCCGGCATATGCATAGACTCCTATCACTCCGGGGAGGAAAATAATCGTTGAGAGTGCTACGTTCATGCGTTGGGCTCGTTCGGCCCCGTTTTCGTCGAACAAGCATTGGCTTCCCCCTTAGCGGGAATGACGACTTCCGGCCGGCCCGGTAATGGCACAAACCGGACTCCGTCACTTGGTGGCTGGATCGATCGATACAGGGCCTCGTACTGTTCGAGCCAAGATTGGGTGCCAAATTCGGCAACTAAACGCGCGCGTGCTCGTGCTGCGCGTTCGGTTGACGCTTGGCGGTCGGAGAGCGCGGCGCGGATCGCTGACGCGAGTGCTTCGGGGTTTTCAGGGTCTACCAGAAGCGCTTGCCTCGCGGAGAGCATGTCTGGGATTCCACCAACACGCGTTGCAACTATTGGCACTTCGGACGCCATCGCTTCGAGAATTACCATCGGCGTGCCTTCCGTTCGAGAGCTGAGCGCAACCAGGTCGAACGCTTGGAGTAGACTTGCCGCATTGGATACGCGACCGTGGAATTGAACGTGCTCCGCTACGTTGAGGCGGCCGGCTCGCTCCATTAATGCTGACCGATCGGGCCCGTCTCCGATGAAAGACAACGTGAGCGGCAAATCGGTCAAGTATCGCATAGCATCAAGCATCACGTCCGGACCCTTCTCCGCGCTTAGGCGGCCCACCCAGCCAAGATGCAGCCCTGGCGCCAAACCGAGATGCTCACGCGCCGTAGCGGCGGCCACTGGCGATGAGTCGCAGTTCGCCGCGTTCCTGATTAGATGCACCGACTCCGGCCGTGCTCCACTTGCGACGACCCTGTCCGCGACGTTAGCAGAGACGGCGACAATAGCCGACGCGCGGCGTGCCCCGCGCAGCTGAAGCCATTCGTATACGCGCGCTTTCCGGTCGGTCGCCGTGAAACCATGAAATGTCGTGACTGATGGCACGCGCATTCCGCGAGCAATTCCGATATTGAGAATGTCGCTTCGGTAGCCGTGAGAGTGCAGGACGTCCACGCGTCGTCCCGCGAGCAACGCGCGAATCGCATGACGCTCCGGGCGTAGGGATCGCGCGGGAGAATCGATAACGTGAACGCACAGCCCCCTTTCACGAGCCTCCTCCACGAACGGGCTCGTGGCCATGTCGAGCACCGCGGCGATCTCGACTAAGTGACCCATTGCCGAGTGACCAGCCGCAAGTAATCTCACAACAGTTTCGAGGCCACCGACTTCGGCCGGCGCAAGGACGTGGAGTATTGAAAGCGGCTTGCCAATCATATGTGGAAACTGGTCGATGGACACGCCGCATTGTACAGCGCCTCGTAGTGTTGAACCATCGAAGCAAGACTGAAGTGATGGAGCACGCGTTCGCGCGCAACCCGCGCATCGCGTTCGCGCGCCGCGGTGTCGAGTAGTGCATGTGCGAGCGCACGAGCGAGCGCATCTGGATCTGCAGCCTCGACCAGACGGTGCTTCAATTCGGGCCCGAGCACAGCCGCGTTTCCACCGACATCGGTGACGACCGGGCACACTCCTGCGCTCATCGCTTCGAGCAGCGATACGGAAGTGCCTTCGCTAAGCGAGGACATGCTAAAGAGTGTGAAAGTGCGCGATACGCGTTGGATGTCGCCCCGCCAGCCGACGAAGTGGACGGAGTCTGATATTCCAAGACGTGATGTCGCGCGTTCCAAGGACAGGCGCTCGGTACCATCGCCCACAAGAATAAGCACCGGTAGGGGAAGAGATTGCCACGACGCACGTAAGCGCGCGAAAGCCTCAATCAAGATGCCGTATCCTTTGACTGGCTCGAACCGTCCGGTGCTTCCGATTACCGGAGCATTCGGCGCGATTCCTAGCTCTCGTCTAAATTCCCCGTCATCTGGCTCGGGTGAGTAGCGCTCTGTATCAACTCCATTGTGAACGACGCAGATGCGCGACGGGTGTTGAACGAACCCGGCAAGATGATTTCGCAGCTGATCTGATACGGCCACGACTACATCAATGCGCCGCGATGCGAGTTTGTCGATCGCGCGATTTGTCCAGGGATCCGGATTCTGACGGCCATGGTCGGTGTATATCTGGTATGGAACGTTTGCGACTGAGGCAGCGAGGCTAGCCTTGTACAGCACACCGCTGTGAAGATGTACAATATCCGGTGCAATTGCCGCGATCTGGCGAGCGAGCCGATGAGGGTGCAACATTGACCACTTTGGCATTGGCTCCGCGACATGGACTGTCGCGAACTCCTCGAGCCCGTCCCCAAAATCTCCCACGTATCCGAGCGCCAGGACCTGCGTGTCAAAGTGTGCCGAGTCGGTCCGTCGCACGAGCTCGGCGACAATGCGCTCCATACCACCATGATGGAGGTTATGGATGATGTGGAGGATACGAATCCTAGACAAGATCGCAGTCCCACCGACTGAATCCGATCAGCGAGTTCGAACGTAGCGACAATACTTTTTCCAGTCGAGAGATTGCGCTGTCCCGGTTTGGGTGGCGGAGGGGCAGGTCGCAAGTTTCGCTCACCCGGCGGGTGCCCAACGAGATTGGGGCGCGCGCTGTGCGTCGCGTGGCGCCGCGTGGCCGCGTACCGGTGCTGGGGTGCTGGGGCCTGCGGATCCTCTGACGAGCCGTCGTGAGCGCAATGAGTCCTCAGCGACAACCAATCCGATTAACACATACAAGAGCGAAAAGTACGAAGCCGAGACGAAGCATCCGGCCACGCAAAACCCAATCAGCGACGCAGTGAGCGTTTGCGCAAACGCGGCGTCTTCAGCAGAAACGATTGGATCCTCTCCTCGGCCGTACTTGATCCTGGCAAGGTGTTTGAACGACGTTCCAAGCATCGTCACGAACAGAACCAATCCGCCAATACCGAGTTCGGCTCCCACTAACACGAATGAGTTATGTGCAGTTGACCATTTCAGTCCGCGACCCTGAGTGGCGTATTCCCGGGAAATTGCAGAAAGGGTACCCTCTGCCTGCTCGAAGGCCGCCGCACCAACGCCGACAACGGGGTGCGAGAGCATATATCCTACGCCGCGTTTCCATATCGCTTTGCGTCCAGCGTCAGCTGTCATGTTGTAATCCTGTTGCGGATGCAACATCGTGCGCATCATGTTCCAGTATGTCGTGGATCCGAAGACAGTCAGCAGGATGAAACCGATGATCACGGCGGACTGCCGTAAGCGCGCTGGGATTGAGCGAAACGCAACTACTACGTAACCCATCACCACGACGAACGCTATAAATCCGCCGCGGGACCCACTCTTGATAATCATCTCAACGAACAGAACAAGGGAGAACAACGCGAACAGACGCTTCCATGCTGGCACAACCGGACGAAGGAAATAAATAGCGAATGGGACGGTAGATACGATAAGAAGAGCAAAGTCATTAGCGTCGTAGTACACGAGTTCGCCAAGGCGCCCGTCTGTGCCGACGGGAATAAAAAGATAGATCCACGTAGCGTAAACACTTGCACCGATCAAGTGGACAAATGCGATCCAGTTGATATCCTCCGACTCACGTAGACTGACAGCGACGCCGATCATCAGAAGAAGCGAAGGTGCAAAGTCCCGAATAACGAAAGTGACGCTTTTCCCGACCCAGAGGCTGAACGGCAATCCAACGATCATGATCGCTAATAGGACGAACGGTACCGCGAAGATCCGTGAGTTCGTCCACTTGATCTGACGCGGCCCGCGCAGGCTGATCAGAAGAGTCAATCCTAGTACGACCTCCAACAATATCGGAATCTGTAATTTTCCGATAATCGGCCATAAATCCTGGAATCGCCATACCGACACCCACAGGAACGCCACGGTGATGTACATGAGCCCATCAGGTGAATAGCGTTGCCTAGGAGCTGGCCGCCTTAGTCGAATTGCGGATATTGCTGATGGCATCGGTCTGGATAATCAAGTATCGGAGCGGGGGGTCAATCACTGTGCAAGGAAATGACGTCGCGATTCGGCGTTAAATTTTGCTCGGCCACCCAG
>PLEG01000367.1 GCA_003136975.1 Gemmatimonadota bacterium | reverse complement strand
GGAAGTCGGGCCGGGACGAAGAGGAGTGACGACAAGCCGCAGCGCAATCAGTCGTTGCTGCATCCCAGCCACGCCAGAATCCTGTTTGTGCCGATAATCAGCGTCCTGCCGAGTGCCGTCGCGGATCAGATCGCCGCGGGCGAAGTGGTCGAGCGACCCGCGTCGGTCGTGAAGGAGCTCGTCGAGAATTCGCTCGACGCGGGCGCGCGAGCAGTCGAGATAACCATCCAGGAAGGTGGTCGCGCATTGATCCGCGTAAGCGACGACGGCGCGGGAATGGACGCCGGCGATGCCGTGCTTTCGCTTGCGCGTCATGGCACGTCAAAGATCCGCACCTCCGCGGATCTCACAGGCGTGCGCACATTCGGGTTCAGGGGCGAAGCGCTGCCCGCGATCTGCTCCGTCTCGCGTATCGAGATCGAGACGGCTCTCGACGACGGTGCCGGAACGCGCATCGAAGCGGCCGGCGGCGCCGCGCCGCACGTAATGGAAACGCAACGCAGACGCGGGACGACTGTCTCCGTAACTGATCTGTTCTACAACTCGCCTGCGCGTGCCAAGTTTCTGCGTGGCAGTCGATCCGAATGGCGAGCGATCTCCGAGATCGTGACCACGCTCTCGCTTACACGCCGCGATGTGCGGTTCGATCTCTCGCACGACGGTCGTCGCTCGATGAGCACGCCACCCGCATCCTCGTTGCGTGTCCGCCTCGGTGCACTGTGGGGCGTGCCCTATGCGGACGGGCTGCTGGAAGTCGACGACGTAGCTGGTCCAATCCATGTGTCGGGTCTGGTTGAGCGGCCGGCGAACGTCGGAACCGCTACTCGTCGCATCTTTCTGTCGGTGAACGGCCGTGCCATCCGGGACGCCGGGATCATTCGTGGCGCTGAGTCCGCATATCGATCAACGATTCCCGCTGGAACACGACCGGCGCTGTATCTCGAGGTGTCGGTCCCCGTCGATTCAGTGGACGTAAACGTCCACCCCGCAAAGGCGGAGATTCGCTTTCAGGATCGTTGGACGGTCGAGCGTGCCGTTGAGCGCGCCGTGCGCCGCGCGCTCGGAACCTTCGACAGTTCTGCATCCATGGGTCGATCGTTCTTTGGTGGCATCACCGCGCCCACGAACAACCCTCAGATTGTCGAGAGCGACGTTCTCGCACCGCAGAGTGTCGATACACCACTATTCCAGCCGGTCGATATGGCGGCCATCGGCTCGGGTTCCGCGCCCGGTACACGTGGCGGCGATCCCGTGGATGCCGAACGCCTGCGTGATGAGAGTGTTGTCCCACCTCTCACGCAGCTTCGCCGCACGTACATCATGTTCGAGCACGAGGATGGTGTCGTTCTGATCGATCAGCACTCGGCGCATGAGCGAGTGTTGTATGAAGCGTTCATGCACGACATCGAGACCGGCGCGGCCAACTCGCAGCGGCTGCTGCTCCCATTTACGCTGACGCTCGCCGCTCACGAGCTGGAAGCGTTCGACGTGAACCGGGAATACTTCGACCGGTTGGGCTTCGAGATCGAGCCGTTCGGCGGCAACGCGCTGATTGTTCACTCGGTTCCAGTACCACATCCTCGTTTCGACGCGGAACGTTGTCTCCGTGACACGCTCGCGTCGCTCACGGGTGATCGTGCTCCGGCGGCGGCGGGGCGTCACGAGCGGCTCGTGGCGACGATAGCGTGCAAGGCTGCCGTAAAGGGGGGTGACCTGCTATCGGGCGCAGAGATGCGCGCTCTCTTCGTTGCGTTGCGCGATACGAATCTGCCGGCCCACGACGTACATGGCCGTTCCACCATCGTTCAGCTCGCGTGGACCGAAGTAGACAGGCGTTTTGGTCGCGCGTAAGATCCGCGTAATCGTTGGGCCGACCGCAGCCGGCAAATCCATGCGCGTCATGGAAGCTGCCGGGCGGGAGGATATTGCGGTCATATCTGCGGACAGCCGGCAGATTTACCGGCAGTTTGACATCGGGACCGCCAAGCCGTCTCCTGAAGAGCTGGCCAGGGTCGTACATTTCGGTGTGAACGTCGTCGAACCGACCGAGCATTACAGCGCCTACCTATGGGCGCGCGACGCGGCGCGTTGGATCGACGACGCGGAGCGACTCGGCAAGGTGCCTGTGATTGTCGGAGGGACAGGGTTCTATATCAAGTCGCTATTCGACCCTCCATATGACGATCCTCCGGTGCGCGACTTTGCACTCGTGCCGGAATATGAAGTAGTCGACCCGGGCCCGGAGCTTCGCCATCGTATCGAGACCAGAATCGATCGAATGCTCGAGGATGGCTGGCTCGCCGAGGTGGCGAATCTGATTGAGACTGTTCCGCGTGACGCGATCGCGTGGAAGGCGTCCGGCTATCGTCTGATGCGCGGCCACCTCGAAGGTGAATATTCACTCGAGCACGCGCGCGAGCGCGCGATCATCGAGACGCGTCAATACGCAAAACGGCAGCGAACCTGGTTCAGGCACCAACTAAAATGAAAATAGGCATTACCTGTTACCCGACATACGGCGGATCGGGCGCGGTCGCGACAGAGCTTGGGATCGCGCTTGCGGGACGTGGTCACGAAGTTCACTTCATCAGCTACCGACAACCGTTTCGGCTGCCCTCATTTCTGCCGCGAGTTTTCTTTCACGAAGTACAGGTGGGGCAGCAATACCCATTATTCGAGTATCCGCCCTACGATCTTGCGCTCGCGGTCCAGATGCACGAAGTGGTCAAGGCGCACGGGCTCGAGGTGCTTCACTGTCACTACGCCATTCCGCACGCCACGAGCGCCTGGATCGCGCGCGAGATGTTACGCGCCGAGGGACGAGATGTCGCAGTGGTAACAACATTGCACGGCACTGACATTACGCTGGTGGGGCAGGATCCGTCGTTCCACGCCATTACCAAATTCTCGATCGAGAAATCCGATCGCATCACAGCCGTCTCGGAGTACCTGCGCGCCGAGACGTTCAACGCGTTCCACTGCACCGGCTGCCGTGTTGGTGTCATACCGAATTTCATCGATCCCACGATTTACGATCGTGAACGGTACAGGGACGCCGACGGCCTCCCGTTCGCGAAGATGCGCAAGGTCCTCATGCACATCTCGAACTTTCGTGCGGTCAAGAGGGTGCGTGATATCGTGCGCATCTTCGCAAAGGTCGCGGCCGAAGTGCCGAGCGTACTCGTGATGGTTGGTGACGGCCCCGAGCGACCCGCCGCGGAAGAGGAAGCTCGCGCGTTGGGCGTCGAAAACTCGGTGTTCTTTCTCGGAAAGATCGAGGAAGTAGCGCCGCTGCTCGCAGGCGCCGATCTATTTCTGCTTCCGACGTCGAGCGAGTCGTTCGGGCTCAGTGCGCTCGAGGCTATGGCGTCGGGTGTACCGGTGGTTGGAAGCGATTCCGGCGGCTTGCCTGAGGTCGTGACCAACGGCCGGACCGGCCTTTTATATCCCGCGGGCGACGTGGAATCGATGGCGGCGGGCGCACTATCGATTCTCACCGAGCCAGGGCGCCAGGCGACCATGGGCGCAGCGGGTGCCGCCGACGCCCGCAAGAGATTCTCTCTCGACACGATTGTCTCCCAGTACGAGGCGCTGTATCGTAGCGCCATCGATCAGCCTTCCGACGCACATTGAACTCCACCATATGCCAACGATATTCCAAGCGTTAGTGCTCGGCTTGCTCCAGGGCCTCGCGGAATTTCTTCCAATCAGCAGCTCCGCCCACCTCGCGCTCGCGCCATGGTTGTTCCACTGGCCCGATCCAGGACTGTCTTTCGACGTGGCGCTTCACTTCGGCACGCTCATCGCTGTCATCTGGTATTTTCGCGGTGAGTGGATGTCGCTGTTACGCGCCGCCTGGCAGATAGTGAATACGCGCAAGATTGTCACCGTCGAACAAAAGCGAGTCGCGTTTCTGATCGTCGCCACGATTCCAGGCGGAATTTTCGGTCTGCTACTCGAGAAAAAAGCCGAAACCGCATTTAGGAATCCCGCGCTTATCGCGTGCGCACTAATTCTGCTGGGAATTCTACTGTGGGCCGCAGACAGATTTGTGCGCGCTGATCGTCCGCTCACGAACATGACGTGGCGCGACGCGATTCTCATCGGAATCGCGCAGGTGTTCGCTCTCATTCCAGGGGTGTCCCGCTCCGGCTCCACGATCACTGCCGGGCGTGCACTTGGCCTGGACCGGAACGGCGCGGCGGCGTTCAGCTTCCTGCTTAGCATGCCGATCATCGCGGCCGCTGTGATCTTGAAGGGGCCACACCTCATTCGCGAGTCGGGACTGAGCTTGCCGCTTCTCGTTGGTGTTCTTGCGTCGGCGATTAGCGGGTGGCTGGCGATCTCGGTTCTGCTCAAGTACGTGAGCCGCCATTCGTACGGCGTGTTTGCGCTGTACCGCGTGGCACTGGGCGTAGTTGTACTGGCGATCTATTTTGCGCGCGGTGGCTGAAGCAGTTCGGTCGGACCGGTACGATGGGCAATCCGCATCTGAGCTGGCCAGCCGCGGAGGCGTTCCGCGCATCGAATTGTTCGACGTAGTGAGTTCGACGATGGACGAAGCGCACGCAGCTGCCGCCAGCGGGGCTGAAGCTGGAACGTTGGTGCTCTCGGACGCGCAGGTTGCGGGGCGGGGAAGGAGTGGCAAGCGATGGTCGTCGCCGCCGCGCGGAGTGTGGATGACACTCATCGAGCGTCCGGCCGATCCCTCAGCGCTCGATGTATTATCGCTGCGAATTGGACTCGCCGCGGCTCGTGCACTGGATGCGTTTGCCGCCGAGCCGGTGCGCCTGAAGTGGCCAAATGATTTGTACGTTGACGACGCCAAGCTCGCTGGAGTGCTGGTCGAGGCGCGTTGGCGTGGTGACCGTCTCGATTGGGTGGCCATCGGCCTGGGCGTCAACATGGCGCCGCCGCCCGATCAGACGGGCGCCGCTGTGCTCGAGGCGGGAACGTCACGAACCGATGTGATATGTGCGTTGCTCCCAGAGCTACGCGCCGCGGCCGCGATGGTAGGCACGCTCACGCCGGACGAGATGGACGAATACGCCGCGCGCGATCTCGCACGCGGTCGCAAGTGTGTGGAACCGTTGCGCGGGCGCGTCGTTGGTATCGCACCAAGTGGCGAGTTATTGGTGGAGCTCGCCGATTCGGTCGCGCACGTGCGCAGCGGATCACTCGTACTCGAGGTATCGGAGTAGTAATGCTTCTCGCAATTGACGTTGGCAACACCGAGACAACTGCGGGTCTGTTCGACGGAGAGCTGCTGCGTGCGCACTGGCGCCTCACGACGACGTCCGCACGCACCGCTGACGAAATGCGTGTGCTACTGTTGCAGCTTGTGAACGCGGAGGGGATTGCCGCAGACAGCGTGACGGGCGTTGCACTTTGCTCGGTGGTTCCGCCGATCACGCAGAGTGTGGTGGACGCGTGCGATTTTGCGTTCGGCGTCACTCCGGTGGTCGTCGACGCGCATTCACGACTCCCAATCACGCTTGATGTCGACGAGCCGTCGACTGTCGGTGCTGATCGGGTGGTGAACACACTGGCCGCGAGCCACATATATCAGCGCGATTGCATAATCGTCGACCTCGGCACCGCGACGACTTATGACTGCGTAAGTGCGAAGGGATCGTTCTTTGGAGGGATAATTCAACCTGGCGTGCAGACGTCAGCGTCGATGCTCTTTACGAAGACCGCGATGCTGCCAAGCACCGTGCTGTCCACGCCGGCGCGCGCGATCGGGACGAATACCGCCGACTGCATTCGTGCCGGCGTGGTGTTCGGCACCGCCGACTCAATCGACGGGTTGATCCGCCGGATAAAGGCCGAGTGGCCGCATCCGGATGTCCCCTACGTGGTTGCAACAGGCGGTCTGGCCGAGAGTTTTCGCGCCTTTTGCGCCGGTTTCAACGCGGTAGATCCCGCGCTCACGCTCAAGGGGCTCAGGCTGGCGCACGGCATTCTTTCGAACGTTTGATCGAACGATAGCGGAGCCTTGAAGGACGCCTTTAACCTGTTATCTTCCGGTGTTAGCACTCTCCGTCGGTGAGTGCTAACGATTCTTATACACTCTCTAAATTACATAGAGGCGTTCTATGGCAGACAAGACCGCCACCACCGTGAAGCCGCTTGCGGACCGCGTGGTCATCAAGGCACTTGAGGAGACCGAGCAGATGCGCGGTGGCCTCTTCATTCCGGATACGGCGAAGGAAAAGCCGCAACAGGGCGAGATCGTCGCTGTTGGACCGGGTCGTTACGAGGATGGCAAGCTCGTTCCGATGTCGCTCAAAGCTGGCGACAAGGTCCTCTACGGTAAGTACAGTGGAACCGAAGTCACGGTCAGCAACGAAACACTTTTGATCATCAGCGAGAAAGACGTTCTCGCCGTGATCGCTTAATCGGAGACTAGACCACAATGGCAGCGAAGGAACTCTATTTCA
>PLEG01000281.1 GCA_003136975.1 Gemmatimonadota bacterium | reverse complement strand
GGGTCTGCGATGTCTTCATCGACGAGCCGCATCGCGCAAAGGGATTGGGAAAATGGCTGATGACCTGCGTCACGGCGCATCCCTTCGTGAAGCATTCCCTGAGCCTGCTCGGCACGCGCGATGCGCACGGGCTCTATGAGCAATTCGGCTACACGCGGTCCGAGCAGATGAAACGCCAGCCCAAATCGTGATCGCCTTTCATCCCCTCGCCCGGTCCGATCTGCCCATGCTGCGGCGCTGGCTGAACACCCCGCATGTCTATGAATGGTGGGGCTGCCATGTGGGACCGGGCGCCCTTGGCGGCGCCGGCAAAGACGCCGCGACCGAAACCCAGGTCGAGGCGAAGTATGGACCGATCATTGACCACGGCAGCGCGACCCATCGCTTCATCATCGAACACGCGGGCGCACCCATCGGCCTGATCCAGTGGTATCACCTGCGGGATTTTGCCGGGTATGCGCGCGCGATCAGCGAGAAGCGCCGGCGGCCAGGTGAGGATTATTTCGGCGGACTTTCAGCCTAGCGAGGATTCTGCTATGTCGATTATCACTATCTCGCGCACCTACTGCTCCGGTGGTTCCAACGTGGCCGCGCGAATCGCGGACGCGTTGGGATGGTCGTTGCTGGATAACGCGGTGATAGACGAAGTCGCGGCGCGGACCGGGCTCAGTGTGGCGGAAGTCGCGGCACGTGAGGAGCGACGCCCGTCGCTGGCGGAGCGAGTGGCGACGGCAATGGCGATGAGCACACAGGAGATGATGTCTCCGCTCGCGGCGGCTCAGTTTCCGCCCACGGAGCAGCGAATGCTCGATGTCACTCGCACGGTCATCGAGGAAGCGGCGAGCCGCGACTCCGTAGTGATCGTCGGTCGCGGCGCCCAGATGATGCTCGGATCGCGCAGTAACGTCTTCGGGGTCTTCTGCTATGCCCCCCTGGAGGCACTCACACGCGGCTGCATGTTGCGAGACGCGCTGGACCATGCCCACGCCGAAAAGCGCGTGCTACAGGTCAACCAGGAGCGCTCTGCGTGGGTCAAGGCGAACTGGGGGCGAGATTGGCGTGCGGTGGAGAACTACCATCTCTGCGTGAACACCGATGCGCTTGGAATCGACGGCGCCGTGGATGCGGTGGTGCGCGCGGCTCGGGTGTACTTCGAGCACGCCTGAGCAGGCTTATTCGTAGAGTGTGGCGATATCCGCGGCGGCGAGCTCGACGAGAAAGCCGGATATCTTCACGGTGACAGCATCAAAGAAACGCGCCCCTCGTTCCGGTGTCGCCTTGGTGGGATTCCCGGTTCCGGTGTCCTTCGATACGCGCGTCCAGGGCCGCGGCGCCCAGACCCAGCGCTCGCGCAACGCGGCGATTCCTGGCTGTCTCTGACTTCCGTCGCCAGCCTCGGATAGCGGCAGAACGAGCTCCGGCGCTATGTGCTGCATCACACTGGTCTCGAGCTCGCCAGCGTGATCTCCGGGTTCGTCAAAATACGACGCTGGATCGACGCAGGTGTACCAGTTGAGCGCGCAGAGAAATACGCTCGTACTGGGCTGCAGCTCGCGGATCATCTGACGGAAGTCGTTGCCGCCATGTCCGTTCAGTACCACGAGCTTGCGTATTCCCTGCCCTTCGAGTGCGCGCACGAGATCGCCAAGCAATGCGGCCTGCGTGCTGGGATTCATGTTGAGGCAGAGCTTGATGTCCAACTGCCCCGTGTTGACGCCGAACGGAACGGTCGGTAGCACGATCACCCGTGCCCCAGCATCCCACGCGCGCCGCGCCGCTTCGGCCGCTACCGCGTCGCACTCCATCACGTCGGTGGCGTACGGAAGGTGGTAGTTATGTGCCTCGGTCGCGCCCCACGGAAGCACTGCAACAGTGTATTCCGTGGACGCAACCGTCTTCCAGGGTGTCTCGGCGAGAATATAAGGACGCGACATACTGCAACTTACTACGCCCCGTCCTGGAATCACCGGGTAGTCAGGTGATTCCAGTTGGCGATTGCGTTGAGCGGCATGGCGAAAGTCCCCTGCGTCTCCCAGCGCCAAAGCGGCCGGATTCCGAACATCACAACGTGACCTTCGCCGAGCGGAGCGTCCACCACTGCAGCCTTCCCCGCCAGCTCCTCGCCGTTGACCAGGAGTCCCGACACGAGCAGGTCGCTGGCATTTCGCACGAACGAGACAACCGCACGGGCGCGCATCCGTTCACGCATCGCGACTATCGCCGGATCGATGCCCTCGTTGCGCTCGAGCGTGTCGCGCTTTGCAACCGCCAGCACCGGCGATTGGCTGAAATACACGGGCAGCGTGGCCGCCTCATAGCCGTACACGATCGGACTGGTGCGATCGGCTATCGTTGCGCGATATATCCCTCCGCGCGCATTGAGCTTTGGTGTCGGCACAATGGAGGTGGTCGATGTGAAGCCGATGTCAATTGGCAGTCGCGTCGAGTTGCCTTCGGTGATCAATAGTCCGCCACGCTCGACGAACCGGCGCAACGCCGCGGCACCATCCAGTCCCATGCTTGGACGAATGTCATCGGTCTCATCGAGCTTGCCGATGTTCGGTGTCAGCGCGGTCGTCTTCCACGGAATCGGCGGACCAATCATCGGACGGCCGTTGATGAGCGTCGTGGTCGGACCGTTGGCGTGCGGAAACACCACCACATCAAAGCGATCGAGTGCGTTTGGCTTTCTGAGCGTCTGAGTCGAGATGTAGGTGAATGGCACGCCCATCTTCTCGAATGCGAAACGCACCCAGCCCTCATTCTGGGTCTCGATCCAGGTGTGCATGAGCGCGATCCGCGGCAGCGTTATCGTGTGTTGCCTTGCCGGCCGCGGCGCACTCGTCGCTACCGCGGTCACTCCCAGCGCGTGAAGCGCGTCGCGAACTTTCGCGTCGTCCTTCTCGATGAAGAACGTACCAGCTGGATAGCTGATGCCATCCGCTGTGAAGGCGGAGTCGGCCACGAGAACTTTCGCGCCCCCTACCTTCCACGGAAGCATTGCTGACCGCCAGTCGCCGCTGTGTTGCACGATCAGCGACGAACCAGTGCCCGATGTTGTCCCCGTGACTGACGCATCGCTCGTGATGAGTCGCATGGGCCGCGTGAATACTGCGGAATCAGCGACCTTTATCGTCTCCACTCCTCGCAACAGATCCAGCGTCCAGCCAGTGTCATCGTATGGCGGCGGATCGTCGGCGCTGTACTTCTGGATCGCGAGTAGCGTACGTACGGGTGCAGCGTACGGCTGGTCCAGACGCACTATCCAGTCACCCGTGTGCACTGCCACGCTTACAGCATGTGTACGTGCTTTCGCCGGCGTTCCGCGCGATTCGGTATCGCGCATCGTGGTATCGCGATGCGCGGCAGAATCCGCTGTCACACTAAAGTCTGCCGTCGCTTCCTGTACCTCCGCACCGTGAGCGCGGAACAGGTTGACGAGGTCCGCGGCTTCGGCTGAATGTCGCTGTGACCGTGGGATCACAAAGGCGTATGGCGCCCCATTTCTGCCGCGCGCGATCATGCGTTCGGTTTTCGTCACGAAATTGTTCAGAAACACATCGCGATGGTCCGCGACATAGCGCAGCGCAACGAGCACCCCAGACTGCTGGTAGTTGATGTTCGACCGGATACACCACTTGATGCCATTCACTGGCGGATTGGGACGATCCCAGCGACGCGTCGTGTCAGCGGTGGGCAGGTTCACAGTTGTGCAGCCAGCTCCGGACGATGTGTACGTCTCATAGAAGCGGCCGATCGAATTGTGCAGGTTCCCCACCGACAGTACTGTGTAATTCGGAGCCCAACCGTCGTAGAAGCCGTGTGTCCAGACGCCGGGCAGCCCACGTCGGGTGAGCTCGGTGATCTCCTGATATGCAAGCGTGTGCCATTCGTCGATGACGATGGGATCGTACTCGTCGTTGTATGGGCCCGTTCCGGTGCTGGTGTAGAGGAACGGAACCGATTCGTGCAGATCATGAACGACGGTCGGCTTCCAGTGGAGGAATGTCGCCATCACGTTCTGCGTCAACTTCTGCGATAGGACTATCGCATCACGATTGTTGTCGTGCGCGGTGTACTTGCCCCAGTACAGCAATGGAACTCCCTGCGGCCCGAGACCAAGACGCTGCGACTCGCCATATGTGTCGACCACGCGGTCACGGCCGTCAACTTCGGTTGCCGGCGTGATGAGCGTTATTACGTTGGAGCGAATCCCCTTGATGTAGTCGCCCTCATCGACGGCAAGGCGATACGCCAGCTCCATCAGCATCTCGGGGCTGCCGGTCTCGGGCGCGTGGATCGTACCGGTGAGCCAGTAAATGGGCTTCGCGTCGTGTATGAGTTGTGCACGCGTGACTGAGTCCAGGCCGCGCGGATCGGCCAGGCGCGCCATTTTGTTGCGATAGTCATCAAGCCTGGCGATCGTTGCCTCGTCGGCGATTGCGACGACCAGCATCTCGCGGCCCTCGTCGCTCATGCCTCCCGAGAACACCTTCACCCGTGGCGATGCGGCAGCAAGCGCGCGGAAGTACTTGTTGAGATCGGCGGTGCGCGACAGCCTGCCCAGAGTGCCGGGAACTTAGCCGAGCACCTTGAGGGGCGTCGGAACGGTGGCCGAGTATGGCATGTAGTCCACCAACTCCGTGCTGAACTTCCAGCGCGGATCCACCGGAGTCAGCGCGCGAATCTGGGCGCTATAGACGCTGTCAACGCGCTGCGGGGTTTGGGCTGTAGCATGTGCGGCGCAAATTACGGTGGCAGCGCAGGCGAGAATGCGTACCGCGCGGAGGTGGTGGCTGGCAGACCTGATCACGATGGCTCTCTGAAGGTGGCGCGCGCAATTGTACCGCGGCCGAGCCCCAGCAGCAAGACACGCTCACGTTCGATCGATGAACGGCTCCAGCGAAATTAGTCGCAGGCCTCTTACCTGCGCGAATTCCCGACGGTTGAGAGTCGCGAGCGCATAACCTTGCGCCAGTGCCGTGGCACCGATCAGGAGATCATGCGCGCCGATGACGGTTCCCTTCCGCGTCAGATCGGCCCACAACTCTGCGTGACGCCGAGCTTCCGACAGACCAAACGGCAGGATCGGAATTGCTTCCAGGAGCGCCTCCGCGAACGCCGCGCGTCGCGCCCGGGTTCCAGCGTCGCGTGCCCGATGATATCCGTGGAGCAGTTCAGACGCCGTGATCGCCGCCATCGCGACAGGTTCAGTTCCGAGCGAATCGAGTAGCGCCGCGAAGCGCATCGTTCCACGCTCGCCCGCGATGAGAATGGAAGTGTCGATCATCACTCCCATGGCACGGGCGGGAGCGGTAGCACAATGCGACTCCCCTCGATGTCGGCTGCCATACTGGCCGCTTCCGCTGGCGTCAGGCGCGGGACAGTAGACCAGCGCGCGGCCAACTCCAGAGCGGTCACCATCCGCGGCTCGGTGCGCAGCGATGCGCCGCTCAAGTAGTTAGCGACTGCCTCCCGGACGATCTGGGACTTGGGCACATCGCGGGCCTGAGCCCGTCGGGACAGAGACTTTGCCAGGTCATCCGGGAGCCGAAGGGTAATATGAGTCTGATTCATGTGTTACAATGTACACCATTTGTAACACATTACCAATTGGCTCCTTTACGCGACCGCTATCTTCGCCGCCCGGGCGACGAAACCATCAACTTCTTCGCCGGTCGTCTGAAAGGAGCACACCAACCTCAGCTCCGACTCGGCCTCATTCCACACGTGCAGAGAGGCGATCTCTCCAAGCTGTCTGATCGCTCGCTCAGGAACCGCGACGAATACCTCGTTTGCTTCCACCTTCTGCGTGATGGTGACACCGGGGATTGCGGCTAGTCCCTCACTGAGGCGGCGCGCCATCGCATTCGCGTGACGGGCGTTGCGCAGCCATAGCTCATTAGTGAGGAGTGCCGTGAACTGCACCGACATGAAGCGCAGCTTGGAGGCGAGCTGCATTGCCTGCTTGCGCCTGAGCACGAAATCGCGAGCGAGATGGTCGTTCATGAATACTATGGCTTCGGCGCAGAACGCACCGTTTTTGGTTCCACCGAACGACAGAACATCCACACCGCAATCGGTCGAGACCTCACGCAACGAAAGACCGAGCGAGGCCGCAGCGTTTGCGAGTCGCGCTCCATCCATGTGCACATATAAACCGCGCTCTCGCGCGACATGGGATATGGCGCTGACCTCGTCTGGAGTGTAAATGGTGCCGTACTCCGTAGCCTGCGTCAGCGACACGACGCCAGGGCGAGCGCGAGCATGACCATCCTGGATCGGAATCATTTCCGCAACACCGCTCGCGGTAAGCTTCCCATCCGGTGCATGTATCGCCAGTATTTTTGAGCCCGTCATCCGTTCAACGGCGCCCCACTCGCTGGTGTATATGTGGGCAGTGTCGCTACAGATTATCGCTTCGTAGGGGTGCACGCAGCTTTCCAGCGAGAGCACATTCGCGCCGGTTCCCGTGAATACGAAGAACGGCTGTGCAGTGGAACCGAAATTCTGCTTGATCAGCGCTTCGGCTTCCTGCGTGTATGGATCACCACCGTAGGATGGTACGGGGCCATTATTGGCACGTAGTAAGGCATCCATGACTTCGGGGTGCGCCGGAGCCCAGTTGTCGCTCGCGAAGTTGGGGAGTTGTTTTGAGTCTTGCATGGAATGAAGTGTGGATGGTTCGAAAGCGAGCGTCAAGTTAAGACTCGTCATTCCCGCGATCGCGGGAATCCATGGCTGACGGCGGCGCCGTGCACCGTCGCTGGGCGGGAGTGGACACATCAGTGGAAATCATGAGATCCGTACACCAACCGCCCCACATCCAACTCCTTGAACCTGCGCCCCACTACATTCGTGACCCCGCCGTCCCGCTCGAATTGCCCTTCAACCACAATGAAACGCGCGAACTTCACGATATCGCCGTAGCGATCCAGGAGCTTGGGTGAGACTATCACGTTGATGAATCCCCACTCATCTTCGAGCAGAATAAAGATGGTGCCCTTGGCACTCTCCGGTCTCTGGCGCACGGTGACCAAGCCGGCTACCACAACGCGTTGGCCGTCGCGCAGGCCTTGCATGTCGCAACTTCCCATGACTCCGGCTTTTCTGAGGCGCCCACGCAGGTGCTCCATCGGATGGCCAGTTACGCATATACCCGTAGCCTGGTAATCCAGAAATATCAGCTCCCGCTCGTCCAGCTCTCGCGGATCGTACGGAAACCGATGCGCCGGCGCGAGTGGGAGATTGTCGCCGACCACGCGTAGCGCTTCCCATCCTGCGCGCCTGCGATCCGGCTCCCATGCGCCGAATGCAGCCGCACGCGCGAACTGGAGTGATTCGGCGCGCGTGAGCTTGACGCGAGTAACCACGTCAGCGATGGAAGTAAATGGCGAGCAGGCCTGAGCCGCACACAATCGGCCGAGCGTACGCTCACCAACTCCCCGAATATGCCGCCACCCGATACGCAACGCTGGTTGCTCGGACATCATCGTATCTTCCGTGGTACATATTCTCTCACCATCGCGCAAGCACGGCGATCTCACTTCCACGCCACGCCTGCGCGCTTCGTGAATGATTGTCGCATTCGGATAGAATCCCATTGGCTGCGCATTCAACAGGCCGAGATAGAAATCGGTTGGATAGTGACACTTGAGATACGCCGTCGCGTACGCGATGAGCGCAAAGCTCCACGCGTGCGATTCCGGAAACCCATAGTTCGCGAACGTCAACAGGTCACGACTGATCTGCTCCGCGATTTCACGCGACACCGGTGGCTCTGGCTCAGGATTATTCACCATGCGCTCAGTAAGTTCCAGGAGTACTTCTTCGAGTCGTTCCTTCTTGCGGATATTCCCCATCGTTCTGCGCAGACGATCGGCTTCAGGCGGCGTGAAGCCTCCGAGCAGCGACGAGATCGCCATCGCCTGCTCCTGGAAGATGGGAATGCCATACGTGCGACGGAGAATCGGTTCCAGTGACGGATGAGCGTAGCGCGGGATCTCGTGGCCCCGGCGCCTGCGGGTATAGGGATGTACAAATTCTCCCTGAATTGGGCCGGGGCGAATCAGCGATATCTGTACGACTATGTCGTACATGGTTTGCGGGAGCGTGTTGAGGATAGAAGCGATCTGCGCTCTGCTCTCGATCTGAAAAGTTCCGATCGTGTCACCGCGAGAGATCATCTCGAACGTCGGCGCATCATCCTGTGGCAGATCATACAACTCGAGTCGCTGGTCGCTTCTCTTCTCAATCGAATCAAACGCGCGCCGAACAAGCGCGAGCGCACCCAGCCCCAGAAAATCGAACTTTGGAACTCCTATGTAATCCAGGTCGTCCTTGTCGAACTGAATTATGGTGCGCCCCATGGTCGTGTGCTCGATCGGCAAGTAATCTCCGAGCGGAGCCTCCGAGAGCACGAAGCCGCCAACGTGCGTCGAGCGCATGCGCGGTAATCCCTCGAATGCACGCATCGCTATAAGTATCGCGAGCCCTCGCGGGCTGGTCAGATCAACGCCGAACTGCTTGGCGAGTGCGCTCTGAACTTTTTCTACTCCTGCTCTGGGATCGTAGCGATGTAGTCGCTTTGACAGCTCGAACCCAAGTTCTGCTGGATAGCCCAGCGCTCGCATTGCGTCGAGTATCGCGTTTGGTGCGCGATAAGTCTGAACCGTGCAGGTGATCGCGGAATGCTCGCGACGATACTTACCATACACGTAGTTGAGCACCTCCTCACGCCGGTCGTGCTCTATATCCAGATCTATATCGGGTGCTTCCGTATACTCGCCGCTTGGCCCTGGGACTCGTGCCTCGGATAGAAATCGCTCGAACAACAAACCATTCTTAATTGGATCTACCGCCGTCACACCAAGGCAGTACGCAACTGCGGAGCTCGCCGCGCTTCCGCGGCCCTGGCAGAGGATGTTCCTGCTACGCGCGAAACGTACTGCATCCCACATGACAAGAAAAAATCCGGCGAAGCCGAGTCTGTGGATGACCCCAAGCTCATGCTCCAGCTGCTTGTGCTGCTTGTGCTGCTTGTCACTCAGCACCGAGCCCCAGCGCGTGCCCGCACCTTCATACACCCGTGCGCGGAGATATTCATCCGGATCTGTACTATCATCGAATGAAAACGCCGGTAGTGGCGGCCGTAACCAGCGCACAGAGAAATCACACTCCGAAGCAATGCGCTCGCTCTCCTCGATTCCCTCCTCCAGGCCGGTCCACATCTCGAGCATTGCCTCGGGTGATTTAAGAACCCATTCACCGTTCGGATGCAGCAGCCCGCGTTCGGTTGCGCGATCGAGATCGAGGCCAGCACGCAACGCTGTAAGCATGTCGTGCACCAACCTGCTATTGCTGTTCACATAACGCGGGTCGTTGCAGACTACCCACGGTGTTCCCGCGCTTCTCGCCAGATCCGCCAACGCGCCGGCGAGCGCACTCTCCTCGCCGCAGCCATGATGGCGCTGCACTTCCACCGCGATTCTTCCGCCAAAGGCTTCACGCCACACGTGAAGTGTTCTCTCGGCCTCGCCCCGATGGCCATCCCGTACGAGCTGTGCGATCGTACCAGATGCCGGTCCCGTCAGCAGATGCAATCCCTCCGCATGATCTGCCACGTATGACCACGGAACGCTCGGCATTCCGCGCTTACGCTGTCGGTTAGTCAGCGACCAGTTTTCTATCGACCCGACTCGTGCGTGCGTGATGAGCGACGCGAGCTTGCGACACCCATTGATGTCACGAGCAAGAAACGCCATCGGCTTTCCATCAACGCGTAGCTCCGTACCGGCTATGAGCTTTACCCCGTGCTTGTCAGCCTCGATCTTGGCGCGCACGATGGCGCCAAGATCCGCTGTGTCTGTAATGCCTATAGCCTTGTATTGCAACTCGGCGGCACGCATGATCAAAGCCTCGGGCGAAACTGCCCCGTCACCAAATGAGAATGCAGTGTGCGCGCGCAGCTCCACGTAAGACATCAATCCCACCAACCGTGCAGATACCACGTACCACTGCGCTTGTCCCGATACAACCAGACCAGGCCGCCGCTATCGACGACGCAGCGAAAGTAGTCCCTGGCATAGGCGTCGTCCCATCGGCCGCCCGACACACAATCCGGGCCCGCGGCTTCGACTATGTCGTATGTGCCCGCAGCATCACGATAGGTGCGCGGAATTTCGTCGCCGCGTCGCTTGAATGTTGCCACCGCAATGCGTTGTGGCTCGGGCAGAAGCTGTAATGTCAGAGCTGGCTCACCACTGCGCGATAGCGCTGCCGCGTAAGCGTGTGCTCGCTCCATGACTCGGGTAGCAGACACCGACGTCCATGCAGTGCGACGATCCAACAATGGGTGCGCACTGTTCTCAGGTTCTACCGCTACGGATCCCTGATCGTCCATGAGCTGACCGAGCGCCTCCTCTGCCGCCGACTCGCTACCGAATCCACGATCGAAAACGTCACCCTGTCGTCCACCAGTTCCAGAGACGGAATCCACTCGTAGCGTGATACCCGCAACGGCATCGGGAAACACGATGCGCTCGATCTCCAGTCGGACCAGGCGCATCCACGCGGTCTGGCCAGCAGTCGCGCGCGCGGCGCGAATTGGATGTTCCAGCGTGGTACGATCTGCGAGCGCGAAACTTATCGTCACCGCCAGCGCCCCTTCACCGCGCGACTTGAGCGCCTCGCACACATTGCCGAACAGCGCGTTGATCACGAACACCAGACGCTCGGCACGACGTATCGCGTAATCCGTCCACTCGAGCGATGCCTCAGGCAGCGCACGCGGCATCGATCCGAAGATGCGGCGCCCATCATCAGCACGCGCAAAACGCCAGAGCTTCATCCCTTCAGAGCCGAACCGCACCTCCACTTCCTCACGCGACAGACGCGCCAGATCGCGACATAACTCGACACCAGTTCCGTCCAACAGATTGGCGAGCTTGCGCTCGGGGGTTAGAACCGAAACAGGAAATGGAGCAAGAAAATCGCGGTCGTATCCAGTGCGTACGTACGTAACGGACTGCGGCGAGTGACGGGCCGCGACCTCCGCGGCAATAGCGGTCGATGCAACACCGCACTTCACGCTACTCGACAACGCGTTGTGCGCAGTAAAGGCATTGCGCACACGCTCCGTCGTCTCGCGTGCAGGCAGTCCGCGCAGATCCGCCCACACCAGGTCACCATCGGACAGCACGCGCGGTACGATCGTGAGAAGCGGCGCGTGGAGAGTCGCGGGCAGTGACGCGAGCCACGCGACATTGTGAAGGCAGAGGAAAGACATTGCCAGATTCGCTATATGGTCATAATATTATGACCATAGACACACTGAGGTGACCATGCCTATAAAAAAGAGCAAGCCAGTTACAAAACCAGCACTCAAGAGCAAACGCGTCATGGAGACCGCGGCGCAGCCATACAAAGCTGTGCCAAACGAGACATGGATCTCCGCCAGCGAGTTCAAGGCGCGATGCCTGGAGCTCATGGACACTGTGCACGACGGGCACGCCCCCATAGTCATAACCAAGCGCGGCATTCCCGTTGCCAAGCTCGTTCCATTTGAAGAGAAACGACCCGGCCTCGTGGGCTCCATGCGCGGCACTGTGCTCTGGTATGGAGATCTGATCTCGCCCATCGACGTCGAGTGGGATGCCGACAAGTAACGCGCTCGACATGCCACTCCTGCTCGACACCCACGTATGGATATGGGCGGCGGAGCAGCGAGAGGGCGAGTTATCACATGGGATGCTGAAGCTCATCGATTCGGCGAGCCAGCATAATCTCGTGCTCATCTCAGCCATTTCGATGTGGGAAGTAGCAATGCTCGCCGAGCGGAACCGGATTGCTCTCTCTGCGGAGCCACTCCAGTGGATCGAGAAGGCCGCGAACATTCCGGGAGTACAGGTCATCGAGCTCACGCCACGCATAGCTGTTGGAAGCACGCGCCTCCCGGGTAATCCGCATGCTGATCCAGCCGACCGCATTTTGATGGCAACCGCGCGCGACACTGGCGCGCGGCTCGTGACGCGTGACAAGCGCATCCTGCGATATGCGGAATCGACCCGTGCGCTCGCAGTGCTGGACGCAAGTAAATAACTGATCAGTGGTCATCGGCGCGCTCCGCGCCGATCCGGCAGATCGATCGAGAGCGCCAACCGTAACTCATCTCTGCGCACCGGCAGCACAACGCGCGCGCGCCGGTTCCAGCCCAGCGATGAAACGCGCACTTCCAGCGTCGCGGCATCTATCGCCGCAGCATCGCCGTGCGGATCTCGGCGCCACACATAGCCCTGCGGGCGAATTGACGACGACGCGCGCAGTGCCGATGTGGTAGCGCTCGCCGTGAGCGCGATACACGCGCCACCGCTCTCGTGCGCTGCACGCGAGAGTCGCACATTCTCGGTTCCTTCTGGATCGGCGCCGGCCAGCACTACCACTGCGAACCCACCTGACCGCAACAACGATTCCGCAGCACGCAGCGCGTGAAGCCGGCTCCTGGGACGTATCAGGATCGGGCCCGCATCCCAGAAGGCGCCGGCCATCGTGCCGCCGCCGTCAATCCATACCGCTCGCTCACCGCCGGCGACCGCGGAGCGGCACGCCGAGCGCAGAACGGCAGTGGCGCCGCCGCCAGGCACCCAGACCGATAGTCGCCCGCGTGGAAATCCGCCGCTCGGGAAGATGCCATCCAGCTCGCCAATCCCCGTTGCCACGACCTCGGTCCGGTGGCGCTGGAGCGGCGCAGCGTCCGGAAACTTGAGATCGAGCAGCTCACGTAGATCACGTACAGCGGATACAGCGGCCATGTCCTTGACTACGGATGTTTATCAAAATGATACCTAGGAGGTAAAATATACCGAATAAACACCGAATGAGAGGATCGGATCCGGTGGATTTGAGTGAGCTTTCAAGGCTGGCGCTCGACATACTCGCTCGCCGAAAACCCACGGCCGAGCGGGAAGAAACTCGTCGGCACGGATGACTTATATCGGATCCGAGTCGGCGATTCTAGATTGAGCTACAGATGATCCTCGTTACCGCGTTCGTGGCTTTACTGGCCACACCAATTCCCGCTAAACCAGTTGCGCCGGCGATCACATACAACGGACGCGAGCACCAACTTCGCGTAGCACCCCCGCGGCTCGACGGTGACGTGACGATCGATGGCAAGCTGGATGAGCCGCAGTGGCAACAGGCTGCGCGACTGACGGGATTCTCGCAATTCGCACCGTCGGACGGCGTGCCTGCGGCGGACTCCACGGAAGTCCTTGTGTGGTATTCACCAACCGCGATCTATCTGGGTGTGCGCGCGTATGAATCGCACGGAGAGGTGCACCCCAACCTCGCGGATCGCGATCACATAGACGCGGAAGATCGTATCGAATTTCTATTGAGCACGTTCAACGATGGCCGCCAGGCTTTCGTCTTTCAGGTGAATCCGCTCGGAGTCCAGGCCGACGGTACGTTGGTGGAGAGCGGTGCGGCGAACAACACGGCGGGCCTTGGCAGTACGGGAAACACGTCAACCGGTCGCGCGCTGCCCGATCTCAGTGCGGACTTCGTCTGGCAGTCCAAGGGACGCGTGACGCCGTACGGCTACGAGGTGGAAGTTCGTATTCCGTTCAAGAGCATCAGGTATCAAGCGGCAGCAACACAGGATTGGGGTTTCAACGTCACGCGTCACGTGAAGCACTCTGGATACGACGATTCGTGGACACCAGCAAGTCGCGCCGCGGCGTCGTTCCTCGGACAGTCCGGCACACTCACTGGCCTGAGCGATCTGCATCGCGGTATCGTGCTCGACTTCAATCCCGAGATCACGCAGACGGCGAGCGGTGCGCCGCGCAGTGCGGGCTATGGCTACACACTCGGCCACACCAACATAGGCGCGAACCTGCGTTGGGGCGTAACCAACAACCTCACGCTTAACGCGACGGCCAAGCCGGACTTCTCTCAGGTTGAGGCCGACGCTGATCAGTTGTCCTATGATCCACGCCAGGCATTGTATTTCGCCGAGCGACGGCCGTTCTTTCTGGATGGGATCGAGCAGTTCACGGTGCCGAGTAATCTCATCTATACGCGGCGAATCGTGCAGCCCACCGCGGCCGGAAAGCTTACCGGTACTGTCGCCGGAATGAACGTCGCATTTTTGAGCGCGTTTGACGACCCGAGCACATCGCTTACAGGAAGCAATCATCCAGCGTTCGCCATTGCGCGCGTACAACGTGATCTTGGCAGTGATTCACGACTCGGCCTCCTCTACACCGACCGTGAGGACGGCCAGAACTACAATCGCGTCGCCGGCGCGGACACGCGACTAGTCTTTGGCGGTCTGTACACGGTGAGCGCGCAGGCGGCTGGCAGTGAAACCGAGCTGGCTGGCAAGAGATTCGCGGGCCCGCTATGGAATGTCGCGCTCGACCGCAACGGCCGAACCTTCGGCCTGAATTACGCGATCCGCGCGATCGATCCGCAATTTCAAACCCAGAGCGGATTCATCAGTCGCGGCAACATCGCCAACATCATCCTGTCGCATCGCGTCTCACTACTTGGCAAGCCGGGTGCGCTTGTCGAGAACTTCACCGGCGTACTTGGACTGATTGGTGAATGGCAGTACCGCCGACTCCTGGGCGGTGACGATATGCAGAACAAAAAACTTCATTTCGACTTTGCAACTACCCTGCGCGGCGGATGGCAGCTCGGAGCTGGTCTCTACACTGAAGTGTTTGGCTATGACAGATCTCTTTTCGCGGACTATCGCATCGTGGTTCCGGGCGCGGCAAGCGGGGCCGATACGTTGCAATTCGTGGGGCGCAAGCGCATCCCGAATCACGACTACGTGCTCAGCTTCGCGACGCCACAGGGTGCGCACCTTTCGGCAAACGCGTCGATCGTGTTCGGCCAGGACGAGAACTTCTACGAGTGGGAACAGGCCGCGATCTATCTATTGAACGCGTCGATATCGTGGCGGCCGACTACGCAGCTTCGCGTTGACGGCACGTACGCGCTACAACGTTACGACCGGCGGACTGACGGGACGACGGTCGCTGAGCGCCAGATACCGCGCGTTAAAGTCGAGTATCAGCTATCACGCGCGGTGTTCGTCCGGCTGGTAACGGAGTACGACGCACAGAGTCAGGCCGCACTGCGCGACGATCGCAACGGTGGCGCGCCGATTCTGTTTTACAACCCGGCGAATGGAACGTACACGTCAGCGATTGCCACTGACGCCAATCGCGTGCACTTGCAGGGGTTGTTTTCTTACCAGCCGATGCCTGGCACCGTGTTCTTTGCTGGGTATGGAGCGTTGCTGGATGAGCCGACTGGGTTGCGTTTCAACGACTACAATCGGTTGAACGACGGATTCTTCGTGAAGTTGAGTTACTTGTTCAGAGCGAGATAACGATAGGCGAACGGCCAATCGAAATCCATGTTGGTAGTTATCTCGGTATGGTCACATTTTCAGTGTCGCTCGCCATCATCCGGATGACAGGCTTGGTCGACAACTACGGTACTCGCCAGGATGGTGCACAAGCGCGAACAAGTGCTTCTGCACTACTGCCGCGACATGGCCATCGCGAATGATCTCGTAGGTCTTTCGGGCGCATGGTCGGCTCTGGAGGTCAGCGAATGCTGTGGCGCCGTCGCATCGTCAAAAAGAGTAGTACAAAGCAGAAGCCACCTTCAGATAGACTGCATGTGCCGCAGTCATATGGTAGCAGCAATGCAGGCGCACTGGGCATCGCGAAGCCGCTTACCCAAACTCGCTGAAATTCAGAGCCGGCGGACCTGTGGCGTCTCCTCTCGTGCATTGATCTCGATCGGCTCAGCGACTCCCTCGCCGGGGGCCAGTGGGATGTCATTCTCCGCAAGGAAGCGCGTTATGAATCGCTGCCCCTCACCTATCCGCTCGACCCCGAGTGCGAGAGCCTCGACGGACAGCTCGATGTGCGACAGGCGGTCGATGAGCTCCTCAGGTACTGCCAGGACAGCGATCTCAGCCGCTCCAGGAAGCCGGATGCGGCGCACGTAGTATGCTCCAAGGAGCAGCAGCCCGGCATGGATCTCGGCATGGAGCAGTTCTCCAGCTGCGGCGGCCATCACCGCACCC
>PLEG01000087.1 GCA_003136975.1 Gemmatimonadota bacterium | reverse complement strand
CGAGCGCCTTGCCGTCGCCTGCCTCACGCGCTTCCTGGTACAGCGCCTGATAACCCGTGAACTTGACCACGCTACCAGTCGCGCGAAATATGTAACGCCCGAGGTCAAAATTCACCGTCGTCGTATCGAACACGGCCGGCGCCATCTGTGACGCCATGAAACGTTTCCAGATCAACTCGTACAGCTTGAACTGATCGTCCTTGAGATAACGCTTGACCGTATCTGGACGCCGAGTGGGATCGGTGGGGCGCACGGCCTCGTGTGCATCCTGAGCGTTCTTGCCCTTGCCATCGCCGTACAACTGCGGACCGCCGCGCGCAAGGAATTCCTCGCCAAACAACGTGCGCAGATAATCGCGCGCAGCCGTCGCCGCTGACTCAGCGACGCGGGTCGAGTCAGTACGCATGTAGGTGNNGCATCGTGCGCTTGGAGCCGAAACCGGCCCGCTTCGCCGCTTCCTGCTGCAGCGTGCTGGTCGTGAACGGTGCGTATGGATTCTTGCGCCGTTCGCGCCGCTTGACTTCAGTTACAGGGAATGTCGTCGTTCCGGCAAGATCGTCGAGCACTCGCTGCGCGTCGGTCGCATTGGATATTTCCGGCTTCTTGCCATCGACATGATGCAGCTTCGCTGTGAACTCCTGGCCACTCTTCTGGAGGAGCGCAGCGATAGTCCAGTACTCGACAGGCTTGAACGCGCGAATCTCGCGCTCGCGCTCAACGATCAGCCTCAGTGCAACAGTCTGAACGCGGCCCGCGGACACGCCCTTCTTGACTGTCTTCCACAACATCGGACTCGCCTTGTAGCCAACGAGCCGGTCGAGCACGCGTCGCGCCTGCTGCGCCTCGACGAGACGCTCGTTGATCTGCCCCGCGTTCTGTATCGCGGCGCGCACAGCATCACGGGTTATCTCATGGAATAGCACGCGCCGAACCGGCGCGCCGCCCTTGCGTTTGATCTGCGAAGCAACGTGCCACGCGATCGCCTCGCCCTCGCGATCAGGATCGGTCGCGAGATAGATCTGGCTCGAATCCCTCGCGGCGCTCTTGAGTTCGGCGAGAGTCTTCTCCTTGCCCGGAATCGTCACGTACTCCGGCTCGAAGCCATTGTCCACATCGATTCCCATCTTCTTCTCGGGAAGATCCCGCACGTGCCCGACCGTCGCGCGCACTTTGTAGCCGCGGCCAAGATACTTGCCGATCGTCTTCGCTTTTGCTGGCGACTCGACGATCACCAGGGCCTGGCCAGTACCCGCGCCATCCACTGCGAAGTCGTCGCCACCACCGTCAGCCTCGACGAGTGCGGTTTTGCGCACGGTCTTACGGACGCCCTTTCGGACGGCCGTTTTCGTCACGGTCTTTTTCTTTGCTCCGGCGCTCTTCGCCGCCGTCTTTCGAATTGCCATTATCCCTTCTTTATCGGTTGCCGAGTTTCCCCGGATTCAATGCGTAGTAACAGATGATGAAGGGTCGCCGCCTTCGGAGCTGCCGTCCCCAAGCACAAGACGTAGGTCCGTCAACGCGACCCGCCCGTCAAAATGAGTAAGGACCCGCTCGATCACATGCTCGAGCTCCACGGCGTCAAGCAGCCCAGACCGGCTAAGGCCGACCAGGTAGCCCCAAGCCTCTGCTGTGAAGCGGCTCCGTTCGTGTGGCCCCAGGACGCGCATCGAGCGCGGTACGTTGTATCCCTCTATCCCTTCAGTCATTCTCATTTTCGAAGTCACGCTCGGCGGCGAGCACAAGCTCGACCACCTTTGCGATCACGTTAGACTTTCCAACACCAACCGTTTCGACGGTCATCTCTGAGCACCGCTCGTAGATGGCCTTCCGCGCCTCATATATCCCGCGCATCGCCTCATACGGGTCTTCGGCGCCTCTCAGTAACGGCCGCCTACCGATGCCGCGGCCCATTCTGCGAATCGCGGCGTCCGGTGTCACTCTAAGGTATATGATACGGCCACTGTCCAGCAAATGTGCCGTCGCCGCGGAGTTTAGCACCCAGCCGCCCCCTGGCGCGATCACCGAAGGGGCCAGCCCGGCGACCGCGGCTGTGACATCCGCCTCCGCTTTCCGGAAGACGGCCTCTCCATCTTCCTTGAAAATCCTGGCTACAGTCTTACCGAACGAACGTTCAATATGGGCGTCGAGATCGATGAAACCCCGTTTCAATCGATCCGCGACAGCACGGCCCACCGTGCTTTTGCCGACTCCAGGCAGCCCGACGAGCACTACGTGTCTCATGGCTGCCACCGCAATTCACCCAGCGCCACGTCCGGTGTCACGCTCAGCCAGATACCTCAGATACCCCTGCCGGTTCCGCAAGAGCTCTCCCAACGAGTCCCCGCCGAACTTCTCGAGCATTGCATCCGCAAGGACAAATGCGGTCATCGCTTCCGCGATGACGCCCATGGCCGGAACTGCGGTGACGTCACTCCGCTCCACCGTAGATGCCGCACTTTCGCGCGTCGTCATCTCGACCGACGCCAACGGACGCATGAGGGTACTGATCGGCTTCATGGCGACTCGAAGCACGATTGGTTCGCCCGTAGTGATTCCGCCCTCCAGGCCACCGGCGTTATTGGTGCGCCGGCTCAACCTTCCGCGCGTCACGGCATCCTCAGCGGGGTCGATCTCATCGTGCACCTCGGAGCCATGCAGGCGCGCGGCTTGGAAGCCCATGCCCATCTCGACCCCTTTTACGGCCGGAATCGACATGAGCGCAGCGGCGAGCTTCCCGTCCAGCTTGCGGTCCCAAGCCACATGTGAGCCAAGCCCAACGGGGAGTCCGGTTACCACCACCTCACATATCCCGCCGAGCGTGTCGCCTGAGCGCTTTGCCTCATCGATGAGCGCGATCATCCTCGCTTCAGCGTCGCTGTCGAGAGTGCGCAGCTGCGACAGGTCGGCCGCCGCGTTGAGATCAGGCGGCAGCGCCTCCGGCGCCCGAGCCAGTACGTCTCCCAGCGCGACGACATGACTGCCGATCGATACATCCAGGCTCGCAAGGAGCACGCGGCAAACCGCCCCAGCCGCGACGCGCGCAGTAGTCTCGCGCGCGGACGCGCGTTCCAGTATGTCGCGCGCATCCGTGCGATCGTACTTGAGCATTCCCGCGAGGTCGGCGTGGCCCGGCCTCGGCCGAGTGACCGCGCGTTTGCGCTCACCAGCGTGGCCGGCCTCACCATCAAGCGGGGCCGGGCTCATTATTTCCTGCCAATTACGCCAATCGTGGTTCTGGATCAGCATCGCTATTGGCGACCCTATGGTCTCGCCGGCGCGGACGCCACTAAGGAACTCGACCTGATCCGACTCGATCTGCATCCGTCGCCCGCGCCCGTAACCAGCCTGTCGGCGCGCTAGTTGGGCGTTGACGTCGGCAGCGAGAAGCGGAACGCCAGCGGGCATTCCTTCGAGAATCGAGACGAGTGCGGCGCCGTGCGACTCACCGGCGGTAGTGAAGCGAAGCATTGGGAACAATAATAAACCCATGGGAATGCGCTTCGGCAAACCGATCCACCCGCGCGGAGCCAAAATCGCGACAGAGTAGCGCGCGTGACACGACGAAGCCCGGCACTGGGCCGGGCTTCGTCGTGTCAAATGCTCTGGATTGCATCACGCTATCACGGAGGACAGCTTGCGCCGCCGAATAGCGAGGGATCTACGTTGATGATCACCACTCCCTTCGCAGTTGCACCGACGAGGATCAACTGACCGCCGGGCTGACGCAAAGCAGATTTGATCGGACCGATAATCGGGTTCTTGACCGGAATCACCGCAATGCGCTTGAAGTGGTTGTTCTCATAGACCTCAATGGAGGGCTCAGTCGACGCCGCGAACGAGTAGCACGACTTGAGCGGCGACGACGAAGTGATGCCGTTACCGGAATTCTGTGGATGGAAATCGAATCCAGGATTGCCAGACGTCGACGTCTGCAAAGTACCCTGGTGCCTGAGGTCCTGGTTGAAGAGGTAGATCGAGTCTGCACGGACTGCGGCGAGAGAGCCGTCGAAATTGATTGCGACACCACCGACTCGCGCGAAGGTATTTGCGGTGAGATCCGCTACGCGTCCCGGCGGGGATACGCCCAGATCGATGACGGGGGTCTGCAATTTCTTGATAACACCATTCGAAAGCGTTATCGACGAGTCGAGCCCGAAGGGCGCATTAAAGCCTATGACGCGACTTCCTTGCACAGCCCCTCCCTCGCCGAGGATGGCGCGAGCGAAGTTGCCGGAGCTACGCGCAAACGTACTGTCGCGGAACGCAATCTTGTCGATCTGTACAACGACCGAGTAGAACGAGGTATCGAACTTGATCAACGTATCAGCAGCTGATGTCGGAACGTGAGGCTTGACAGCAACCGGTTGCTGGAACGGGACGAGGACGGAGTCCGATCCAGCGGCGCAGTTCTGTCCGTTTCGATCGCAATTCACGCCGAAGCGATCGATTTCGAGCGAATCCGAGGCGCCAGCCGTCTGGCCGATCGCCTGCTCGAAAAAGAAGTGGGAACTCTTGGTCGTGAGATTCTCGTAGCGCACCGTTCCCTGGTTTGGGAACGGCGTGGTCTGGCCCGGCGTTGGCGTGGTTGAGTACACCAGGATCACCTGATCGCACGTCAAGCCGGATGGGAATGGTGACGACGAGCGACACGTCGGCGCAAGATACTGAGGCCGGTCGCTGAAGTCGTACGGTGTTCGCTGCTGAATGTTGACCGGCGGGTTAGTACCGGCTGCGGCCACAGTTCTGACCGTGAACGCACGTATGTGCGGCAGCGGATATCGATAGACTTCCCGTCCCTCGGCGGAGAACGGAATCGAGCGGTCAAGCAGGTTTACATACCCGATTGACGTGCCACCCGAATTTGCGACCAACAGAGTATCGCCGTAGTCGCCCGTCGTTGGGTTGCGCGGCCACGCTGCTATGCCCCATGGACGCGAGCCGACTGCGATCGGAGAATGGAAGCTCGAATCGCCAAGGCTGAATACCTCGAGCTCGTTGCGATCGATGTTGGTCAGGTACAGGCGATCGTAGCGTGGGTGGTAGATCGCATCCGCGATCGTGCCACCGTTCGGCACCTGGCGCGTAACACCGGCGACAACTGTGAGCGTATCAACCCTGTCGATTCCGCTCGCGAGCTTCGCGTATCCTTTTGCGCCATTCGCAGTGATCGCGAACGCCTTGATGTATAGCGTCGTCGGAAAAGGCGGAACGATGGTATTTGGGATCTTCAGGTTAAAGCGTCGCGGTAGCGACGTCGATTGACCATTCGAGGTCGAGTCACCCTGAACGACTATTGCGCCACCAATCGTGCTGCTAATCTCGTAACCGATGTCAGTAATGCCCGAGCCAGTCGTATCGATCGCAGTGACGGAAAGTGTGTCGTTGACCTCGACACGCTTGTCTGAGCCGAAGTTGACGATCGGCGCTGCCTTCACACCGGTTGCCGCTTGCACTTTCAGAGTGATTGGCGAGCCGAGTCCGCGGTTGCCCAGAGAATCACGGATGAATGGCGTCAGAGTTACGCTACCAGCCGGGATCGATGCGGGAACAGTCATCGTCAGCTGGGTATTGGTCGAGTCACTCAACGGGCTCGAAAATGCGGCGGAATCGGATGCGATAAATGCACCAGATGTCTGATAGCCAAGCCACTGCACCTTCACCTTGCTCGTCCCGGTGACCGCTATGACTGTGGACTTTCCGATCACGACCGCGGATCCAGTTACTGGCGCGGTAATGACAACAGTCGCTGGGGCGAGATTCCCCGTCCCGAGCTTCAGTGTGTCAGGAGCCGACCTGTTTCCGGCGCCATCATAGACGTATCCGATCAGCGTCACCGGCGTTCCTGCAGGAACGCTGCGTGGGACCGATAGCGAGAACGTCAGTGTGGTACTCGTAACTGCCGCGTGAAAAACGGAGTCGAAAGACGCAGTGACGCCGCCAGTCGCATCGACATGGACGCGCTGGATGCCGAGATTGTCCGCGACGTTAGCCGCGAAAGTCAGAACGGAATCGACGGAGCTCGTCCCCTTTGCAAGCAGGATCGTGGGCGCAGTCTGATCGCTGAGACCGTTCATCGACTGGTCGCTGCAGGCTATCGTGCTCAGTGCGAGCACCGCTGCGGCGACGACGGATAGTCTAAAGTGCTTGATCATCTTACCGCCCTCGCGGCGATCTCACGCGCTCGCCGTCGTCGATGACGTGCGGCGTGATTAGGATGAGTAGGTCGCGCTTCTCCTCGGACTTCTGCGTAACACCAAAGAGCTTGCCGATGAGCGGAAGATCCACGAGCACAGGAATCCCGCTCTTGCTCTGCGTTACTTGCGTTACTGTCAGCCCGCCGATGACGGCGGTCTCACCATCATTCACGAGTAGGCGGTTGTCGGCGCTCTGCTTGTTGAAGACATAACCGATGTCCGATCCTGCCAGCTGAGCATCCGAATTTTCGGCGTGCACATCCAGCAGCACCTGATGATTGTTCGTGATGTGCGGCGTGACTCTCAGTATGATGCCAACGGAATGAAAACTCACCGTCGCCTTCGGTTGAACCGCACCTGCAGCGCCGGATTGCTGAGTACTGGCGTCGAGCACCCGCACCGGTATGTCCTGGCCAACCTGGATATTCGCTTCGCGGTTATCGACCGTGACTATACTCGGCTCCGCCTGCAGATCCGCCAGGCGGACTTCCTGCAGAGCGTCAAGAAAACTCGTGAGCGAGAAACGACCGACTGCCGCCGAATACACGAGCTGAAGCGCCGGAGACGCTATGCGGTTGTTTGCATTCGCGATTCCGGAAAGCGTGTTGCCGCCCAGCGAAATCTGGTTGCCGACGATTGGCGTCCCACCACCAAATCCGATTGGTACGCCGTTCGCGTTGTTGATCGGCTTGAGAGTCGTAGGATCAATGCGCGGGGCCAGCGTGCTGAAGAACTGGTTCTGGGAACCAAGGTCGTATGACAGGCCAAGATCTTCAATGTTGGTCCGATCCACGAATATGATCTTTGCCTTGATCGATACCTGTGGCGTGCGAACATCAAGGTTCTGAACGTAGTTGATGATTCCGGCCATCCGCGATGGCGTCTCCGTGACGATCAGCGTGTTGGTGCCCGGATTGGATGCGACAGCCCCGCGAGTGATGCACGTCTGGTTTCCGAAACTGGTTGCAGATCCACCGCCGCTAGCGGCTCCAGCGGCACTCGCCGGTCCACCGGTCACGCAATCCCTCGCCAATAACTTGGTGACAACTGGCACGAGCGAATCAGCTTTCGCGTAGTTGATCGAGATGAGCTGCGTGACAAGCGGTTCAAACGCCTGACGTGCCTGGACGTTCGAGTAGCTATCGACCGTGATGATCCCAGAAACCGGATCCTCGGTTGCGGCGAGTCCCTGTCCTTGCAGAATCGCGCGAAGCGCTACGTCCCATGGCTGGTTCCGGATTTCCGCTGTCACAGTGCCAGTGACATCGCGCCCGGTAACTATCGTGCGGCCGGCGAAGGTGGCGAACGCGGCGATTACGTCGCGGATGTCGGCATCCTGATACGTAACCGTAATGCGCGGCTGAGTCGACTGCTGCGGACTCTGGAGATATGACGGCTGGCTTACCGCCGTCATGGTCGAGTGCGGTGCTCCTGCCGATGCCATGGCCTCATCGCTCGGCGCAGCCTCATCGCGGGCAACATCGTGGCCATTGAGTCCAGTCCACGCGGCAAAGCTGGAGGAGCCGCCGCTGACCGCGATCCGGACCTCGTTGGCGCCGCGCTTCACTTCATATGGATGTGCACTGTCGAGTTGCAAAACGATGCGAACCACATTGGCGCTGAACTGCGATACACGTACGTCTGTAATTCCACCGCGGGCGACCCTGTCGTATGCCGACGGTGCGCCAGCAAGTGACGCTCCCTTGATATCGACGACAACGCGATAGGGAGTGTCGAGGGTGAAGTCCTGGATGTCCGTGGGCGACTGGACGCCTATGACGACGTCAGCATGTCCAGAAGCCGGCACAACACTCACTCCCGTTACTCTGGGCGCCGCGGCGACCCGTGCGCATGCGTCGGAACACGCTGGCGACAACCGCGGCGAAATGGGACTGAGTGCGTAGCCCGGCGCGACTGCGAACGCGGCGAGGGTGATCAGGGGCAACTTCATGGCGTCCTCTTTATTGTAGTATCACCGATCGCAAGCGATTCCTGCCGGCTGAAGCCGAACTCTTCGAGCGCGAACGTCACAACCCTGGGCTCGATTCGAACAACACGCATGCGGCCAAGCGTGGTGCCGACCTTCACGCGATACTGCTCCTTGGTTCCGAGATCCCGAAGGACTGCCACCGAATTTCGTCCGAGCGGATCGAAGGCGATGGTGGTGAGTCGGAGGTCCGACAGCGTTGGCCGAATCTCGCTGCTCTTCACGAGCGACACGAATGGATCGCGCCGCCCAGCCGGATCGTACTGAAACACTTCGCGGTTGAAGGTAACGCTGCTCGCGGTATCTCCCGCCTCATCAGCGCGATTTTGCTGACGCGTCTGGGCATGAGCATCGCCTTCAACGAGAAGTATCAGCGCGAGCACCATCACCAGCATCGCGGTAACCGCTAGCGGGTGACTGCCTACCGCGGGACGTTTTCGCGTTGTCATCTGACCTCCTTGCTCAGTACGAGCGGAGCTGTGCGGGCAACATATGTCTGGATCTGGAAGCTCGCGTCGAGCAACGACTCACCTGCTTTCTGGTGCGACTTATCCTTGTCGCCCGGATGCAGTTTGAGATCGAGCCCAACGGGCGCCATTATGCGGTCAAGCGAACCAACATTGGCCAGAAATTCAGCCAGCTCGTGGTAGCCACCCATGACCGATATCTTGTAGCGATACGTGTCGAACTGCTCGCCCTGAATTACCGGCACTGGCTCGACGGACGCGAGATCCAATCCCACGCGACGCGCAGCGGTCGACACATTCTCGAGCAGCGACGGGACTTCATTCGAGGTTGGGACCAGTTCGCGCATGAGGTCGAGATTCTTCTGATAGCTCGCGGCCTCGGTCTGTAGCTGCTGCACGGTTCCGCGAGCAATCGCCACGCGCGCCTTCCGATTATTTGTCTCTACAGTGTCAACGTGTGCGCTCATCGCGCTGATCGTCGCGGCCTGCGGTGTGAAGCGAAACCACCAGAATGCAGCGGCAAGCAGTATCGCAATGATACCGACACCCACGAGCGCCTGTTCGCGCTGTGTCATGTTTGCGCCGATCGCCATGCTAGTGCACCGCTATTGAAAGTGGAACCGTCTGAAGCAAGCGCGCTGGAGGCGTCTCGGATTGCGCCTCGAGCTGGAACTCGGTCACTTCCTTGTTATCGGCCGTTACTAGATCCGAGCGCGTGAGCTGCACATTCTTGATAAACGGCGACGCTTCGAGGCTTTTCATGAATTGCGTCAGCGCCTGAACGTCAACGGTCTGACCGATGATCCTGAACGTCGTGACGTTCGCGACTCCGTTGAAGAGCGAGTCGGCGTGCGCCTTGCGCGATGCCGGCGTTACGCGAGCGTTGCCGCCACCTGCCTTCTTTACGCTGTCCGCCTTGGCACGGCCCGCGGCGGAAGTATCGTTGGCCGAAGCAGCGGTGGTCATGATCGCGCTTGTCTGTGTGACCGAGATCAGCCACGTGTACTGGGGCACGGCCAGGTTGATCGCCTGGAGCAAGTGTGGCCAGGTATATCGCGTGTCGTCAATCGACTTGATTATCGCGAGCTGCTGGTAAACCGAATCGCGCGTCGTTTCCGCGTGAGCGCGCGCCGTGAGCACGGCGGCGAAGCGAGCTGAATCGGTCGCGGCGGCCGACTCGCGCGTCATGGCGGCGGCTTCCTGCCTGGACTGATACAGATACATGCCAGCGATGCCGCCGAGGCCAATAACTATACCGGCAACACAGAATATGAGGAACTTGTCCTTTAAATTCGCGCCGAGGCTTGCGATGGCCGCACCCGGAGCGAAGTCAAGACCATGACGCGTGGTGCGCTTGGCGCCTGGGAGGAGATTGATCTCTATCATGAGGCTTGGCGGAGGCCGAGCCCCACTGGAAGCATGAGGAGCGGCGCGATTTCATCCATGGTGAACTCGGAGAGCGCACCGTCACGCACATGGAGGTTCGCGAGCGGATTGGCGTATTCGACTTTCAAGTGCAAACGCTGACCGAGCACATCTGCGAGCCCCGGAACCCTTGATCCGCCGCCGCAAATATAGATCGCCCGGACCTGCGGCGCTCCACGAGCGGATGCGGCGAGAAAAGCAGCCGCTCGCTCCACACCGACCGCGATCTCCTCGCCACGTGCCTCGAGCACGCTGTCGAGCTGGGGATGACGGTCATATCCGCGCACCATGCGCTCTGCGTCATCCGTACCGAGGCCGTGATGGCGCTGGAGGTCTTCCTGAAAACGACGTGTTCCGACGGCAAGGTCGCGTGTCAGGATCGGCACGCCGTTGTCGAGAACATTCACGTTAGTAATTTCGTTGCCCACGTTCACCAGCGCGACCGCGCCGCGCATCGCTTCGGGATCATTTAGCTCAAAAGCGTTGTGAAGGGCGAAGGCATCGACATCCACGACGCTCGGCTCCAGGCCGGCCTCGCTCAGTATTCGAAGCTTGGCGTCGACCAGCTCGCGCTTTGCGGCAACTAGCAGGACGCTCATCTCGTCCGGGCTGGCACCGTCCTCATCTTCGAGAACCTGAAAATCAAGCTCGACCGATTCTACATCGGGCACGTGCTGCTCGGCTTCCCATCGCATCAGCTCGCGCGCCTGCTGCTCCTTGACGCGCTCGGTCTGGATCCGTTTGATGATCACATCGCGTCCACCAACCGCTGTGACGACTTGGGTCGCCTTGGTGCCAGCGCGCTCCATGGCTTCCTGGATCGCCACCGAGACGAGTCGTGGATCCATTACCTCTCCCTCGACTATCGCGTCGGGAAGGAGGGGTGCGACAGCGACCTTCACCAACTCTGGCACTCCACGGGCGTGATCCATGACCACGACCTTGATGAGTCCAGAGCCGATGTCGAGTCCAACCGTCGTCTTGTTACGGCCGAAAAAGGACATGCGACTCCATCATGAGTTCGGACGACAAGTCCGTTACGCAACTCTTGTCGAGGTCAATACGACTGGTTGGCCCAAAAGGTCACGTTTCAGAACAGTTCCGCCCAGGCGCGTTGGGGCACAGGATGCAGCGCGAGGTCCGCGGTATCGTGCGGGATGAGCAAACTCATCCCTACCCGGTGTCTGGCGATGATTCCCGACCTGCGGATAGTCGCAGTCGCGACGATCCACACATTTGAAGTATCGACCTTCTCCACCGCGACGGTGAGGGTCATGTCACCGAGGCTGCGACTGGTACTGCTCGAGGACCCGAGCGGAGCTACACGCAGCGCTGGCGCACCGAGGGTGGTCAAAGTTGTCCACAGCTCGGATTCGGCGCCGACCAGTGCACGCCGCTGCATGGTTCCGATGCGGGCGGTTTCATCCTCGGCGAGTGAGCCGTTCATTGCCGCCACCATTAACGCGCTGCCGACGGCCATCAGCACCATGACGATGAGTAGCGCGAATCCGCGTCGATTGGTCCCCATCGTCACCATCGGTTTCGGAGTGTGACTGTGACGACGGTCGAGTCACCAAGCAGCGGCGCTGCCATTCCCGGTAACCGCACCGGCCGCGCGTAATTGGCGCGCGAGACGATCTCCATGCGCGCCACGTCGCTGCTTGGGCCGGGACCGACGAGCGGAGCGCCATTGCGGGTGAAGTATCGAAACGACATGGGTGAGCCAGCACGACTTTCATATGGCCCGCTCACCGGTTGGATCGCCGCGCATCCACCGGTACAGCGACGATAGCCGAGGTACCACTTTCCATCGCCGCCGCGGTAAACGCTGTAACGAACGCGCCGGATTATGCGCACAGGTGTGCCGCGATGGGCACTGATCGATACCATCGGGGCGAATGTTGCCTCGTAAGAGCGGGCGGGCCCCGTGACGTCATTGATCGATAGCAGGCCCGCGGAAACGGGACAGCTGGCGGAGGTCGCGACATTCGCGAAGGATACGATGCGAGCCCGCTGCCAACCGGCGAGTGACGACGGCGATGAGTCGGCGAATACGAGCACATAGTCCCCCGTGTCCGGAGTGGCGACCCAGGAGGTCAGTGTTCGCCCGCTGGGCAGAGCGTCCGGCGGCAATGCAATCCGGTTCGGCGCTGGCAATGCACAGAGAGTGGACGTTCCGATCGCCGAGAAAAACTCTACAGCCGTGTCCAGTGCGACAAGCAGACTGTCGCCAGCCGGCGAGCTTCCACGAAGATCGGCGGCAAGAATGTCAGACCCATCGCGAAGGCGCGCTCTGAGATCCAGGGCCGACGCGACGTCATTGTAGGTGCGTTGATGCCGAACAACGTGGGATACGGCGAGCGTGACAACGAGCATCGCTACGGCCATGCCCATGACGAGTTCGATCAGTGTCGCTCCACGGCGTCGATGAGACCGTGTCATTGGCAGGCGCTCACAGCGTCGTATTGTTCAACGCGATCTCCAATACGCCGCGGATATCGGCTGGTTTGAGATACGCGGACCAACCGACCAGTGCGTGACGAGGTCCAGGTCACGATCACTGCATTCAATGAATCCGTTCCAGATGCGGCGGCACAGGCGGCTGCGAACGCGCGCTCACGTTGCGTCTCCGCGAGTCTGGTTGCGACGGTCTCCCGCTCTGAATCTGCGAGACTTCGCACGACGATCGTCAATGATCCCTCGAGCGCGAGGAAGACTACACCGAGGACGAGGAGTGCAATCAAGGCTTCTGCGAGGATGAATCCGCGATGCAGCTTACCGCGAGCAGGTGGCATGTCACCACGGTACGCGTGATGACGCACGCGCAGAGCGAGCCAAAGCGCGGCGGTAGGTGCATTTTATGACTGGAGTGGCTACGCCGTAGCTAGAGAACGAACGATCAAAACGATCTAGCTAATCCACGCCGTTTGACCTTGAGTCAAGCACTGTAAGGATCGTAGGTGGGCTCGCTGCGCACGTGTCGTCGACCCGCATAGCGGTATGCCAGCGCGCTCCGAAGATCATCGGTGTGGGCTTCGGTGACGCGGGACCCGAAGTAGGAATACAGAACTATCGCGGCTATAACACCAAACATAGTCGCGACATGCGGCGCGGTAGGTTGCCAGCGAGAGTGATGCGTATAACTGAGCCACGCATTCGCGAACGCGAGCGGTGGTTGGTGGAACAGGTAGAGTGTGTACGAGAATCCCGCGAACCGTTTCCATGTCCCCGACAAACGCAGAGTGCCGACGGCGACCGGCTCCGACGAATCACGACACAACGCGCAGTAGAGAAGCAGGGCGAAGCCAACGCCCACCGCAAGATCTCCACGCAGCGAGATCACGTTCATGATAGTGCGCTCTAGCGCGGTTGTGACCGCGAATACCATGAATGCAGCAATCACGAGCCACGAGCCGCGGATTGACGAGAGGCGAAAACGCGGCGCGCGGACAGCAGCAATACCCAGTAGCCAAACACTCATCCACTCGACTATACCGCGGCTAACGAAGAGGATGATCGCGAATGTCAGTACAACGTAGGCAAGTGACCGCCACGAGTTGCAGCGGCGAGCGACAGCGAGAACCATACACGGGAACAGGATGTAGTACCAAAACTCGTTGCTCAAACTCCAGAGTGCCGCGCCAGATCCGAGTACGGGCACGTATATCGTCATCAAGAATGCAATATTCCCTGCATACGCCATCGCGCCACGATTGTGTACTATTAGGGTGTGTCCGCCGAGCGTGATGGCGGACATGACGTCTCCATAGATCCCATGTGCGGGGAATATCGCCGCACCAAGACCGTCCCAAAGAAGGATGAGCAGGAGCGCCGGGATGAGAACGATGTAGAGTCGCGACAGGCGCCGGATAAGGTAGGCTCTCCAGCTCCACTCCTCGCTCGACACCGATCTGAGGACACTGCCGCCGACAAGAGCGCCGCTCAAAACGAAGAAGATGACGACTGCTTGGTGTCCAAAACCCGATGCCCAGTACAGGATCGTCGTCGCAACATTGGATCGAGTCGCAGATTTCGGGTCGACCAGCAGCGCGCTCCGCGCGTGCTGGAGAAGGACAGCAAACGCAGCGATCGCACGGCTCGCGTCCAGTATGCGTGCGGTGCCCGCGGAAAGCTGTTCGCGATCCTTTGGAACGATGGAGGTCGCCACTATTGTGATTGACGCCGGTCGGCGCAGCGCGTCACGGTGGCGATGCAGCGACTAGCGGCCTTAGCGGCAGTATAGCGAGCAGGTGGGGACGGGTGAAACACGTCTTGGGACATCACAAACATAAGCAAAAAGAAACGGCGACCAATTGGTCGCCGTTTCTGATCAGTGAGCATGAAGTGGTTACGGATCGCAAGCTGGAGCTGCATCCGTCATTCCAGTCGGGGCGCCGCTTGGCGCAGCGATAGTTCCGCTGAAGATGTAGCACTTCTTGGCGGTGCTAGCGCTCGATGCGATCGCGGACCAACCAGCTGGCGGTCCTGCGCTGGCAGTAGCAGTGACCGACACTCCGGTCGACGGCGCATAACCAAATGTGGTGTCCGTTGCCGTCCACACTGTCCCCGTGGTGATGTACTTGCCTGCGTTGCTCGACGCGAAACCTTCCTCAGCTGTCGCGAGATTCTTAAGATCGGTCTTCATCGTCGCCACGTACGCCCGCTCTTTCGTTGCGGCGAACTTTGGAATCGCGATCG